>CAYYHX010000073.1:0-7727 GCA_964471835.1 uncultured Hungatella sp.
GATCGGCTCGGTGTTCGCGCCGATGATCGCCATACAGATCGCGGATTTCTTCCTGTTAAAGAGAGATCACAGCGGGAGCGGGTTCAACTGGCTGAACCTGTGCATCTGGGTCGCCGGCTTTGTGCTCTACCGGATCCTGATGCGGGCAGACATCATCATCGGCAATACGCTGCCGGATATGGTCATTACAGTCGCGATCTGCGTGATCGCGGGGAAGCTGGCACGGCCGGCGGGGCGCTAATCGCGCTGAGGACGGGAATGTGAATGGGAATGTAATCCAGTCGCACGCGAAGCGGCCGCATGTGGCACAGAGCTTTCGAATCAACGGGAACGTAAATGAAGATGTATGGGAGTGTGAACGGAAATGAGATACCGGATCGACCGGGATAATCCGGTTCCTGCCTACCTGCAGCTGTACCGGCAGCTTCGGGAGGACATCGTCGGAGGGGTCTACCCTTATCATGCGAAGCTGCCGTCTAAGCGGATCGTCGCCGGGGAACTGGGACTGAGTACGGTGACGGTTGAACACAGCTATGCGCTGCTCTGCGACGAGGGCTATGTGCGGTCGCGGGAGCGGAGCGGGTACTACGTCATCTTCCGGCCGGAATCTTTCCCACGGTTCGGAACCGCCGCGTCTCAAACGTCGGCTCCGTCTCCAACGGCTCCGACTCCGGCGGTTCCGTCTCTGGCGGCTATGTCTCCGACGGCTCCAGCTCCAGAGACGGATTCCGGCGGCGCGCGGGAGAAGCCGTCCGCGGCAGGCTTTCCGCATTTCCCGTTCTCCGTTCTGGCCAGAGCCATGCGCAAGGTGATCTCCGATCGCGGCGAATCGATTCTGGAGCGTTCGCCGAATATGGGCTGCGTGGAGCTGCGGGGCGCGATCAGCCGTTATCTGGCAAGGAGCCGCGGCATCACGGCGGACATTGATCAGATCGTTATCGGATCCGGTTCGGAATATCTCTATGGCTTGATCGTGGAACTCCTCGGGCGGAACCGGGTGTATGGGATCGAGTCGCCTTCCTACAAGAAAATCGAGCAGGTCTATCATGCCTGCGATGTGCGGATTGAGAAGCTGCCGCTGGGCCGTGACGGCCTCGAAAGTTCCTCTCTGTGGGCCGCCTGTGCCGGCGTTCTGCACATTTCCCCGTACCGTAGTTTCCCGAGCGGCGTGACCGCCTCGGCGTCGAAGCGCCACGAGTACATCCGTTGGGCGGCGACGGACGGGCGGTATCTGGTGGAGGATGATTTTGAATCCGAGTTTTCCGTACTCACGAAGCCGGAGGAAACGCTGTTTGCCCTGTCGGCCGACGACAATGTGATCTATATGAATACATTTTCCCAGACGATCTCCCCGTCGCTTCGGGTCGGCTATATGGTGCTGCCGCGCCGTCTTGCGCCGGAGTTTGTGAAAAAGCTGGGATTCTACGCCTGCACGGTGCCGACGTATCTCCAGTATGTTCTGACGGAGCTGATTGACAGCGGCGACTTCGAGCGCCACATCAACCGGGTACGCAGGAAGAAGCGGGAGGCCCTTGACGCAAAGTCATAAAAGGTTCAGGCGGTTACGGCAAAATCAATTGACAAACCATGACGAACCGGATAAAATTGAATTCATTAAACATGGGAGCGGATGGCTGGAACGCATTTCCGGTGCGGTAAGAAGGGCAGCCGAAGATAGTTCTGCGAACCGATCGAGGAGTTCTGCGAATCGATCGGGGGCCGGAGGAGAAAACTATGGTATCGAATGAGACAGTCGTGAACAAGATCAGGCACGAGGTGCTGCTGGAGGTGTCGAAGCTGGCGTGGGCCGGCGAGCTGGAGGAGAAGCGGGACGATATCCCCTACAAGATTATCCCGGGGCCGAAGGCGCAGTTCCGCTGCTGCATCTATAAAGAGCGGGAGATCATCCGACAGCGGGTCCGGCTGGCGGAGGGCAAATGCCCGACGGGCAAGCATTCCCCCAATGTGATCCAGGTGATCAACGCGGCCTGCGAGGAGTGTCCCATCGCGTCCTATCTGGTGACGGACAACTGCCGCAAGTGCATGGGGAAGTTCTGCCAGAGCGCGTGCAATTTCGGCGCCATTTCCATGGGGGATGCCCGTGCCTACATCGATCCGACGAAATGCAAGGAGTGCGGCAAATGCGCCCAGGCCTGCCCGTACAGTGCGATTGCCCATCTGGAGCGGCCCTGCAAGAAGGCGTGTCCGGTGGATGCCATCACCTACGATGAGTACGGCATCTGTGTGATTGATGAGAAGAAATGCATCGCCTGCGGCAACTGCATCCCCAGCTGCCCGTTCGGCGCGATTGCACCGAAGGCGCCTGTGGTAAAAGTGATCGATGCGATCCGTTCCGGCAGAAAAGTGGTCGCGATGCTGGCACCGGCGACGGAAGGGCAGTTTGGCCCCGGAATCACGATGGCCAGCTGGAGGACGGCCCTGAAGAAAGCCGGATTCGCAGATATGGTTGAGGTCGGGCTGGGCGGCGATATGACCGCTGCGACCGAGGCGGAGGAATGGGCGGAAGCCTATAAGGAAGGCAGGAAGATGACCACTTCCTGCTGTCCGGCGTTCGTCAATATGATCCGGCTCCATTTCCCGCAGCTTCTGGATCACATGTCTACGACGGTATCGCCGATGTGCGCGGTGTCGCGGTATCTGAAGCAGAAGGATCCGGAGACGGTTACGGTCTTTATCGGCCCCTGCACGGCGAAGAAGAGCGAGGCGCAGGATCACGGTATCGAGGGGAACGCGGACTATGTCATGACGTATGGCGAGGTGCGCTCGATGATGTACGCGAAGGGGATCGAGCTGGAGCAGGAGGAGAATTCCTATCAGGAGAGCTCGACCTATGGCAAGCGTTTCGGCAACAGCGGCGGTGTGACGGCGGCCGTCCTGCAGTGCTTCGGGGAAATGGGCGAAGACATCAAGCCGAACGTGCTGCGCTGCAACGGGGCGGTGGAGTGCAAGAAGGCGCTGCTGATGCTGAAGGTTGGAAGGCTGAATGAGGATTTCGTGGAGGGCATGGCCTGCGTCGGCGGCTGTGTCGGCGGCCCCAGCAAGAATATGGCGGAGCAGTCCGCGAAGAAAACGCGCGACGAGATGATCGGGCAGGCCGACAGGCGCAGTGTGCATGAGAACCTGAAGGCACTGGGTGCGGATCAGGTGCCGATGCACCGCGGGGAGACGAAGGCAAACACGACGTGGAAGTGAGGATGCCGCACTTTTTCGTCTTCCTTTCCAGAATGTCCGAAAACTGTTTCCCGGTAAGAATTAGTCTCCACTTGCCGGCCTTTGCGGATTGGCTGCTGCGCCATCGCGGATGTGAACCTGACGGAGTTGGAAGGGGCGCTGCGGGCGCTGTTCCAGTGACAGTTGTTCTCCTGATGGGCGCGGCGCAGTCCCGACGGCATGGCGGATTTCGTGACCGTCTATAGCAAGGACGACATTTTACCATGAAAGACGGGACGGAGATAAGGGCATGAACGGATAATCAAAATCCGGCTGGCCGTTCTCGTCCATTTTCTGACAGTATAGATTAAAAGTTCCGCTCATTTTCACGGTCTTTCCGATATAGTCCTCCGGCGTGTTGATCATGTTGTAAACCTCGGAGTAAACCATCGTGCTGCTGAGCTGGGTGAGATCTACGTCAATCTCCTGCTTTTCCTGTCCGGCCCCGGTTTCTTCCGGCACCTGAAATTCCTGTCCGGCCTCGGTTTCTTCCGGCACCTGATCTTCCTGCCTGGCCTCGGTTTCTTCCGATACCGGACTATCTCCGCCGGAATCGCTTTGCCGGGCAGCTGACGGAGCGGCATCCGTTTTCTGTACACCGGCATCCTTCCTGCAGGCAGCTAAAGTAAAAAGCATACAGATAACAAGCATGAGGGATAACACTTTTTTCATTTTCTGATACTAAAATAATCCCATTACTTCATCACTTTTTCCATCAGCGCCTTGTAGCTGTCCACAACATCATACACCACATTCCCATTGGAAATAGCCTTGAAATGTTCTCTCGCGCAGTGGATTTTGGACTCCTCAATCAGACGCAGCTGCATCGAATTCATGGAGCCTTTCGTCTCTGCCACAAAGTAGATGTGTTTCACCTTTCCCTCATAGAAAGCAATCGCCCAGTCCGGATTGTAGTGTCCTACCGGGGTGGAGATATAGAAGCCGTCCGGCAGTTTCACATAAACCGCGACATCGGTATTCGTATCAAGGTCTGTGGCAAAATCGCGTTCGTTCGTTGAATCGTAAACAATATGATCGTACAGATGCTTCTTTGCCTTCACGGCGTTCACGCCCAGCTTTCCCTTAATTGTCGGGTCGGTAAAGACATCCATGCCATAATGCTCATCCAGCACATTGTAGGTGATATGCTCGATAATCGCCGTGGCTTTCTGATCGTTAATCAGTGAAGCTGCCTTAACGATAAACTCCTCCGGATTGTCCTTAAACTGGTTGAACACAGCCGGTTCAATCCCCTGAAGGATGGCAATGACTGCCTTTCGGGTAAGACCGGTCTCATCCACCAGTTTGCCGATCAGGTCATATTTCACATTCGAGTTTGCCGTAATGGTCACGCCGTAGCTGGCAGATTTTTCTTTCACAAAGGAAGCGCCGGATAGCAGTTCTTCCTTGGATTTTATGGTATCCATCTCGCCGGTCTCCACGCGGAAGTAAATCCTGGAGACGCGCAGTTTGGCATTCAGGGAGGCAATCGACTTCCTGATAAGTTCATCCGTATCGAAATCCACCACATAGACGGACTTGGCATTGATCTTTGACCAGAGCGCCTTGAACTCGCGGCTGTGCAGCTTGTCCTCATCTACATGCAGCTCGACATTATTGCTGCGGGCATTTTCCGGCTGCATACTGCGGGCATCGTAAATGGAATCGATGATCTCTATCACAGAAGCGGCAGAATCCGCCACTTCTTCCGCGACCTTGATCTCGCCGTTTGCCTTATCTTTGTAGTATTTATCCGTCAAAATACCTTTGCGGTCGATATAGCCGTTTACGATCATATCGTACTGGATCGCGGAGGCGGTATCCCGGTCAATCACCTGCTCATTGCCCTTATCATCCTTGATAACCTTCCCGATAAAAAGATCTATCGTGACTGCCCTCGGTCTGTCGGCAACTGCGTCTGCCATCTCGGTCTGGAGACCTTTTGCGAAAGAATCATAACTTTCACTGGCGATAACAGTGAGGACATTTACATTATGGACGTCGTTTCCCAGCACATTGGTGTCCATGCGCTCCCCATCCTGATTGACACACAGACGTAAACCCCGGCCTACCTCCTGACGCTTGCGAACCTCGCTTGCGGATTGCTTCAGCGTACAGATCTGAAAGACATTCGGGTTATCCCAGCCCTCCCGCAGCGCAGAGTGGGAGAAGATAAAGCGCACCGGAGACTTCTTCGGATCGCGGTCAAGGAGCAGCTCTTTGTTCTTCATGATCAGATCATAGGCGCGCACATCATCCGAAGTCGTCTCTCTGCGGCCGACTTTGGAATTTATCATCCTGCCTTTTCCGTCAATCGAGAAATATCCGGCGTGTGTCTTAGCCGCCGGTATGCTTTTAAGATACCTGATATAATCGTCCTCGCCGATGGAAAACTGAAGGTTCCCGACAATATCCTCGTATTCCTCCTCAAACATTCGGGCATACTTTCCGTTCACGGGACGACCTGCAGCGTCGTATTCTCTGTAATTTGCCACCTCGTCAATAAAGAACAGCGACAGGACTTTTATGCCCTTATAGAACAGCTGCCGTTCCCTTTCAATATGGGAAAGGATTGTTTCGCGAATCTGGAGGCGCCGCAGCTGATCTTCATCGACTGCGCCCATGACGTCACCGGCATAAATCTTGATGCCGTTCAGGAACTCCATAGAGTCGTCACGGCCATCGATCTGCTTTACCACAAAACCGTCTTTATATTCCTCAAGCCCGCCGGAATAATCGTAGAGGTTGTCCCCGATCTTCACGATACGGCTCTTTTTCTTCGGTGTGCCGTTTACCATCTTTACCTCAAACTGTAATGTCGCAGTCGGGTCTGACTTAGAAAGATTAATGCTCTCTAAATACAGGTAGCTGTCTGTGGCCGTGCTGCCGGTCTCGGCGATGCCCTTGACGGCGATCTTCTTGACCAGCCGCTTGTTGTATGCATCCATGGCATCCAGACGGTAAACCATGTTATAAATGCTGTCGGAGCGGTGCGTGGCGGAATAGCGCAGCGTCAGCAGCGGATGAAAATCTTTCAGCCGTTTCTTCGTCTGCTCTCCCTCCACGGACTGCGGCTCATCGATAATCAGGATCGGGTTCGTCTTCGCGATGATGTCGATGGGGCGGCGGGAGCGAAACTCGTCCAGTTTCATATAAATGCGCCTCGCGTCCTTGCCCTTGGCGTTAAACGCCTGCGAGTTGATGATCATGACGTTGATGGAGCTGTCAGAAGCGAAGCGGTCGATCTCCGTCAGCTGCGCGGAATTGTAGATAAAGAACCGAATCTTTTTACCATACTCTTCCGCGAAATGCTCCTGCGTCATTTGGAAAGATTTATATACGCCCTCGCGGATGGCAATACTTGGCACTACAACGATAAATTTGCTCCAGCCATAAGCGCGATTCAGCTCATACATTGTCTTGATGTAGGTATAGGTTTTGCCGACGCCGGTTTCCATCTCAATGGTCAGGTTATAGCCATCGGCGCGGCCTTCCAGCGTTGCAGAAGGCTTGATTTGGTTTGCCCGTTGGATCTTCTGGATATGCTCCAGAATCAACTGATCGGAAAGCTCCGGAACGATCTTTTGATTGCTCCAACCGGTAAAATTCTGCTCCTCATTCAGATCAATCTGATAGCTACCAGAGCCGCGATCCATCATATAAGAAGGCGTCAGATAGGGCTGCCCCGCGAACACATCCACAACGGCCCTGGCGGCATCCGCCTGAAATTTCTGGTGCTTGTACTGAAGTTTCATGTATTGTCGCCTCCATTCTCACCGGGTAGTCGATCCTCTAACAGTTTCCGCAAATTCCCCTTACCTGGCGTGACTGTTTCATATATCGACCGTCAGAAGGTTTTCAGATTGGCTAAATACTGTTTCGCCAATTTGGTTTGCCTGTACTTGCCGATGCCGAATTGCCGAATTGGTCAGACAGTGTCTGACCAATTTGATCGGACCGGACGCCTTAAATGACTTTCACCCGCGTGTCCGGCGCCAGCATCTTGAAAATCTCGCCGACATTAATCTTCGCGGGACTGCTTGCAAAGCTGCTGTCACGGAAGACAGCACGGAGCGGCTGCCGTTTCGCAATTGTCTTGATAACAGAATCCGGGATATTTTCGTCAAAGCAGGCAATCAGGTCGCCGTCGTTATAGGTATGCACCGTGCAGCCGTCCATCTGCTCCGACGTGTATGGCATGGAGAGCGGAAGTCCCCATTCCAGCAGGCAGCCGAATAACAAATCAAGGTCAGTACGGTCGGACTTGACGTTTGATTCCAACATAGAGAGCATATCCTGATTATATTCCCCGGCGGAGTAGTAGACATCGTTCATATTGCTTTCGTCCAGCTTAAAGACGCGAAAACCGATGTCCAAGTCCCCCGTTGTCAATGAATTTTCCTCTTTAATTTTCGCGCCCGCGCGGCAAATTCGTTCCTTACCTATCTCGCAGATATTTTTATATCCTGCCTTGTACGCCTCGCTCTTTTCATCAC
>CAYYHX010000074.1:0-7715 GCA_964471835.1 uncultured Hungatella sp.
GACAGACATGATAAAGAAAAATAAAAAAATGCCAATAAACACTTGACACAAACCGCGCCAGGAACAACACTTGATAAGTGAAAGAGGCCGTGGTATAATAAGTGTATATAGAGGATGCGATGAGGCGCGAGGACTGGACAGTCACGGAACCGTAAAGAGGGAATCCGATGGACATTGAGTATTCAAAACAGGCGGTCAAGGCCATCAACGGCATGGACAGCCGCACGAAGCAGCGCATTAAGGCCGCGATAGAGGGATTGCCGGAGGGGGATATAAAGCCGCTCACTGGCAGCAGGGGAAGCTACAGGCTCCGCGTCGGGGGCTGGCGCATCATCTTCTCCTACCCGGAAAAGGGCGCGGTGCTGATAGAAAAAGTTGCCCCACGCGGGGGAGCATACAAGGGGGTGTGAGATATGTCACCAATCAGGAAGCAGCTTGACGAAATGATAGATTGCCTGCCGGAGCCGGAACAGGTTCTGCTTTTTGAAATCGTGAAAAGGTTCGTGCCGGACGACGTTGCGACCGCCGATGACCTTGCCGCGATAAAGGCAGCGCGGGAAGAATACGCGCGGGGAGAAACCATTCCCCACGAGGCAATCAACTGGAACTGAAACGGAGCTGAAAGGCATGGTGAAACACGGAAAGAGCTGTTTAAGCAGCTCACACGAGCACACAAACTATTGGATCGGGACGTGTATGACGTGGAGACGATTCTTGACAGGTCATGCGCCATATCAGAGCAGATTGGAGAGGCAAAGAACGAACTGCTGAAAGAGGTTTTAGCGAAAGTATTATATTCCGAAACCTGACCCTCCTGGCTCGCTCCCTGTCTTTCTTATTCCGTCTTTCTCATCTCGCTCAGCCCGCTTCGCTCATCCCGATCGCGAAGACCGCCGCCCACAGCAGCAGAAACATCGCCGTAAGGACGAGCCCGATCTTTGACAGAATGCGGTTTTTGTCCCGCTCCCGTATGGCGCTTATATGGTATCCGAGCGCCGCCAGGCCGCAGACGATGCTGCAGAGCGCCGGACCGCCCGCCGCGAAGGGCGCGCGCCCGTAGGTGGCGTAGGCCCGATAGAGGCAGTATGCACCCAGCAGGACGCCGATCACCGTCAGCGTCATTCCGATGACGCTGCGCGTGGAAACGGGTTTGCGCACATAAGAAACCCTGCCGGCAGCCGCCTCTTTCTGCTCCCGGATATTCCGTTCCTTCCGCTCCCGGCTGGCTTTCTGCGCCGCTTTCTCTTCCCTGGTTTTTGCGCCGCGGCGCTGCCTGCTATCTCTTGTCACCGGCACTGCGCCTCCTTCCCGCCCGAATCCGTTGGACGGCCCCATACAGCAGGAAGCCGATCAGACCTCCGGCCGTATTCAGGATCAGATCATCCACATCAAAACTTCCCACCTTCGTTACCAGCTGCACGGACTCGATGCACAGACTCAGCAGGAAGGTGAGAAACAGAACACGAACACAGAGAAGCACCCACGGCCGGCTTCCCTTGCCTGCCGGCGCGGACTTCTCCCCGCTCTTTCTGCTGACTATGGGAAGCATGAAACCAAAGGGAATGAACGCCAGCACATTCCCCGCGAGATTGACGAACACCGCCCAGAACCCCAGCCGGTCGATATTGCTGTAGAATCTCCGGATCTCCTTAAACGGCACCAGATTATAGGCATAACCGTCCCCGAGGCTTACGTCCCGCCGGTAAGTCTCAGAAAATAACACCAGATAAAACAGTACGGCCAGGTAAAGAACGAACACAACCAGGACGCGCTTCTGGTTCTTTGTATAGTTATGGGACATCGTCCGCTCCAGTCTAACTCATTGCGGCGCGGCGCACAAATCGCCGCGATCTTCCTTGCACATCTTCCGCAGGCGTTCTCCGTCCGCGGCGCATTGTTCAGAATGTCAGTTCAGACTTTTTCTTAAAAAGAATCGCCCCGCTTATGATGGAAATAATTCCGGTGCTTACCCCGACTACGATCATGATGATGCCGACTGCGATGCTCGCCGCTCCGGTAATCCGCATTGTTTTGTAAACTTTCTCCATGATTCCTCTCCTTTCCGGTTCCTGTGCCTTGCTGTTTACTTCTATATTCTTCGCCTTGCTTCTTCATTCTTTCTTTGTCTCTTTATTCCGCCCCGTATTGTTCATAATACGCGTCGATTGCCGCTTTCAGCGCATCGTCGATCACGACCCGCCCCCGGCACTCACGGTCGTACAGGTACTCCACCACGTCCGCCATGGTCACGATCGCGTTCGCCTCGATCCCGTAGGTTTCCCTGATCTCGTCAAGGGCGCTCTTCCTGCCTTTTCCGCGCTCCAGGCGGTTCAGGGATACCATCAGGCCAGTGATCTCCACCTTTCCCTGCGCCTTTAAGATCGGAAATGTCTCCTCGATGGATTTGCCGGAAGTGGTCACGTCTTCGATTATAACGACCCGGTCGCCGTCCCGCAGTTTACTGCCTAAGAGAATGCCGGCATCGCCGTGATCCTTCACTTCCTTGCGGTTGGAACAGTAGCGGATCTCTTTCCCGTACATTTCATAATAAGCAATCGCCGCCGCCACGCTTAGGGGGATACCCTTGTAGGCAGGCCCGAAGAGTACATCAAAATCATCGCCGTAATGCTCGTGAATCGCTTCCGCGTAGTAACGCCCCAGCCGCAGGAGCTGGGAACCCGTCACATACGCGCCGGCGTTCATGAAAAATGGAGACTTTCTCCCACTTTTCAGCGTAAAATCGCCGAATTGGAGTACATCGCACTCCACCATGAACGCGATAAAGTCCTCCTTGTACTTCTCCAATTCCACATTCCTTTCTTTTCTTTCTGTTAAGGTCCGGTTTACGCGGCCTGACGACCGCCGCTTCCTGCCAGTCCATAGCAGAAAATACCGGGCTGTTTTTATACTGTCCGTGCCATGCATCATGTTTCACCAGATGAAACAAAAGATGCCGCCTTTCTTATTTTCATTGCCTTTGCCTTTGCCATATCACATGTCCCGGCAGACCCGGCAGGGGAAACGCCGCATCGAATGCCTGTTTTCTTTTTGCCATGAGCTCAATGTACCGCGCCGATCAGCTCGTTCACATCATGGAACCCATACCTCTCCATATAGTTCCCGATCCCTTCCGCGATCTCCACGGTCGCATACGGGTTGAAGAAATTCGCCGTCCCGACGGATACCGCCGTCGCCCCGGCCAGCAGAAACTCAATCGCGTCGTCCGCCGTCGTGATGCCGCCCATGCCGATAACCGGCAGCCTCACGGCGTTTGCGGTCTGATAGACCATGCGCACCGCGACCGGCTTGATGGCCGGGCCGGATAAACCGCCGGTCCGGTTCGCCAGCGCGAAGGTACGTTTGTGAATATCGATCTTCATGCCGGTCAGCGTGTTGATCAGGGACAATGCGTCCGCCCCGCCCGCCTCCGCCGCCTTCGCCATGACGGTGATGTCCGTCACATTCGGGCTCAGTTTCATGATAATGGGCTGCCTCGCGTGGCGCTTCACCTCACGGGTGATGGCCTCCACCGCCTTCGGATCCTGGCCGAAGGCGATGCCCCCTTCTTTTACATTGGGGCAGGAAATGTTAATCTCCAGCAGATCGACCGGTTCATCACCCAGCCGCTCCACGACGTCGATATAATCTTCCGTCGTGCGGCCGCAGACATTTACCACGACCTTCGTGTCATATTTCTTCAGAAACGGAAGATCGCGTTTCACAAATACGTCGATGCCCGGGTTCTGCAGGCCGATGGCATTCAACATCCCCCCATAGACTTCCGCGACACGGGGCGTCGGGTTCCCCGGCCAAGGCACGTTCGCGACCCCCTTCGTCACCACGGCTCCGAGACGGTTCAGATCGACAAACTCGCTGTATTCCTCGCCGGAACCGAACGTCCCGGACGCGGTCATGACCGGATTCTTCAGTTCCACGCCGGCGATGCTCACCCTTGTATCGATCACAACCGCACCTCCCCGGCCGCAAATACCGGCCCGTCCCTGCAGACCCGGCTGTTGCGCACGTTGGAATGCGCGTCCACCTCTGTGGTCTCACAGACACAGGACAGACAGGCTCCGACGCCGCAGGCCATCCGCTCTTCCAGCGACAGCCAGCACTCGGTGCCGGTCTCCGCCGCGTAATCCTTCAGCGCCCGCAGCATCGGCCTCGGGCCGCACGCCAGGATGACGTCCGCTGCATCTTCCACGAATCTAAGCGCCCGGATCGCATCCAGCACATTCCCCTTCGTCCCGGCGCTCCCGTCTTCGGTGGCAACAGCCACTTTCTCCGCGCAGCGCTCGAATTCATTCTTCAAAAACAGCTCTCCGTCCCGGTAACCCAGAACCGCCGTCTTCCGGCATCGCAGATCCTTCGCCAGCTGAAGCAGCGGCGGGATGCCGATGCCGCCGCCGACCAGCAGCGCGTGCCAGTCCGCCGCGATCTCCGGGAACCCGTTGCCCAGAGGGCCCAGCACCGTAACCATATCCCCGGCGGCATACCCGGAGAATTCCCGTGTTCCCGCCCCCGCGATCCGGTAGACCAGCCGGACCGCACCCGACGCGCGGCTGATCTCACAGATGCTGACGGGCCTCGGCAGCAGCCGCGAAGCATCCTTCGTATAGAAAGAAACAAACTGTCCGGCACGCGCCCGGCACGCGATCTCTTCCGCGTGGAGCCACATGCTGTAAACATCCGTTCCGATGCGCTCCTGGCTCAGAACCTCCGCTTCTAATTTGACGCTTCTGATTTGATTCTTGCCGTACAACTCCTGAACTCCTGATTCTGCATTCACAGCACGCTGCCGATATCCCTCACCATATCCAGAACCGCCTGCCGTGACGCCTCTCCGAAATGCTCCGCACCGAACCGGTCGTAAGGCGCTTTCTTGTAAGCGGCAATAATGCCGCGTGAAGAATTCACGATCGCCCCCAGCCCGTCTTCGTTGAAGCAGTACCTTAAGTCCCGGGCCGTGCCGCCCTGCGCCCCATAGCCCGGCACAAGGAAATAGGTGTGCGGCATCTGCCTGCGCAGGACACGGCTCATCTCCGGATAAGTCGCCCCCACTACGGCTCCCACATTGCTGTAAGTCCCGTCCATAGAAGCGCTTCCCCATTCCACAACCTTGTCCGCCACCAGCTCGTAGAGCGGACGCCCGTCCACCGGCCGGTCCTGGAACTCGCCGCCGGACGGATTGGAGGTCTTTACCAGCACAAAGATACCCTTGTCGTCAGAACGGCACACGTCCACGAACGGCTGCACCCCGTCGGTTCCCAGGTAGGGATTCACGGTCACAAAATCCGTATCAAACACACGCAGAACCGTCCCGCCCACTTTCACATGCCCCAGATGGGCCGCCGCGTAGGCCGCGGAGGTGGAACCGATATCGCCGCGCTTGGCATCGCCGATGACGATCAGCCCCTTCTCCCTGCAGTAATCCACCGTCTTCTGATAGACCGCAAGCCCCGGTACCCCGAACTGCTCGTACATCGCGATCTGCGGCTTCACCGCCGGGATCAGGTCGCAGGTACAGTCCACGATTTCCTTATTAAACTGCCAGACGGCCTCGGCCGCCCCCCGCAGGGTCTCGCCGGCCTCGGCATAGGCTTTTTTCGTGATATGCTCCGGAATGTAACCAAGCATGGGATCCAGTCCCACGCAAATGGGTGCCTTGGTCTTCTGAATCTTCTCGATCAGTCTCTGAATCATGTCGTCCTCCCGGGCGGATCGTTGTCATGCAGCTGATGGCTTGCCAAACGGTTCTGTGCTTTGCAGCTGCCGGCTTCCCAAATGGTTCTGCGCTTTGCAGCTGCCGGTCCTCCAAACGATTTCGTGCTTCGACGCTGACTGGTTCTCCTAACGGTTCCATACCATGCATCTGCCGGTTTCCTCAAACGGCTTCGCACCTTGTCTCCATTGGTTCCCCAAACACTTTCACACCATACCATTGCTGTTTTATCAACAGCTCCACGCCTCGCTGAGATTTGAAAAGCAGCTTTACGCTCCCCGCACATAAGCCGCCTCTGAGCAGTCTTATACAACCGTTCAGTTAGCAATCATAGCATAAAACAGAGGTCGGCGCAAGCAGTCAAACCTGTATTATTCGCTGAATCATCCCGCGGCGGCTCGGAGCCGCATAAAACCATGGTCCGTGGAAACCGCGGAGGGCAAACCCATTCTTCTCGGCCATCCGCGTGAGTCTGCGGCACCCGGCCGGAGAATAGCCGGAATAATAACATTCCATCCCCACAGGCCATAGGAGATCAGCTATGATTTAAGCAGAGAAACGCCGCCAGGTTCCCTCTTTCCTCGCCGTGGAAACGGTGCGAAAACAGATATTCCGGATTGCACCTTGTGCAGAGATCCGTCACCTGGATATGCGGCTGCGGGACTCCCGCTTCTAAGAGAATGATCTCGTTCGCCTTCCAGAGATCGAGCTGATACTTCCCGTTCTCCTTTGCATAGAAAAGTTCCTTCCAATATCTCTCGTCAAACGCCGCGCGGAATTCGTCGATAACCTCCGGCCCCACCTCAAAACAGTCCCGGCAGATGCCCGGCCCGATGCAGCACAGCACATCCGCCGGAACCGTTTTGTACTCCCGCGCCATCGCCTCAAGCGTCACGCGGCCCATGCGCGCCGCGGTCCCCCGCCACCCCGAATGGCTGAGTCCGATCGCCCTGTGGACCGGATCGAGGAAATACAGCGGCACGCAGTCCGCGTAAAATGTCACCAGCGTAATCCCCGGCACATCCGTGATCAGTCCGTCCACGTCCCGGTAATCCCTCTCCCGGACGATCCCCTTGCCGGCGTCCTCCTCCGTCACCTTCCGCACATTCGTCGTATGCGTCTGGTACGCCAGCACGATCCTCTCCTCATCTACGCCGATTGCCTCCGCCATCCTCCAGTAGTTCTCCCGCACATGCGCCGGATCATCCCCCCTTGAGACGGCAAAATTCATCGTGGCGAATTTCCCGGTACTCACGCCGCCGAGTCTTGTGGAAAATGCGTGCGCCACCAGCCCGGTATCTTCCAGAAGCGGAAATGTCAGGTACGGCACCCACTGCCCTTGCTTCTGTTTCTGACCCTGTTCCTGTTTGTGCTCCTGCCGATGCTCCTGCACCTGTTCCTGCTCCTGCCGACGCTCCTGCTCCTGTTCCTGCTCCTGCCGACGCTCCCGCACCTGTTCCTGCTCCTGCCGACGCTTCTCTCCCTGCCGCTGTTCCTGTTCCTGCTCCTGCCGGCGCTCCTGACCCTGTTCCTGCTCCTGCTGCTGTTCCTGCCCCTGTTCCTGCTCCTGCCGGCGCTCCTGCACCTGCCGCCACCGCACCTGCGGGATATTCCTCCCGGTTTTATATCGAAATGGAATCGTATTCATGAAAAGAGCCTCCTTCTTCTGCGGTCTTTATTGCAGTCTTTATTACAATCTTAATCGCCGTCTTTCTGCCGGCGCAGCCTCCGCACCTGCCGCAGCCTTAGACAATCAAAAACCTTCCGAATCATAAATTCATCTTACCACAGCCCGCAGGATTTTCCAATTGTCAATCCATACCTGCTCTCTCAGACTGCTCCCGCTTTTCGGCCATTTTCATCTCATCAAACATCACAGAATCCCGCGACCCGCTCATTTTCTCTTATCATCCCTCCAGCACATCCCGAAACTGCGCGCAATACAGCTCATAATACGCCCCGCGCCGCGCGATCAGCTCTTCATGCGTGC
>CAYYHX010000075.1:0-7699 GCA_964471835.1 uncultured Hungatella sp.
CTGAATATAAATATCATGGGATGGGCTATGCGATAAAAAGCGCTTATCAATGGATTCAGCGCAGAAGGGACGGATAAGGAACAAGAAAGGCAAAATCTCCTCCGCGTGGGTAAGGACGAAAAGAATATCTATGTGACCGGCAACACCGTCATCGATGCGTTGAAGGCCACCGTAAGGAGGCATTACACGCACCCCGAACTGGAATGGGCGAAAGGGAGCAGGCTGATTCTGATCACGGCGCATCGCAGAGAGAATCTGGGTGGGCCTATGAGGCATATGTTCCGGGCGATACGACGTGTGCTTGACGAGCACGAGGATGTGAAGGCGATCTACCCCATTCACATGAATCCACGGGTGCGGCAAACAGCGGCAGAGATCTTTGGGGACGACGGCCGCATTCACGTGATCGAGCCGCTGGATGTGCTGGATTTTCATAACTTCATGGCACAGAGCTATTTGATCCTGACCGACAGCGGCGGAATCCAGGAAGAAGCACCGAGCCTCGGCAAACCTGTGCTCGTCATGCGGGACACCACGGAGAGACCGGAGGGGATTGAGGCGGGCACGCTGAAACTGGTCGGTACGGACGAGGAGACGATCTATAACGATTTTACACGGTTGCTGACCGATCCAGCTGCCTATGATGCGATGGCACAGGCCAATAACCCATATGGGGATGGGCATGCGTGTGAACGAATTACAGAAATTCTAATAAATAATATTGGGAGGTAATCTATGATCAATTCAAAGGAAGACCTAAAAAGACACATAAATACCCTGCAATGTTTGTGGGGGGGTCTGAAGATCAACCATTATGGACTCATTATTATCAATAGTAAAGCACAAATCGGCGAATGGTGCGATATTCACCAGGGTGTTAATATTGGAGAAAATTTAGAGCCGGGTTCAGTGCCACAAATAGGAAATAATGTGTGGGTAGGCAATGTGAGGGAGGCGGTATGATGCGAAGCATTACTGGCGGCCGTTTTTCAGACTGGCTGAAGGCGAAGGTCAAGGGTAATAGGACCGCGTATCTGGCCGCAAGAGGGTTCATAGGCTGGGCCTCGGAAGAAAGGTATCGGCTGCTTAAGGGATACTATGAAAATAATCCTGATGTAACCACGCTTATTGTTAATCATCTTGGGGAAAGGAACCCGGGCAGGATGATTTATTATCTCGGGACCGGGGACGACGCGGTCGCGACCGGGGGTTTTGGCGCCCTGCTCCGATGGGTACTGTACGGCATCGGATATGCCGAAGAACTGGGCATGACCCCTGTGATCAAGTGGGGGAGGCATACGCATTATTATGACAGCGACATGGACGGAAAGACGGGGAATGTGTTCGAATATTATTACGAGCCTGTATCCGACATACCTTATCAGGAGGCGGCCATATCACAGAACGTGGTATTCCCGATGCCAAGTCAGAAGTGGTTCATAAACAACAAGTTCAAGGAAATGCCGGAAAGTCTATACCTGCCAAATGAAGAGGAGATCGCATGGCTTGGCGTTCAGTACAGAAAGCATATGCGCCTTAATGGCGAGACTAAGCTCTACCTAAATCAGATAAGCCATTTCCTTGGGGAAAGGCGGACGCTTGGCGTCCATATCCGTGGGACGGATTTCAACGTGGGGAATAAAGGCCATCCGGTTCCTGTAAGGCCCGAGGAATATTTGGAGAAGTCGAAAGAACTGCTGTCCCAAGGGAAATATGACCAAATATTTCTTGCTACAGATGACGTAGGCGCTTTGAACGCATTTCGGGATGGGATCGCTCATCACTGCCTCATATATTATGACGATGTTTTAAGAGGCGAGGGAGATGTGGGGGCGCATAACATGGAATCGGACCGTCCGCTGCATCATTACAGGCTGGGGCTTGAGGCCCTGCGTGACATATACACGCTTGCTTCGTGCGATGGTTTGATTCTTGGGTTATCTCAAATGAGTTTTGCCGCGAGATATGTCAGCCAAGCATTGGATCGGCATCATAAAGATCTCATTATTTTAAATCATGGGATAAATAAAGATGGACCGATAGCCTGGGCAAATGAACCAATAAAGTGAAACTGAGAATTGCAACTGATTTATGATAATATGGGATGAATCAGATTAAATTGTATGAGTACGGTAAGATAAGATGAATTCCACCAGAATGTTAAAGAACAGCATCATCTCCGTCGCCGCGCAAATCCTGACTCTGCTCCTGCAGTTCGTCAATCGCCGTGTGTTCGTGATGTTTCTGGACATCGAGTACCTGGGGTACCAGAGCGTGTTCGGGAACATCTTTTCCCTCCTTTCGGTGGCGGAGCTGGGTATCGGCGGGATTATCTCCTTTCACCTGTATCGGGAGATCGTCACCGACAATAAAGAAGAGATCGGCAAGCTGATGTACCTGTATAAGTGGGTGTACAGGATCATCGCTTTGATGGTCGCCCTGCTGGGGCTGGCCGCCTGCGTGTTCGTACCGTACATCGTCAAGGACGCCATGCGAAGCCTCGGTTACCTTTACACGGTCTATTTTTTACAGTTGGCCAGCAACGTGGCCGGATACTTCCTTTCCTACAGGCGCACGATCCTTCAGGCGGATCAGAAGGAGTACAAGTGCGTAGAAATCGACCTGTATGTGCACATCGCGCTGCAGGCTGTTCAGCTTGGGCTACTGGCGGTCTTCAAAAACTATATCGTCTACCTTCTCGTGCAGCTTTCCATGGCGGTTGTCTCGAATATCATCATCTACCGCCTGACTGACCGCGAGTACCCCTATCTGAAGGAAAAGTATACGGTCACAAGGGAAGATATTGAAAAGCGGAACATTCTGCCGGACGTGAAAAACTTCCTCGTGCACAGAATCGCCTACGCGGTCTACGGCGGCACAGACAACATCGTCATCTCCGCGTTCTGCGGTATCCGGGATGTGGCTCTTTACGGCAACTATGTAGTGTTGAAAGCCGGCATCATGAACGTGCTGTTTTATCGGCTGCTTAACCCGGTTCAGGCCGCTATCGGGAACATCGTATATTCCGACCGCAGCAAAGAGAAACTGTGGCAACAGTTTGAGATGTTCGATGTGTTCAGCTTCTTTTTCGCCAGCGCGATCGGGACGGGATTCCTGGTATTCTTCCAGCCCGCGATCCAGGTGTGGCTCGGCGGAGCGCAGTACCTTCTGCCATTTTCGTTTGTCGTCGCGTTTTCCCTTACTATTTATCTCGGCGCCGTGTGGGAGATCGTGTACAAATACCGCAGCGTGTTTGGAGATTACAGGCAGGACAGAAACTGCATGATCCTCTCCGCGGTGATGAATATTATCGTGTCTGTAGCACTTGCGAGACCATTCGGCGTCACGGGCGTGCAGATTGGGACCCTGGTGGCATATCTACCTATTGCTTATGGACGGATACGGTTTGTAGTGGGGAACTATTTCGGGCAGCCAGTCTGGGAATATCTTTTGAAGCATGCCTGCCTGTTCGCACTGGTCATGGGGGAGTTTGTGGTTCTGTGGCTGCTGACGAAAAACCTGCCCGTGTCGCTTGGTGGTATTGCGCAGCGGGCCGTCTGTTGGGCTGTTGTCCCGATGGTGATCAACCTGCTGGTATACTGGCGCAGCCCGCATTTCAAGGAAATGTGCGGGTATCTGAAGAGGATCCTGGGGCTTGTATTACGCAGAGTATGGTACTGGAGAAGAGCATAGGAGAAATGTAAAGGAGAGGCAGAATGAAGACAGCGCTTATCACGGGAGTCACCGGTCAGGACGGCTCCTTTTTGTCTGAGCTTTTGTTGGGAAAGGGTTACGAGGTGTACGGCCTGATACGCCGCTCCTCGGTGGAGTACCGCCCACGGATCGCGCATCTCGAGGGTGATCCGCATTTCCATCTCCACTATGGCGACATGGGGGACTCACTCAGCCTCGTGTCCGTAATAGGAAGCGTGAAGCCGGACGAGGTATACAATCTCGCGGCGCAGAGCCATGTGCAGGTGTCTTTCGAGGCGCCGGAGTACACGGCGGACGTGGACGCGACGGGGGCGCTGCGGATCCTGGAAGCCGTGCGGGTCTGCGGGCTGGCGGACCGCTGCCGGATCTACCAGGCGTCCACTTCGGAACTGTACGGGAAGGTGGAGGAGGTGCCGCAGTCGGAGAAAACGCCGTTCCACCCGTACAGCCCCTACGCGGTGGCGAAACAGTACGGCTATTGGATCGTGAAGGAATACCGCGAGGCGTATGGGATGTTTGCCTGCAACGGTATCCTGTTCAACCATGAGTCGGAGCGAAGAGGCGAGAACTTCGTCACACGAAAGATCACGCTTGCGGCTGGCCGTATCGCCGAGGGGCTGCAGGATCATTTGGAGTTGGGAAATCTGGACAGCTTGCGAGACTGGGGCTACGCGAAAGACTATGTCGAATGTATGTGGCTCATGCTGCAGCAGGATACTCCGGAGGATTTCGTTATCGCGACAGGCGAGCAGCACACGGTGCGGGATTTCACGGAAAAGGCCTTTGGGGCAAACGGGATTACGCTGCGGTGGGAAGGCGGCGGGGTGGAAGAAAAAGGGTATGATGCCGGCACAGGTAAGATGCTGGTATGCGTGAACCCTCAGTGGTTCCGGCCGACGGACGTGGATGACCTTTTAGGTGATCCCACAAAGGCAAGGACGAAACTCGGATGGGATCCTCAGAAGACAAGTTATGAGGGACTCGTCCGCATCATGGCGGAACATGATCGGAGATTGGCAAAGCGGGAGCGGCTCGCCCGGGAGATGCTTTAAGGACGGAAGAAACGAATGGGCGCGTGTCCTTGAGCATGTTACCGGCCGGCGCAGATCGTTACGATGGGACTTGCCTGGAGCGGGAAAGACCGGTACGGTAACGTGCGAGCGACAGGAAATGCTGGTGCGGAAACGCATGGGAAACGACATGGGAACGCGCGGGAAGACTGTTCGGGAAAGGACAAAAAGGAGACGGATATGGACAAGATCGGGGTCGGTTATGCATCCGTGACCGATATCGAAAAGCGTTACGTGATGGACGCGCTGGACAGCCAGCGGCTCTCACAGGGGAGATACGTCGCGGAGTTTGAGAAACGGTTCGCAGGGATGCACGGGCAGCGCTACGGGGCCATGTGTAACAGCGGGACCAGCGCGCTGCACCTGGCGCTGGAGACGCTCAAGGAGGCTGACGGCTGGGATGAGAACACGGAGATCCTTGTACCCGCGATTACATTTATCGCGACATCCAACGCGGTGCTCCACGCAGGTATGAAACCCGTTTTCGTGGATGTTGACATCCGCACTTACAACATGAATCCTGATGAGATCGAAGAGCACATCACGGAGAATACAAAATGCATCATGCCGGTACACTGCTTCGGCATGCCCTGCGACATGGAGCGGATCGCGGAGATCGCCCGCAGGCACCACCTGCGGATCGTGGAGGACTGCGCCGAGGCGCATTTCGCGAAGATCGACGGGAAGACGGTCGGGAGCTTCAGCGACATCATGGCGTGCAGCACCTATGTGGCGCATACGATCACCACGGGTGTGGGCGGTATCGCCTGCACGAGCGATGAGCACCTCATCGAGATATTGCGCTCGCTGTTGGCGCACGGCAGAGCGTGTACCTGCGAGAGATGTGTCGCTTCGGATGGCAGGCAGGTGTGCCCGAAGAGGCTGAGAACGGAGATGGACCGCCGTTTTACCTTTGTGAGGCTGGGGTACAGCTACCGCGCGGGGGAGATCGAGGGCGCTCTGGGGCTGGCGCAGCTGGAGCGCGTGGATGAGATCATGGGAGCCCGCCACCGGAACGCCGAGTACCTGCTGGACGGTCTGGCTCCCGTGGAGCGTTATATCCGGCTGCCGCGCTGCCCGGAGAACGTGGAGCATACCTACATGATGTTTCCGCTGCTCGTGAGACCGGAGAGTCCCTTGAGCGCGCGGCAGCTGGTGGAAAGACTGGAGGCGGCGAACATCGAGACGCGGCCGATGCTCCCGCTGCTGAACCAGCCTGTCTATAAGGAACTTTTCGGAGATATCGAGAAGGATTATCCCGACGCGGAATATATCGATCACAACGGATTCTATATCGGTTGCCATCACGGGCTTACGCGGGAGGAACTTCAATACGAGATCGACACCATCCTCGGCTGTTTTCAGTAGGAGTGCGGCAACGTTCTGGCCGGATGAAAGGATGATCAGGCTTTCGTTTACAGCAAAGAGAGGTTCGGGTATGCGAAAGGATGCAAAGATCTATGTCGCCGGACATACCGGCATGGTGGGCAGCGCTTTTGTGCGGGTGCTGAGGCGGCAGGGGTATGAAAATCTGATCCTAAGAACCCATGCCGAACTGGATCTCACCCGGCAGGCGGACGTCGAGGAATTTTTTGCCGCAGAGAAGCCGGAGTATGTTATAGATGCCGCTGCTCTGGTGGGAGGCATCCGGGCGAACAGCGCCGCTCCCGCCGACTTTTTTCATGTCAACAACGCCATCCAGGAGAACCTGATCTGGACGTCGTTCAAGAGCGGGGTGAGAAAGTTCCTGTTCCTTGGCAGCGCCTGCATGTACCCCCGTGACTGCCCGCAGCCGATGAAGGAGGAGTACCTGCTCACCGGCCTTCCGGAATACACGAACGAGGGCTACGCATTGGCAAAGTGCTGCGGGAGCCGCCTCTGTTCCTACCTTCACCGGCAGTACGGCGCGGACTTCATCACGGCCATCCCGGCAAACGCCTACGGCCCGGGGGACAGCTTTGACCCGGAGCACTCCCATGTGATCCCGGCGCTGATCCGCAAGTGCCATGAGGCAAAGACCGCGGGCGCGAAGGAGATCGGCATGTGGGGTACGGGGAAGGCACTGCGCGAGTTTATCTATGTGGACGACCTCGCTTCCGCCGGACTTTTTCTTCTGGAGAATTATTCCGGCGAGATGCCGGTCAACGTCGGCACGGGAGAGGAGTTTTCCATGCTGGAGCTCGCGGAGATGATCTGCGAGGTCACGGGATTTGAAGGCGAGATCGTACTCGACCCGTCAAAGCCCGACGGCATGCCCAGGCGCATCTGCGACAGCACGAGACTGCGGGAGATGGGGTGGAGAGCGCAGGTAAGCCCGAAACAAGGTTTGAGCAGACTGTATGGATGGTATCTGCAGAGCAATGCGATAAACATTTATTGAGAAGCTTTTCATAACGGCAAAGGAACGATTTCCTGTGGATTATGAAAGGAGCGGATGAATATGAGAAGAGCGTTGATAACCGGGATTACAGGACAGGACGGGTCTTTTCTGGCGGAACTTCTGCTGGCAAAGGGCTACCGGGTATATGGGATGGTAAGGAGAAGTTCCGTTTCCAATCTGGGACGGATCTGCCACTTGTTGGATGAGGAGAATCTCGTATTGCTTGACGGTGATATGACGGATTCCAGTTCCGTCATAAGAACGATCAGCGAGGCTGCTCCGGATGAACTGTACAATCTTGCGGCACAGTCGCATGTGGACATGTCTTTTGGGGTTCCGGAATATTCCGGAGAAGTCAACGCCCTGGGCGTAGTCAGGGTACTGGAGGCACTTCGGATTCTGGGGATGGAAAAGAGAACAAAAGTTTTTCAGGCATCCGCATCGGATATGTTCGGCAAAGTGGAGACATTTCCCCAAAACGAGGGAACTGCGTTCCATCCGTATAGCCCTTACGCGATCGCGAAGCAGTATGGTT
>CAYYHX010000076.1:0-6145 GCA_964471835.1 uncultured Hungatella sp.
GCGGATGCGCGTGAACCGCGGATCACGGTCGTCTGCCAGGACAGCCGCATGAATGAGGCCAGGAGGGAAGAATTTCTGCGGATGTTTGAGGAGGAGCGTGAGGACACGCTGGTGGCTTTCTGCGTGATGGGAGGAATGTTCTCCGAGGGGATCGATCTGAAGGAAGAACGTCTGATCGGGGCGGTTGTGGTCGGGGCGGGTCTGCCGATGGTCTGCACGGAGCAGGAACTGCTGAAGGCGTATTTTGACAGGCAGGGGAAGCGAGGATTTGATTTTGCCTACCGGTATCCGGGCATGAACAAGGTGCAGCAGGCCGCCGGACGTGTGATCCGCACGATGGAGGACCGGGGCGTGATCCTGCTGCTGGACGACCGTTTCCTGCGCGAAGAATATCAGGCGATCTTTCCGCGGGAGTGGCGGCCTTTTACGGTGGTGAACCGGCGGAACGTGGGACGGGTGATCGGGGAGTTCTGGGAGAAGGAAAGATAAGGAACGATGGTTCCGTAAGGACGGATGATTCCGTCATGCGGAAAAGCGGTATGGGAACCACTTCCGTCCGGCGGACGGGGCGGAAACATGGCTGCGTGCTGACGTGCAGCGGGAGGGACAGGACAGTGAAAGAATATGATATTTTTAAGATGTATGTTGATGAAATGTCGGCGATCCGGGCCTGCGATGCGGCGGAGAATGCCTCGCTTGCCCTGCGGGCGGCGCGGGGCGATGACGCGGCGAAGAGCCGCCTGATCGAAGGGAACCTGCGCTATGTGCTGGAGCTGGCCAGAGACTATGTGGGAAACGGTGTGCCGGCCTCGGATCTGGTGCAGGAGGCGAATATTGCGCTTCTGATGGCGGTGGAAGAGTACGAGCCGGACGACGGGGATGGGGATACTGCTTTGCCGGAGCCGGCCGGGGCGTCGGAGAGCGCTGAACCGGAGCCATCCGTGAAGCTGGCCGGGGCGTTCGAGCGGTTCCTTGCGGAGTATGTGAAAACCGCTCTGCGGGACGCGGTTAAGGAACATAAGGCGCAGAACCGGATCGGGAAGAAGGTTCTGGATCGTGTCAATCTGTTGCTGGACGTCTCGAAGCGGATGGCGGAGGAGCTGGGGCGCGAGGCGACGGTGCCCGAGCTCGCGCAGGAACTGCGGATGACGGAGGATGAGGTTAAGGATACGATGAAGGTTGCGTTGGACGCGCTTGAGGTGCTGGGAGAATGATGACGCGATTGACACATGGGATGATTGACCCGGAGCAGATCCTTGCACTGATCCGGCAGACGGACGCCATTCTATTTGACGAGGCGTCGGTTGCGGATGTTCGTGAAAAAGGGGAGGCGGATTATGTGACCCGGGTGGATGTGGGCGTGCAGCAGTTCCTGAAGGAGAAACTCGCGGAACAGTACCCGTCCATAGGAATGATCAGCGAGGAACAGGAACAGTTCGCGGCCGATCCGCGGGGAAGTTTCTGGATCCTAGATCCCGTCGATGGTACGACGAACCTGATTCATCATTATCAGATGAGCGCGGTGGCGCTGGCTCTGTACGAGTGTGGGGAAATCACCTTCTCGGCGGTTTACAATCCGTTCAGCAGGGAATGTTTCACGGCTGTGAAAGGACAGGGCGCCTGGCTGAACGGCGGGCGTATCCGGGTATCCGGAACCGGCAGGCTGGATCACGCGCTTGTTTCCTACGGTTCTTCTCCCTATGAAAAGGAGCGTGCGCACGGGCTGTTCGAGCTTTATGAGCGGATTTTCCTGCGGTGCGCGGATTTCCGCCGCACCGGTTCGGCCGAACTGGATCTTTGCTATGTGGCCTGCGGGCGGCAGGACGCTTATCTGGAACAGAACCTGAAGCCTTGGGACTATGCGGCCGGTGCGCTGATCGTGAAGGAAGCGGGCGGCAGAGTTGCCGGCTGGGACGGGCGGGAACTCCCGTGGCTTGAAAATGCGGATGTAATTGCGACGAACGGGAAGATTGAGGCGGAATTCCGGGAGGCGGTGCGCGGATAGCCGCCCATTGCGGAGAAATCCGGATAAGGAGGGAGAATGAGGTCTACGGAGGCACGGAATATATAACTGACAAAAGTTTTGCAAGCAGAAAACTGTCAGGTGGTGTCCTGCTATGAACTTTGCTCCGCGCGGGACAATTAACGTGCGGCGGCGTATCCCACAGGAATTCTGAACATTAGCCTCCCAGACGGAAAGGATTTGAATCTGCTTCGGGAAATCAAACTTGATTTTCCGGAGATGCGTTACCTTGTCGATGGCGTGAACGTGGAACTGAGCAAAACCGAACAGGAAATAACATTGGGCAGGGACGGGTTGATTGATCGGATATAAGAAGGCGGCTCGGAATATGTAAATGAAAACGTGCTCTTTGTTGCCGTGAAACGCCGCGTGATAAACTAAACTGAACGCGCAGAATGAGAGCAAAACGGTTTATGGTATCGGATATATGTGGGTAAAAGAAGATGGGAACTGATAGTCTTTCTGGTCTGGCCGTATTTGCCGTTTTTATGGCGGCGACCGTGATCGTCTGGAGTATGAAAAAAACAAGGCCAGCATCCGCCCAAAACGTGACTGGAAAACGAGATGGAATCCAATCGCTGATCTCGGATGATTATATCTGGCGGGAAAGCAATTCTGTCGGAGGCGGCTATATCAACCCTGTCCGCTTGGTCTCATCCGTACTGTGTTCCATCGCGTCAGCGGCCGAAAATTCCGTTCCGCGGTCAGAAGAACATGGACATGCTTGCGGAAGACTTCGCGGCCAGAGATGGCCCCTGGCAGGTCAACGCCGTTTTTCATGGTTTGGGATGTTTTTTTCCGCTGATACAGTGCAGACAGGATACCGTTGAAGTTAATTAATGAGCAGCTGTTGAGAAGATATTTGACAAAAGACGGTGCAGAAACTATAATAATGAGGAACGGAATATTTGAAAAGGATTTAACTGTCGTATGAAATTTTTTCAGAAAATGGAACGCCGGTTCGGCAGATATGCCATCAGGAATTTGATGAATTATATTATCCTTCTGTATGCGGTCGGGCTTGTTCTGCAGATTGTGGTGCCGCAGTTCTACTGGAACTGGCTGAGCCTGAATGCCGGCGCGATCCTGCACGGACAGGTGTGGCGTATCGTTACGTTCCTCATCTACCCGCCGATGGGGATGTCTTCGATCGGGGCGTCTCCGTTCAGCATGTTGTCGGATCTGTTGTTTAACGGAATCGCGCTGTCTCTGTATTATTCTCTGGGGACGACCCTGGAGCGGACCTGGGGCGCGTTTAAGTTCAATGTGTACTTTTTCATGGGCGTTCTGGGACACGTTCTGGCGGCTATTATCGCATATCTGGGTTTTCATCAGACTTTGCTTTTGACGACCATGTACCTGAATCTGTCCCTCTTCTTTGCCTTTGCGGCCATGTATCCGGATATGCAGTTCCTGCTGTTCATGGTGATTCCGGTGAAAGCGAAGGTGCTGGCGGTTTTTGACGGGATTTTCTTCCTGTACGAATTTATCGTAGGCAGTGCCGCGACGCGCTGTGCGATCGTGCTGTCGCTGCTGAATTTCCTGATATTCTTCCTGATGACCCGGAACTTAAGCCGCTATTCCCCGAAGGAGATCAAGCGCAAGAAGGAGTTCCGTACCCAGGCGAAGATCATACCGCAGGGGGGTACACGGCACCGCTGCGCGGTGTGCGGACGGACGGAGAAGGACGGGGAGAACCTGGAATTCCGGTACTGTTCCAAGTGCGCGGGCGGTCTGGAATACTGCCAGGATCATCTGTATACGCACCAGCACGTGACGGCGCTGCCGCCGCAGCAGTAAACACGTGGTGCCGGGCGGATGAATGTCTGCTGGCGGTGAAAGCCGCGCGAATAGAGATACATGAGGAGGGGACAGGATGAAGAAAACAAAGATTATCTGTACCATGGGGCCGGCGTCCGATGACCAGACCGTCATGACGGATCTGGTTCGGTACGGTATGGATATCGCCCGGTTTAATTTTTCCCATGGAACGCACGAGGAGCAGAAGGCAAGGCTGGATCAGCTGAAGCGTATCCGCAGCGAGCTGGATGTACCGGTAGCCGCGCTTCTGGACACCAAGGGGCCGGAGATCCGCACGGGCCGCGTGAAGGGCGGCGGCAAGATTTCCCTGCTGTCCGGACAGATCTACACGCTGACAACCCGCGAAGTGGAATGTGACAATCAGATCTGTTCCATCAATTATGCCGGACTGGCCGAGGATCTGAAGCCGGGCGACCGGATTCTGATCGACGACGGTTTGATTGAACTGGCAGTCAAGAAGATCGAAGGCGAGGATCTGACCTGCCTCGTGGTCAACGGCGGAGAACTGGGGAGTCAGAAGGGCGTGAATGTGCCGGGCGTGAAGATAAAGCTCCCGGCGCTGACGGATAAAGATAAGGAAGATATTTTATTTGGAATCGAGCAGGGATTTGATTTCATCGCGGCGTCTTTCGTCCGGTCAGCGGACGCAGTTCTGGAGATTAAAGAAATCCTGAAAGAGCATCAGTCGAAGATGATGGTCATTTCCAAGATCGAGAATGCCGAGGGTTTGGAAAACCTGGATGAGATCATCGCGGCAAGCGACGGCATCATGGTAGCCCGCGGCGACTTGGGCGTGGAGATCCCGCCGCAGAAAGTGCCGTTTATCCAGAAGACAATCATCCAGAAATGCAACGAAGCCTGCAAGCCGGTTATCACGGCGACGCAGATGCTCGATTCGATGATCCGCAATCCGCGGCCCACGCGGGCGGAGGTGACGGATGTGTCCGAAGCCGTGGAGGAAGGAACCGACGTGGTCATGCTCTCCGGCGAAACCGCCGCCGGCAGGTATCCGGTAGAGGCACTGAAGATGATGGTAGAGATCTGCTTAGAAGCCGAATCCCACCTGGATTATTCCGCTTACCGCATCCGTCAGGTGACGAAGCAGAACCGCACAATTTCCAACGCGGTTTGTTTCTCCTCGGTCTCCACGGCGCATGACCTGGGCGCCAAGGCGATCGTAGCCCCCAGCATCAGCGGTTTCACGGCGCGTCTCCTGTCCAAATGGCGTTCCGACGTGCAGGTCATCGGTATGTCCCCTGCTGCCGTCGCCGTGCGCCAGATGCAGATCTACTGGGGTGTGCGCCCCTTCCTGGCGATGCGCGCCAGCTCCACCGACGCCCTGATCGAATCCTCAATCGAATACCTGAAAGAAAAAGGAATCTTCAATTCCGGCGATATCGCCGTCGTAACCGCCGGCCTCGTCAACTACGACCGCAAAGACCTCCCCGCCATGCACACGAATATGATGCGGATCGTAAACGTGGCCTAGCAATGAGCCGTGCGCAGACAGATGAAAAAGCAGGGCGTGTGAGCTTGCTCACAAAGCACTGCTTTTCCATCTGCCTGCATAGGGCGAACGCCCTCCATGAATAATCCGGCGCCCATCCCGTACCCCCAGGTAAAACATTCGCCGCGCCGGATTATGAATGGCACACGGCGGGCCCGCGGGTTTCCGCTCCCCCCGCGAGCGAATCCAGCGGCGCAGCGCGCCCGCAGGGAGCATACCTCACTCCCCCCACAAGCGAATTCCGCGGCGCAGCGTGTCCGCAGGGAGTATACCCCGCCCCGCCCGCGAGCGAATCCAGCGGCGCGGAGCGTCCGCAGGCAGCATACTATTCGTCCTGCGAGCGCAGCGCCGCAAGAGTATATTATTCGCCCCGCAAAGCGCTCCATCAAACGAAAAGAAACCAGAAGCTAACTATTCTCTCGCGAGCACTCCAAGCGTTGAAACGTGTCCGAGAGTGACCTGATTCCCCATAAACACCCTTGCGGGTAAAGCACAATTGGAAGCGTACTAATTCGTTCCGCGAGCGTTCCAGCGAACGAAACGCAACCAGAAGCACCCCACACATGCCATCTCACCCCCTCCAACGAAAGGACCCCACCCCATGAAAAAATCCCCCTTCGTAACCATCGACAAACTGGAAGAAATCGCCTCCCGCTACCCGACCCCTTTCCACCTCTACGACGAACGCGGCATTCGCGCAAACGCCGCGCGCCTGCGTGCCGCATTTTCCTGGAACCCGAACTTCCATGAATATTTCGCGGTCAAGGCGACCCCGAACCCGTTTATCCTGAACA
>CAYYHX010000076.1:6245-7565 GCA_964471835.1 uncultured Hungatella sp.
AACTTCCATGAATATTTCGCGGTCAAGGCGACCCCGAACCCGTTTATCCTGAACATCCTGCATGAATGTGGCTGCGGCGTCGACTGTTCCTCCATGACAGAACTGATGCTGTCGGACGCCTGCGGATTCACCGGCCATGAGATCATGTTTTCCTCCAACGAGACGCCCCCCGCGGAATTCCGTTTCGCAGCCGACCTCGGCGCGATCATCAACTTGGACGATATCACCCATATCCGGTGCCTGGAAGATACGCTTGGCTTTATTCCGGAAACCATCAGCTGCCGTTACAACCCGGGCGGCATGTTCGTCATGAGCAACGGCATCATGGACAATCCCGGCGAAGCCAAGTATGGTATGACCACGGAACAGATTTTCGAGGCGTTCCGCATCTTGAAGGCCAAGGGCGCAAAGCATTTTGGCATCCATGCATTCCTGGCCAGCAACACCGTAACCAACGAATATTATCCGATGCTGGCGAAGCTGCTCTTCGAACTTGCCGTAAAGCTGCAGCAGGAAACCGGCGCAAAGATAGCATTTGTCAATCTGTCCGGCGGCGTCGGGGTGGCCTACCGTCCGGATCAGGAGCCGAATGATATCATGGCGATCGGTGAGGGCGTGCGCAAGGCTTATGAGGAAATCCTTGTGCCTGCCGGCATGGGCGATGTGGCGGTCTATACGGAACTGGGGCGCTTTATGCTGGCTCCTTATGGATGTCTTGTAACCCGTGCGATCCATGAGAAGCATACTTATAAAGAGTATATCGGCGTGGACGCCTGCGCCGCGAACCTGATGCGTCCGGCGATGTACGGTGCCTACCATCATATCACGGTTATGGGACGGGAGAACGAGCCCTGCGACCATAAATATGATATCGTAGGCTCCCTCTGTGAGAACAATGACAAATTTGCGGTCGACCGGATGCTGCCGCGGATCGAGATGGGCGATCTGCTGGTGATCCACGATACCGGCGCGCATGGATTTTCCATGGGATATAATTATAACGGTAAACTGCGTTCCGCGGAGATTCTGCTGCGCGAAGACGGTTCGTTCGAGATGATCCGCCGTGCAGAGACGCCAAAGGATTACTTTGCGACATTTGATTTCTGTGACATTTTAGGAAAATATCTGTAAATGTCCCCTATATGGCAAAAAACCTGTCATGGAGACAGGTTTTCTTTTATGCCAGGATAGGATGTCAAAGGATAAAGGAGTGTGATTGAAGTAAGGTTTCTTTCTTTTCTCTTACGATTCATAGTATAACACACGGGATTTGAAAAAGATTGTAGATTGTTTGAATAGATTATGAAGAAATTCTTAATT
>CAYYHX010000077.1:0-7535 GCA_964471835.1 uncultured Hungatella sp.
CCGCGTCCGACCGGTCATTTGTACATCTCGCGCCACTCCAGGTCGCCGTGCTCCAGCGCTTTGATCAGAAGCTCGCCGGTGGCCAGGTTCGTGGCGACCGGAATATTATGAAGGTCGCACATGCGGATGATGCTGGAGCCGTCCGGGTCGGTCCGTTTGGGGGACACGGGTTCCCGGAAGAAAATCACCAGATCCAGCTGGTCCTGCTCGATATCCGTACACATCTGCTCCGCGCCGCCGAGATGGCCGGCCAGATATTTGTGTACGTTCAGATTCGTTACCTCCTCGATCAGCCGGCCGGTCGTTCCGGTGGCGTAGAGCGAATGTTTGCTTAGGATTCCCCGGTAGGCAATGCAGAAGTTCTGCATTAGTTTCTTCTTCGAGTCATGCGCGATCAGACCGATATTCATGGATCGTATTCTCCTCCTATTCGTTGTTATACTTGCGCTGCAGTCCTACGTTGAGAACGATTCCCATGCCGATGAACAGGCTCAGCAGGGAACTGACGCCGGAACTGATGAACGGCAGCGGCAGACCTGTATTGGGGAAAATAGCCGTGGCAACCGCGATGTTGGCAAAACTCTGGAAACCGATCAGGGTCGCCATGCCCACACAAATCATCCGGCCCGACAGGTCGCGGGCTCTCATGGCCATGAACAGACATTCATAAACCAGGACGAGATACAGGATCAGGACGATCATCGCGCCTGCGAATCCGAATTCTTCCCCGATGATGGCGAAAATAAAATCGTTCTGCTCCTCGACCAGAAAGTTGCCGGCCTTCACGGAAAGGATGCCCGTGTTGTTCCAGCCCTTCCCCCAGAGCTGGCCGGAGCCGATGGCCATGATGGAATTCTCCTGCTGGTAGTAAGTCTCCGAATAGAGTTCGGGATTCTGCCAGGACAGGATCCGGTTGGCCTGGTACTGTTCCAGAAAGGGAAACATCCCTTTTTCGAGCAGATAAAACAGCAGGAACACCGCCGGTATGGCCACGGCCAGCACGCCAAAGATCCACTTCCAGCTGATTCCTGACGAGAAGACGATGGCGGCCACGACAACCGTCAGCACGATCAGGGTTGACAGGTTCGGCTGCTTATAGATCAGGAAAGCCGGTGCCGCGAACAGCACGGCTGCCGCGAGAATCACCGTAACGTGGTTGATCTTCCCCCGGTAGCGTTCGAAATACCAGGAGAAGAACAGGATAATGCCGATCTTGACGAACTCCGACGGCTGGATCTGCCCGATGACCGGAAGTTCCAGCCAGCGCGTGGAGATGCCGCGGCTCCGTCCGAAGAGGATCACGGCCGCCAGAAACGCCACGCAAACCAGGTAGATCGGAAGATGCAGGGACAAAAGCCAGTGATAATCGACCACCGACAGCACGAGCGCGACGGCAAATCCGACTACGATCCCCATGATCTGTTTGTTCACGGTGCTCTGGTTCTGGTTGGTGGCGCTGTAGATCGCCAACAGGCCGATCACGCTTAATGCCGCCATATACAGAAGCACGCGAAAGTTGTATCTTCGGAAATTATAATCAAACAGTGACATGGAATCGTCCTCTCAAACCCCATCGTATCTATTCTACTCTATCTTTTTGGATATTTCCAGTAGTATTTTATCCAAAAATGTGAACAAAATTTATCCAAGGCGACGACGGCCGGCGACGCCGCAGCCCACGACGCGCAATAGCGGCCGGCGCTGCCGCGGCCTCTGTGCGGCAGCTGCGGACGCTGTCGGCGTTTTCTGCGGCATTCCGCGTCAGGCCGTTTATCCGGCCGTTTAGCCGGCGCTCCGGTATCACATTCATCCGAAAATCCCCTTGTGCAGGCTCTTGATATCGGGCTGGCCGTCTTTTAAGCTGACGATGACGGGGCCTTTTGCCAGACGTCTGCCCTTTTCGGAACACGGCACCGCGACGCCCGCGATCTGAAGCGCGGACGGCGCCATCTCCGCGGCGGCCACGACGGCTTCGGTATTGCCGGAAGCGCCGGCCGTCACCGAACCGCGCAGGTCGCCAACCACGACCACATGGCCGTTGGACACGATTCCGGCCCCCTTCTCCACATCTCCGATTACGACGACGCCATTTTCCTCTACGATGCCCTCCCCTTCCTTCAGTGTCCCGCGGTAGAACCGGCCGCTCAAGGCGGAGATCTCCATCAGCTTGGCGTTGATGGCCTCCTCGCATCTGCGCGTGCGCTCCTGATCCTGATCCAGAAGGCAGAGAACCTCGATCCCGGAATTGCCCGTAATCACATTGACCAGCGCAAGCTCTTCCTCCGGCGTAAGCTCCCTTCCGGCCAGCGTGAGGGTCATCCGCACCGAACCCCAGAAGCGGGCGCTCTCGCCGAACTTGGCGCCCACGTCCTTCAAGAGCTCTTCAAACGGCAGCTGCGGGTCCAGGATCACGGTCATGCCGGAACGGCTGCTTTTGATCACGACGGAATTTTTCATTTTCGCTGCATCCTCCTCATGCGCTGCGGCATTAGTCCCCGACAACGATGTTGGTCGCGTCCAGGGCACCGGCGTTCATAATTTGTTCGAGATCCGTATAGCCGTAATAGAACCGGTAGACATTCTTGGCCACGGCGGCTGCCTCAGCGGAACTGTAGCCGTAGGGGATGTTCACCGTCACGCTGATCTCCGGGTTCTCGCAGGGTCCGTAAGAGATAAAGAACGCGTGGTTGCCGCGGGCGTTCTCCTGCGCCGTGCCGGTCTTGCCGGCGATGTCCACTTCCAGATCCCGGAAAATGGAGCGCACGGAGCCAAGGGCGATCACATTTCTCATGCCCGTCTGCACCGTATCCCAGGTGGAATCGGCCACCTTGATCTGATTGGAGATCCGCGGCGCGTACTCCCGCACCGTCGCCCCGTCCGGATCGGTGATGTGGTCGATCAGGCTCAGCTCGAAGACGCTTCCCCGGTTGGCCAGGGCCGTCACATAGCGGGACAGCTGGACATTCGTGTAGGCGTGGGTTCCCTGCCCCATCGCCGAGCGCTCCGGGTCCATGTCCGAGAGGCTGGGGGAATTCTCCTCGATCTCGATGCCGGAGGTATGGTCCAGCCCGAACATCGTCGCGTATTCGCGGATCACCTTCAGTCCGGTGTCCGTGGAATAGACGCCGTTTTCATCGGTGGAAAGGCGGTGGGCCAGTTCCGCGAAAAAGTAGTTGCAGGATTCCTGGATGCCCTCGGTGATCGTCAGGCTGCCGTGCCGGCCCGGGTAGATCCAGCACCGGATCGGGTTCGTAACCTCCGTGTAGCGGCCGGTACATTCAATCTCCTCGTCGATGGCTACCGCGTTCTCCTCCAGGGCCGCGACCGCCGTAACCGGCTTGAACGTGGAACCGGGGGCCTTCAGCGCCTGGGTCGCGTTGTTGTAGAACGGTCTGGAGAGATCATTGTTCAGCTGGTTAAAATAAACCGCGTCCACGCTGCCGCTCATCCGGTTGTTGTCGTAGCTGGGATAAGTGACCAGGGCCAGCACCCTGCCGGTCCTGACGTCCACGACCGTACAGCCAGCAGTACAGGGATCGAGCGCCAGCTGGGCGGGCGTGATCTCCAGGCTGGTCAATTTGCTGATCAGAAATTCATACGCGTAATCGGCCCCGTTTTCCGAGAGCATCCGGACCTGCTCCTCATCGTACGGCAGGACCCCCTGGTCGAAAAGGGCCAGGCACAGCTCTCTGCCGGTGACGATATCCTGATCCACCAGATAGCGGTAGATCCGCTTGGTAAAGGCCGCGTCGCCGCGGATCGAGGTGATGATAAAATCCGTAAGCGTCCGGAAACTGTTGTCCGCGCTGGAATATTTGTACTCCGTCTCCAGCTTCGTCGTATCGACCCAGCCTTCGGAGATGCCGGTATACAGGTATTCGCGCAGGCTGATGCTCCCCTCGTTCCAGGCGGCCGCCTGCCCGCTTGCGGGATCGATCCGCTCCCTACGGATGATTCCGACCGTGTCGCCGGCGAGATAGGTATCAATGTAATTCAGATAGGAACGCATATCTTCGGGCAGATCCGCCATCGGCGGCGCGTCCGGGTCATTCAGCTGCGCCTCGATCTCCGACAGGATCTGTTCGCGGGAAGACAGGAATTTCTCATGGATCTGCCGCTCGACGGGCGACGCCTCCTCCCCTTCCATGTGGCTTAAGGAAAGGACGTTGTTGTTGACGAGCTGGTAATAGGCGTCCTTGATGGAAATCTTGATCTTACTGGAATCGCGGTTTTCTTCTTCCGTAACGTCGCGGTTGACGAGGTGGGACGCCAGAACGCCGGCCAGCTGCTGTTCCAGAAGGTGGTAGATGCCCTTCTGCAGATCGCTCTTGATGGTCAGGTAGATGTCGTCGCCGGCGACCGGTTCCGTGGAATCGTCCTCGATCTCCAGGATCTGCCCGTAGCTGTCCACATACATATTGGTGACGCCCTTCTGGCCGTGCAGCACCGCCTCCATGGACGCTTCCACGCCGGTGCGCCCGACGATGTCATTGGCGTCGTAGTTGGGGTCCTGCTCCTGCAGCTCCTCGAGCTGCTCCGTCTGCACCTTGCCCGTATAGCCGATGATGGGCGCGAAATACACGGCGTCGTTGTAGACGCGCACGGTGGATTCGGCGATCTCCACCCCCTCCATATCCGCCGTGTGCTCCAGGATATCCGCCATCGTTTCCTGGGAAATGTGGTCGGCCACCTCGACCGTCATGTATTTGCGGTACGAGATCAGGGACAAGGCATACCGCAGATGGGCGATCTGCAGCGCTTCCCGGTCCGTGAGGATGATGGCGTTGCCGTTCTTGTCCTTCAGGCTGTCGAGATCGTAGCGTTTCCCCGATCGGAGCTGCGCCAGGAGTTCCGCGGCGGTGATGTTCGACGGATATTTTCCCGCCTCATCGTCCAGCTTATCCACGGATGTCAGCCCGTAGTAATCGCGCAGGAAACGCTTCCGGGCGGCCTCGGACGCGGAGGTATAGACAAGGTTGCCGTCCGCGTCAAATCCGATCTCCAGCTGGGATTCGACCGTCTCGCCGTGCCTTTCCAGAATCCCGATCAGCTGATAAAGCATCAGGTTCATGGCCTGGTTGCTCTTGTAGGCACCCGTGTCCCGAAGCGTGACGGAGTAGGCCAGTTCATTGTACGCGAGTAGATTGCCGTCGGCGTCGTAAATGTTCCCGCGGGTGGCCGGCGTGGTCGAGGAGCGGAAGGTGGTGGTTACATAATCGTCCAGATACTTCTGGCCGTTGATGATCTGCAGATTGAAAAGCCGCCCCGCAAGCACCAGGAACATGCCGGTAAAGAGCACGGACAACAGAAAAAGCCTGGATGTAACCAGACGTTTCAGATGCTCCAGGATGATTTCCAGAATCTCCTTAAACAAGGGTGGTATCCCTCCCGCTCTCGTAATCCTTCAGTTTCCGGTTGATGCGAAGAAGCAGCCGGTACAGGAACAGGGTCGTCACGACGGTGAAAATCGTCTCCGGCACCATCAGTTCCCGGAAATAATACAGGAAATCCACTCTCCCGCGGATCAGGAACCGGAATACATAGACATAAAGGTTGTAGGCCAGTTCATTTACAATGCTTAAAATCAGGGGAATGGTCACGTAATCTTCATAAAAATACTTCGTACACACGCCGTTTAAGTAGCCCACATACACATAGAACAGCGTGTAGAAACCGAACGGCCCGCTGTAAAACAGATCCAGCAGGACGCCCGCCAGGACGCCGCAGGCCATGCCCACTCTCCGCCCGTCCATGAAGGCGAAGGAAAATGTCAGGATCAGCAGCAGGTTCGGCGTCGATACCAGCACGGGGATCAGCGGGAAGACGCAGTTCTGAACCGTAAACGCCGCCAGAATCAGCACCAGATCCACCAGGATGCGCCTCATCACTCCACCTCCGGATCGGCGGTTTCCTTCACATCAGTGATGATCAGAACCTCGCGGAGCGTATGGAATTCCGCGGCGGGGACGAGATAGCCGGAGCTGGTCAGCTGGTTGCTGTCCAGGGTGATGTCCCTGGCGTAGCCGATCAGGATTCCCGGCAGGTAGCTGGAACTGATATTCGAAGTGACGATCCGGTCCCCGTCCTTCACATCGGCGTCCTTCTGGATATTGGAAATGGTCAGCCGCCCCTCGCGGTAAAGCGTCAGATCCCCGCCGACGATGCAGGTGTCGCCGGACTGCAGCGCCATCGCGCTCACACGGCTGGAATCGTCGATGATCGAGCGCACCGTCGCGTAATGCGCACCCACATCCGTGACGATCCCCACCAGGCCGCCGCCGGCCAGGACATTGTTCCCCTCCCGTATCCCGTCGGCGGAACCTTTGTCCACGCGGAAAACCTGGAACCAGTCGCCGGAATCATTGGCAATAACCCGCGCCGCCGTCTTCTCGTACTGCATGTATTCCTGATCCAGATCGTAGAGCGCACGGAGCCGCTCCAGCTCATAGACCTCGGAAGTCAGTCGGTTGTTCTCTTCCGTGAGCTCGTCGATCCGGGCGCGGAGCGCTTCGTTCTCCCGCAGGGCGGATTTCAGTTTCGTAAAATCGGCGACCTCGTCGTAGAGCGTCACGCCGACCCGGTTGACGCCGGCCTGGATCGGGGTCACAAGATACCCGACCGCGGTGCGCAGCGGCGCCAGCCACTGATCCGTGAACGACGTCACGGCGATCAGCGCAATACAGAGAATCGTCAGTCCGATCAGGATGTAACGGTTGTATTTGGATTCCATTTCAACATTCCTTCACGCTTAAAACTGCAGTAGGCGTGATCCCCGATCACCACATGATCCACCAAGTGGATCCCCATGAGATTGCCCGCGGCCAGTATCCTCTGCGTCAGGAGGCAGTCCTCCCGGCTGGGCGTCGGATCGCCGCTGGGATGGTTATGCACCAGAATCAGGCCCGCGGCGCGGCACCGCACCGCCTCGATGAAAACTTCGCGGGGAGAAAGTACCGTCATGTTCGCGGTTCCCTTGGAGAGAAGCATATCCTTGATCAGACGGTGCTTCGAGTCCAGGTACATGGCATAGATCTGCTCCTGCTCCATGTGCCGCATCTCTTCCATATAGTAGTTCACGACCGCTTCCGGCATCGAGAAATCGCGGATCCGGGAGATGGCGTCGCGTTTGCTGATCCGCTTCGACAGCTCCCCGATGCACTGCAGCTGGATCCCCTTGACCGTGCCGACGCCCTCCACGCGCTTCAGCTCCTGCAGCGACAGGTGGCCGAGTCCGACGATGCCGTCCTCCGGATAACTCAGCGCGAGGATCTGCCTCGCCGTCTCCAGGGAATTCCGCCCCCGGCTCCCGGTGCGGATGATGATGGCAAGCAGTTCCTCATCGCTTAACGTTCCCGGCCCCATGCGCACGCAGCGCTCGTAGGGGCGGCTGTCCGCGGGGATATCCTTCATCTTTCTTGTGTCCATGAAAAACCTCCGTTCTGCAACTCTCCAGGTGCGGCGGCGGATATGGACATACCGGATATAGTTTAGCATAAGCGGACAGGGTTGTATACAGATTTTATGAAAAATTTATG
>CAYYHX010000078.1:0-7522 GCA_964471835.1 uncultured Hungatella sp.
GTAAGTCTGTGACTGGCATACAGGGTATCTTCCTCTCTTTTATGGTTTCAGAAAATGTGCCGCTTTAGCAGTTTTATGCTTTATGCGTTTTATGTCCTAAAGCGTTCTTTATAAAAATAGCACATCCGCGGATACTTGTCAACCGCCGGAAAGTCCCTAAGTTCCCCGGCCAAAAAAGGAAAGTTCCCCGCATCGCCAAAAGAAAGTTCTCGCATCGCCAAAAGGAAAGTTCCTCGGCCAAAAGGAAAGTCTCCGCATCGTCAAAAGGATAGTCTCCTCGTCGCCAAAAGGAAAGTCCCCGCATCGTCAAAAGGATAGTCTCCGCATCGTCAAAAGGATAGTCTCCGCATCGTCAAAAGGATAGTCTTCGCATCGTCAAAAGGATAGTCTCCGCATCGTCAAAAAATCACTCCGCCGGATAGAATTTCTGCGCCTGGGCCAGAAGCACGAACCGGTAGTCATGGGTCGATCCCGTACAGGTGGACAGAAGCACAAGCGGCGGCGCGCTCCCCTCCCCGCCTCCGCTCGAACCGAGCACTTTCATATACTGAGCCGGTTCCACTTCGTATCCGGGTTCCACGCTGCTTTCGGGTTCCATTTCAATAATCTCATAATTCTGCATCTCTTTCACCAGGGAAATGTAATCCGCGCGGTCCTCATCGCTGGTGAACATGATCTTGTAACTCTCCTCATCGGGTCTCACCCGCCCTGCTGAGAGAATCGCGCACCGGTACGTCCCTTCGGGAAGATACACATCAAAAAACGGGAACTCATCGTAATGATCCTTCTCCTGATAGTGCTTCAGGAGCCCGAACATGGAACCGTCGCGCATATTATGGCCGTAAATAATCGTATTGCCGTCTTTCATCAGTCCATTGTTGCGGTAATCCATGAAAATAGCTCCGGACGATGAGCTGCTGCCGCGAAACGACAGGCGGAGGTACTTGCTGTTATCCTCCCCCTGCACAACCGGATAGCTGATCGATTGCCCCGGAAAATCGATCCAGGCAACAATATCCGGATTCGTCTCTTCCAGCTCGTTAAAATCCACCAGAAGCATCGGCGGATTCTCATCCGTAAGGATCCCCGCCGCGGTCGCGTTGCCGCCCGAAGGCCCGCCCGCGACAGAGCCCGCCTGATCCGTGACTATCCTTATCGTCACGGCCTTCTCCGCCACCTGTCTGTATTCCTCGCCGGCCTTATGGTAATCCCACCAGTAAGACACCAGAATTCCGGCGGAAACCAGAAACACACAGGCGGAGCACAGAAAAAGAATCCTGTATATCCGTTTCTTTCGCTTATTATCCATTTTTCTCAGCCCCCTTCCGGCTCACCTTTCTGTTCCTTAACCGTTAAAACGCCCTTGACATTTTTTCCCCCCTCAACTGCCAAAATAACACGAGGGGAATTGATCGATCGATCCTGACGCTGGGCCTGCCGACTACCATCAGTATGCTGGTTACAAACGTCTACAATATGGCCGATACCTATTTTGTCAGCACCCTTGGCACCAGCGCCAGCGGAGCCGTAGGGATCGTGTTCGCGCTGATGGCCATTATCCAGGCTTTCGGCCTCATGTTCGGCCAGGGCGCCGGAAGCTGCCTGAGCCGCCAGCTCGGCCAGAAGCATCTGAATGAGGCCCGGTCTTACGCCGCCACCAGTTTCTATCTGTCCCTCCTGTGCGGGCTGCTGCCTATGTTCTCACAGCCGCGCCTTTCGCTGCGTCTCTCCTCTTTCTAAGACACGGAGTGGCTGTCGGCTGTCTATGTCCTTACAGCTGCGCCTTTCCTCTGCAGTACGTCTGGCACACATCGTAGTTATCCTCCAGCGCCACGATGTCCGCGTCGCACCCGGCGGCCAGACGCCCCTTCCGGCCGGCTATGCCAAGACAGCGGGCCGGATTCAGCGTGCAGGAATTCAGCGCCGCGTCAAATGGAACCATGGCCTCCTCCGCAAGCAGTTTCAGGCCGCGGTTCATATGCAGCGTGCTTCCGGCGATCGTGCCGGTTCCCTTCAGGTACGCCAGCCCATTCTCCCGGATCTCGACCGGATGCCCGCCCAGATCGTACTCGCCGCCCGGCGGGCAGTGCTTAGCACGCAGGGAATCCGTAATCATGATCGCATAGTCGCGGCCCTTGGCGGCAAAGAAATTATTCAGCGCCGCCGGATGGGAATGGCAGCCGTCGCAGATCACCTCCCCATAGATGTCGCGGACACGCAAGGCCGCTCCGACCAGGCCGGGCCTGCGGTGATGGTAAGCGGTCATGCCATTGTAGACATGGGTCATGGACGTTGCGCCGTTGGCGATTCCCAGAAGCGCCTGCTCATACGCAGCCGAAGAATGGCCCATGCTGACCACGACGCCATGAGCACTGCACCAGCGTGTCAGCGCAAAATCCGCGTCATGCTCGGGCGCCAGCGTGATATAGCGGATCAGCCCCCGCGCCGCCTGCTGGTACCGCTCAAATTCCTCCACTGACGCCGCGGCGATGGCTTCCGGGGGCTGAGCCCCCTTGTATTCCATATCCAGATACGGCCCTTCAAAATGAATCCCCAGGATCTGGGCGCCTTCATATCCTTCTTCCATCACCGAGGCTACATTCTTCACCGCTTTCGTAAGAACATCCGGCACCTGGGTCACGGTGGTAGGCAGGAGCGAAGTCACGCCCTCCTCGGGAATCCGGCGCGTCCACTCCCGCAAGCCATCCGGGTCGCCGTCATTGGTATCAAAACCATACGCGCCGTGCGTATGGATGTCGATAAATCCCGGCACGACGCGCTTATTTCCATAATCCGTGTCTGCCCTTTTAGAGCCGTAAGCATATACCGCCGCGATGCGTCCCTCGTCTTCCTGTATGTCCAGCTGCGCGGGCATGAACTGCCCCGCCTGCCAGACGCGGGTACTCTGTATTATCATAATATCCGGCACCTTTCCCGCACATTTCCGTCTCAAACCTGCCCCGCAGGCAGGCGATTCCTCTTTACCATGCCGCACAGGGTGTTTCAGCTCCGTACCGCCATGTTATACCGCCAAGCCTGTCATTCCTCTCTTCGTATCACGACCGACGTGATCACCGGCTGATCCTCCGGCGCGATGCTTCCGTTGTCGTCCGTCGGCTGCGCGTCCTTGCAGATCTGATCGACATACTCCATACCGGAAGTCACATAGCCGAAGACAGCATACTGACCGTCCAGGAAGGTACTGTCAGACTGGACGATGAAGAACTGAGAACTGGCGCTGTCCGGATCCTGCGAGCGCGCCATGGAGATGGCTCCCCGGATATGGGTCAGCGGGTTGTCATAGCCATTATCTGAAAATTCACCGACAATCTCCTCATCCGAACCGCCCAGGCCCGTACCTTCCGGATCGCCTCCCTGCATCATGAATCCATCGATGATCCGATGGAAAGTGAGTCCGTCATAGAAGCCTTCTTCCGCCAGTGAAACGAAATTCTCAACGGTAACAGGCGCGGCCGACGCGTCCAGAGCGACTGTGACCGTTCCGTATCCTTCAATCGTGATGTCCGCATAGATCGGGTCGGCAATCGCCGCAGCCAGAGCCGCCGCATCCGCCTGCTCTCCGGCTTCCGCTTCCGTCTCCCCGTTTTCTGTTTCCGCTGCGGTCTCCCCGGCTTCTGTTTCCTCATCTCCCGCGGCTGCAGTCTGTTCGGTTCCCGTTTCCGCATCGTTTTCCGCGTCGCCGGAGTCCAAAAATTGCCTTCCAAAAAACACCGCAAGCAGCACAACCACCGCAGCCACGATCACCGTACATACAATCATGAGCCACCTGTCTTCCTGCTGTTTCTTCCCCTCTTTTCCCCGCGCCTTCTTCTGCGGGTCCTTCCGGGCTCCCTTTTGCGGATCCTTCCGGTCTCCCTTCTGCGGTTTGCCCTGCGTGTTATTCTTTGCTTCCTTCTGTTCCTTTTCCTGCGTCTCTTTCTTTGCCATCAGTCTTTTCCTCCCGTTTCTTTATTTCAGAGCAATGCCTTTGCACGGAAAGGTTTCCGCGCGGCACATGCCTGATTGATCCCCTTTCGCAGCTTCGTATACGCGCACGGCTCCTGATTCCCTCCGTGAACCTCCGTTTCAGTGCGCTACTTCCATCCGCACGCTCCTTCCCTTGATTTTCGCGTTCTTCATCGCTTTCATGACAAGATTTGCGCTGTCCCGGGGGACATCAACGAAGGTATAGGCGTCAAACATATCAATGCTGCCGACCACGCGGCCGGAGATGCCGCTTTCGCCGGCTATCGCTCCGAGGATGTCGCCCGGCTTCACGTTCTGATCCTTTCCGATATTGATGAAGAGACGCACCATGCCGTCCGCGCCTTCGCGCCGGCGCTCACGTTCAAAGCGTCCATCCCGAACATCCTCGCGGTCATAACGGTCACGGTTCCCGCGGCCGTATCCGTACCGGTCACGATCTGTGCGGCCTTCTTCGTACCGGTCGCCGTCCCTGCCGTACCGGTCGCCGTCCCTGCCGTACCGGTCGCCGTCACCTCTGCCATACCGGTCGCCGTCCCTGCCGTATCGGTCGCCGTCGCCTCTGCCGTAACGGTCATTCCCCCGGCTGTACCGTTCGCTTCCGCGGCCGTACCGGCTCCCGCGGCGGTCCAGGTCATCCAGGGAGCGCGGCAGGACGCCGCTGTCGGAGATATCTTCATTTTCCTCCCCCATCGCCATCTTCAGGAGAGCCGCTGCCACGTCCATCGATGTAAAACCGCTTTCCAGAAGCTTCTTCTCCACGATATCGACCATCTCGCCCAGATCGGCGTCACGGATCAGTTCCTCCACCTGTCCCATGATCTTGTCCGCCCTGATCTCCGTGATGTCATTCAACGACGGGATCGGCTGCGGTATGATCTTTGTCTTGCAGAAACGCTGGATGTCCCGCAGCTTATACACCTCGCGCCCCACCGCGAAACTGAAAGCGATACCGGTATGCCCTGCGCGGGCCGTCCTCCCGATGCGGTGGACGTAATACTCATCGTCCTGCGGGATGTCGTAATTAAACACCGCTTCCACATTCCCCACGTCGATTCCCCGCGCTGCCACATCCGTCGCCACAAGGATCTCCGTCTTCCCCGTGCGGAAACGGTTCATGACCTGGTCGCGCTGAACCTGTTTCAGATCACCGTGCAGCCCTTCCGCAAAATATCCCCTGCCCTGCAGTTCGCTAACCAGATCATCCACCTGCTTCTTCGTGTTGCAGAACGCCATCGACAGCTTTGGCGAATACATATCCAGGAGGCGGCACATGACCTCTACCTTCGTGTCGCGCCGCACCTCATAATAATACTGTGTAACCTCCGGCACGGTCAATTCTTTCTGTACCACCTTGACCAGCACCGGATCCTTCTGGAAGGTTGCTGCAATCCGCTGGATCTCCATCGGCATCGTCGCCGAGAACATCAGCGTCTGGCGCTCCTCCGGCATCTCTCCCAGAATCGTCTCCATATCTTCCAGGAAACCCATATCCAGCATCTCATCCGCCTCATCCAGAATCGCCGTATGGATAGCGTCGCAGCGGATCGTCTTCCTCCGCATGTGGTCCATCACGCGTCCCGGCGTGCCGACGACGATCTGTACCCCGTCTTTCAGGCTGCGGATCTGCCTGGTGATATCCTGGCCGCCATAAACCGGAACCACCTTCACGCCATGCATATATTTCGCCAGACGCCTCAGTTCCTCCGCCACCTGAATCGCCAGTTCTCTCGTCGGGCAGAGGATGATCGCCTGAAGATCCTTCTCCTCCGGATTCACCTTCTGCAGCAGCGGGATCCCAAAAGCCGCCGTCTTGCCGGTACCGGTCTGCGCCTGCCCTACAATGTCATGTCCTTCCATCTGTGCCGGAATCGCCTGAGCCTGGATCGGCGTCGCCGCCTCGAAACCCATCTCTGTCACCGCGCGCAGAATCCTGTCGTCGATTTGCAGATCTTCAAATCTGATTGTTTCCATAAACTATTTTCCAAAATCCTTTCTATACAGCAGATGTCGCTTCCAAACCCTCCGCCGCCGCACCCGAAGAACCGTTCCGGGTACCCGCGCTTTCCTGCCCGGCAGCCGTCTTCTTTCGTGAAAAAATGAGAAGGTTCAAGACAGATTCCTGAATCTTCTCGTTTCGCTCTTCCAGACTATAACAGACTTCCATGGGAAAGTCAAGGAATTATTTTTCTCCCGCTATGGCAGAAAAACATAGAAAATTATGTTAAAAATGATGTCTGCGGTTTCACAATGCTTCTTCCGCCTGCAGAATTCCAGACGGCGAAGAAGTATAACAATAAAAATTTATTGTAAAACGATAAAAATATATTGACATTTCTATCCACATGCTGTATGATAACCGCGGAACTGCGGAAAGAACAATCTGAGGAGGTTATCGTATGGAACAGCAAAAACTGGTGAAATGGCTGAAACTGCTCGTGATTCTGGCGGCCCTGTGCGGGCTTTTCCTCTGCGTGGGCGTGCTCCCGCTCGCCGGCAGGAGGCTGGCGGGAAACTATCCGGAATACGCCGGCTGCTATCTGCCGTGGCTTTTGTTTCTGTGGGCGCTCGCGGTCCCGTGTTTTCTGGCGCTCGTCCTGGCGTGGAAGGTTTTCACAAACATTGAGAAAGACCGTTCGTTCTGCATGGAGAATGCGAAATATCTGCAGCAGGTTTCCTATCTGGCGGCCGGGGACGCGGCGGCGCTGGTCCTGGGAAATATTTTATTCCTGTTCATCGGCTGGAACCATCCCGCGGTGCTGCTGGCCTCGGTGCTAATCGGGTTTGCCGCGATCGCCGTCTCGGTGGCGTCGGCCGTCCTGTCCCATCTGGTGCGCAAGGCGGCGCTTCTGCAGGAGCAGAGCGACCTGACGATATAGGAGGGCGGGAAATGGCGATTATAATCAACATCGACGTCATGCTGGCCAAGCGCAAGATGAGCGTCACGGAGCTGTCGGAACGGGTCGGGATCACGATGGCGAATATCTCGATCCTCAAAAACGGCAAAGCCAAGGCAATCAAGCTCAGTACGCTGGAAAGCATCTGCCGGGCGCTTGACTGCCAGCCGGGGGATCTTCTGGAATACGTGAAGGAGGATCCGTGAAATGGAGAAAAAACCGATATTTCCGCGAACCGACGCGACGGACCGCCTGTTCGCGGTCATTTATCTGGCGGTAGGCTACGGATTCATCCAGATGACGGTATCCCTTTACGGAAGCGGGGCGCTGGGGATATTCACGGTATGCTACGCCGCGGCCGTGCTGCTTTACTTATATAGGAAGAAAATGTGTCCGCCGGCGGAAAGCTGGTTCTGGCTGGCGGTGATGATGGCGCTTGGCCTTCCCTATGACTTCTGGACGGTACTGGGGTTTGTGCAGGTTCTCGCCCTGATTGCGGTCGCGGCCTACTGGACGCTCTGCGCCTCCGGACGGCTCCTGGAAGGGGGAAAGACGTCCCAATGGATATTCTTCGACGTCTGGAACGCGCTGGCGGCAGTGCCGTTTCTGAATTTCACCTGCCAGGTGCGGGTGCTGTTCGC
>CAYYHX010000079.1:0-7504 GCA_964471835.1 uncultured Hungatella sp.
TCTTTCTGGTGTTCGGTTCAGTTTTCCTTTTCTGCAGCATCGCTAAACTGAATCCGTTTCATTAATTGTCATCCGGAGGGCTGTTTTTCGCTAAAGCATTAATGCTATACAACATAAGTTGATATGTTGGCATCGGAAAACTTACCCTCCTACCCCAACTTACCCTCCTGAGAGCAAAACTTACCCTCCTCGGAGTCAAGCCACCGACCTTTCATTAAATTGTATGAAACTCTGCATATATCTATCGATATAGATCATCTTGACCTTGCCGAGATAACTCTCCTGCAAAAGTTTCAGCACTTCCAGATTATCACCCTCGATATAAAGGTTTTCGGTGGTATCCCAGTTCACGCTCTCCTCCGGGCATGGGCGCAAGGTTTTGCGAATGGGCTTGTTGGCCTCTACAATAGACGCCTTCTTTCCCACCCACGAAAATTCATACGCTTCATCACCTTCAACTATCTCATCGGACAGCATCTGTCTGAGCAGGTCAAAGTTGACGGCTTTCTTTAACTTACCGTCCTCACCCGCTGTTTCAGTGATGCAGTTCGGGAAAAGTTCCGCGATTCTTTCGATATTTCGCGCCGTCATATCTTGGGTTTCCATTTTCATTTTATCCATATTGAATTTCTCCTGTTCTCTTTTGATTTCCCATGCCTCAGCTTCGCGTTATTGTATGTAAACCTATTTAAGTTTTGACTGCCTGAAAAATTTTGGTTTTTACTCCTTGGTTTTTTGCCATTCTTTTAATACAGCCTCTACCTGTGCGATCATTTCCTCTTTTTTGGGAATCACATAGGTATAGCGTGAAGCAAAGATATTATTGGAAAGACCTCCCAGCGCGTATTCTGCGTTTATGTTATCTCTGTCTGTACATAAAATAATGCCGACAGGCGGGTTATCATCCGGGTCATTTACTTCTGCCGCATAGTAGTTTAGATACATATTCAGCTGACCGACTGCTTCAGGAAGCAGCCTTGTTGTTTTTAGTTCAATTAACACATAGGCGCGAAGAGGTTTACAATAGAATACCATATCCACATAATAGTGAACATTTCCGAGCGTGACGCGTTGTTGTGTGCCTACAAACATAAAACCGCGACCAAGTTCCAGCAAAAACTTTTCTATCTGATCAACCAGCGCCTTCTCCAGTTCAGTCTCCATAACCGGCTTTGCCTCAGGAATTCCCAAAAACTCAAAGACATACGGATCTTTGATCATATCGCCGGGGCTAGCCATTTCTACCCCATGCTGCGCGAGAGCAAGCACTTTTTCTTTATTTGCTTTACCCTCTGAGAGCAGCAGCCTTTCATAAAGCGAAGTCGCTATTTGCCGTTTTAATTCCCGTACCGACCAGTTGGAATTTATGGCTTCTTTCTCATAAAAGCCGCGTTTGTCTTTATCGGAAATAGAGAGAAGTTCACAGTAATGAGACCAACTCAATTTGCCAGACAGTGTCTGGCATTTTTGATACGTAAGATAAAACGCTCTCATGTTTTGCAGATTTGAGCGTGAAAACCCCTTGCCGAATTCCTTAGTTAATGTCTTTGACATTTCCCTTAGTGTCTGTTGCCCATATGCGGCGCGGTGCAGACTGCTTTGCTCATACTCCACAATCACCCGCCCGATATTCCAGTAGGCTGTCAGAAGTTCATTGTTTATCTGCTGAGCAACATTCGTGCGTGAGCGTCCGAGGATTTCCCGAATTTCATTGATCAGATTCCTGTAGTTTTCAACGTCATTCATCGTGACACTCCTTTTTTAATATTGCGGTTGCCTGTTTGTCCATAAACAACACTACCATCGATATAGATCATCTTAACCTTGCCGAGATAACTCTCCTGCAAAAGTTTCAGCACTTCCAGATTATCACCCTCGATGTAGAGATTCTCCGTGCTGTCCCAGTTCACGCTTTTCTCCGGGCATGGGCGCAAGATCTTGCGGATGGGCTTATTTGCTTCCACAATCGATGCTTTCTTGCCTACTCATGTAATCTAGTAGGCCTCGTCGCCTTCAACTTTTTGCGTTGTCATGTCAGGGGTTTCCATTTCCATTTTATCCATTTCAGAGTTCCTCCAGTTTTCCCGCTGAAAAGCGATTTTATTTCGCTAGCTGTCATTGATCTGTGATTCACTGCTTCACAAATCTGCGGATATTTCAGATAAAGCAACTTAATATCTTTTGCTCACTTATTCAAAAGTGAGGGATTATGCTCGTAATCAATCATTCATTGATGCATAATATCTCTGATTCCTGTTTTTGGGCTTGTCCGGAATTATCATCAGAATTTGACCGCTTTCTACTAGTGGGTTCAAATATTTTTCACTGAAATTGCGGCGACCGGATAACCCGCATTATTCCTGCATTTCCGCTCTTGTTTTAGGCTGGGTACAGTATTTTAGCAATTCTGAAAGGAAGCTTGTTCCCATCATGTTCCTTATCATGTTCCCCAACACGATCTGTTCCGATTTTTACGTAGCATCCGCCTGGGTCTGATAAGAAACGAATATCTTCATATATTTCGCTGAATTATCGGTTGCAGGAAGTAACGAACCCGGGAATCATCCTTGTATATCCTCCTCAGGTAATTCATCCAGCGTAATGACTTTGATTCCATCATATTGCCGGAGCTGCTTATCGTTGGTCAGAAACAGATCGGCACCTGCAGCCATGGCACTTGCCAGTTGAAGAGAGTCCATAGCCTTGAATCTCTCATACTTTGCACGGATTTTCGCAGCCTCATCCGCAATGCTGTCATCAATCCTTATGATTTCTGTATTCGTATCGTTCAGGAATCCATAAATTGAAGAAGTAAATGTAAGGAGCGGTATCTATAAAAACCTTCTTAAAGCCTGTCATTTCCACGCATCTCCTCCATATATTCCTCAACATGCTGTCCCCATTCCGTTCGGCGAGTATATTTATCAAGATCTAATTTCTTTCTCGCAGGGTTTGCCTCCTGCCTCCTTGCTCTCAAGAATGTTACAATGAAATCCTGTCCTTCATACAGAGCGATATTGTCATTGATTATCATTTGACCGTTTTTTACGTATCCTTCTACTGTAGTCAACATATATCAGTTCTCCTCGTATTCACATTCTTCCCATGGTAGAGCTTGTTCATGGAAGTGGGATCGATGCCTGCCTTCTCCATAAGGTCTTTTTTCAGCATATCCCGGTCGATCAGCAGCTTGAATAATTTCTTGTATGACACCGCCATGGCCTTTGGTACTCCTTTTCATCACTCAAATAGGTAAACCTTTAAGATGTAATTTTATTATACCACGGATATGTGAAAATGCCACATATATTCGCGTTCACAACGGTAATCAGAATTTGTATCCGAAAAAGCGTTTGGTCGTGAGAAGATCGAAGATTAGAAAATAGAAAGGCCGGAATCGGGGCGTCTGCCCCGATTTCGGCCTTTCCGTAAAAACATTGCTCACAGGAAGCCATTTCTCGCATGAAACCATTTTTCACATACAATCATTTCTCATAGGAAGCCATTTCTCACAAAAAACTATTTTTCACATGCAATCATTTCTCATAGGAAACCGTTTCTCACATGCAGTCATTTCTCACTTCAAACAATTCCTGACGTGATATCATTTCCCACATGCAATCACATTTCCCAAGTCCTAGATTTCGTTGACTTTCCTCTTGATGTAGGACGTATGCAGCAGGTGGTGGGCCTTCTCGCTGCCGGGCTTGCCCAGATAGGTCGCGTACAGCTCCTTGATGGCCGGGTTCTCGTGCGACTTGCGGATCGGCATACCGGCGTCCGCGTCGTAGAGGACTTTCGCGCGGAGGCCGCGGATATCCACGGTGTTGCGGACCCAGCCGGGCTGCTGGGGCTGGCCGCCGCCGTTGACGCAGCCGCCGGGGCATCCCATGATCTCGATGAAGTGGTAGTGCGCCTCGCCGGATTTCACCTTGTTCAGAAGCTCGCGGGCGTTGGCCAGGCCGGATGCGACCGCGACCCGGACTTCCTGATCGCCGACTTTGTAGGTCGCTTCCTTGATGCCCTGGGTGCCGCGGACGTCGGTGAAGTCGAGATGCTCAAGCTCTTCGCCGGTCAGCGTCTCGACCGCGGTGCGCAGCGCCGCCTCCATCACGCCGCCGGTCGCGCCGAAGATGACGCCGGCGCCGGTGGAGATGCCCAGAGGCTCGTCGAACGCCTCATCCGGAAGTTCGGTGAACTTGATGCCGCATTTCTTGATCATGCGGGCCAGCTCCCTCGTGGTCAGCGTGTAGTCCATGTCCGGCACGCCGTTGGCGGCCTCGTTCGGACGGGTGATCTCAAATTTCTTCGCCGTGCAGGGCATGATGGATACGGATACGATATCCTTCGGGTCGATGCCGGCCTTCTCCGCGTAGTAGGACTTGGCGATCGCGCCGAACATCTGCTGCGGGGATTTGCAGGTGGACAGATTCTCGGTCATGTCCGGGAAATAATGCTCGCAGTATTTGACCCAGCCCGGGGAGCAGGAGGTGATCATCGGCAGCACGCCGCCGTTCTGCACGCGCTCGATAAACTCGTTGGCCTCCTCCATGATCGTTAAGTCGGCGCCGAAGTCGGTGTCGAATACCTTGTCGAAGCCGATGCGCCGCAGGGCGGCCGCCATCTTGCCTTCGACGTTGGTGCCGATGGGATAGCCGAACTCCTCGCCCAGACCTGCGCGGACGGCCGGAGCGGTCTGTACGATCACGTGTTTCGCCGGGTCGGCGATGGCCGCCAGCACTTCGTCGATCTGGGACTTCTCCTGCAGCGCGCCGGTCGGACAGACCGCGATGCACTGGCCGCAGGATACGCAGCTTGTCTCGCCGAGGCCCATCTCGAACGCGGAGCCGATGGCGGTCGCGAAGCCGCGGTTGTTGGCGCCGATGACGCCGATGCCCTGGTTCTTCTCACAGACGGCTACGCAGCGGCGGCAGAGGACGCACTTGCTGTTGTCGCGGATCATGTGGGCCGCGCTGTCGTCGATCTCCGACGGGGTCTTCTCGCCGTCGTAGTAGCCTTCGTCCTCCACACCCAGCGCTTTCGCCAGCTGCTGCAGCTCGCAGTTGCCGCTGCGCACGCAGGAGAGGCAGCTGCGGTTGTGGTTGGAAAGGAGCAGCTGCAGGGTCTTCTTGCGGGAATCCAGCACCTTCGGGGTGTTGGTCCATACTTCCATGCCCTCGTTCACCGGATAGACGCAGGCTGTGACCAGGCTCTTGGCGCCTTTCACTTCGACCACGCAGATACGGCAGGCGCCGATCTCATTGATATCCTTCAGAAAGCAGAGGGTAGGAATCTCGATGTTGGCGAGCCGTGCGGCTTCCAGAATGGTTGAACCAGCCGGAGCGCTGACTGCCATGCCGTTTATTTTCAGATTAATATTCGCCATTCCGATTCTCCTCCATTACTTTTTGTAAATTGCGCCGAATTTGCACTTCTCCATGCAGGCGCCGCACTTCACGCACTTGCTTGTATCGATGGCCATCGCGGGCAGCTTCTTGCCGGGGGCGGTATAGTCGGTCTTGGAAATGGCGCCGGCCGGACACTGGCGCGCGCAGGCGCCGCAGCCGACGCATTTCTCACGGTCGATGTTGTAGGTCAGCAGCTTCTTGCAGACGCCGGCCGGACACCGTTTTTCCTTAATATGGGCTTCATACTCGCTGCGGAAATAGCGCAGCGTGGAAAGCACCGGGTTGGGAGCGGTCTGGCCCAGTCCGCAGAGGGCGTTCTCCTTGACGTAGTAGCAGAGTTCTTCCAGCTTGTCGAGGTCTTCCATGGTCGCCTCGCCCTCGGTGATCTTCGTCAGGATCTCCAGCATCCGCTTGGTGCCGATACGGCAGGGGGTGCATTTGCCGCAGGACTCATCGACGGTGAATTCCAGGAAGAACTTGGCGATGTCCACCATGCAGGTGGTCTCGTCCATGACGATCAGGCCGCCGGATCCCATCATGGAGCCGATGGAGATCAGGTTGTCGTAGTCGATCGGGATGTCGAAATGCTCCGCCGGGATACATCCGCCGGAGGGGCCGCCGGTCTGGGCCGCCTTGAACTTCTTGCCGCCGGGGATGCCGCCGCCGATCTCCTCGACGATCTCACGCAGCGTGGTTCCCATCGGGATCTCCACCAGCCCGGTGTTGTTGATCTTGCCGCCGAGGGCGAAGACCTTGGTCCCCTTGGACTTCTCGGTACCCATGGAGGCGAACCATTCCGGACCGTTCAGGATGATTTGCGGAATGTTGGCGTAGGTTTCGACGTTATTCAAAATGGTCGGGCTGGCGAACAGACCCTTGACGGCCGGGAACGGCGGACGGGGCCTCGGCTCGCCGCGGTTGCCCTCGATGGAGGTCATGAGAGCCGTTTCCTCGCCGCAGACGAACGCGCCGGCGCCTAAGCGCAGGTCGATGTCAAAATTAAAGCCGGTGCCGAAGATGTCATTGCCCAGCAGTTCCATATCGCGGGCCTGCTGGATGGCGATCTTCAGACGCTGAACCGCGATCGGGTACTCGGCGCGGACGTAGATATAGCCCTGGCTCGCGCCGATCGCGTAGCCGGCGATGGCCATCGCTTCCAGAACCGCGTGGGGATCGCCTTCCAGCACGGAGCGGTCCATGAACGCGCCCGGGTCGCCCTCGTCGGCGTTGCAGCAGACGTACTTCTGCGGGGCGTCGTTCTGTCTCGCGAATTTCCACTTCAGGCCGGTCGGGAAGCCGGCGCCGCCGCGTCCGCGCAGGCCGGAATCCAGAAGCACCTGGATCACGTCGTCGGGGGTCATCTCGGTCAGAACCTTGCCCAAAGCCTGGTAGCCGCCGGTGCCGATGTATTCTTCGATGTTCTCCGGGTTGATCACGCCGCAGTTGCGCAGGGCGATGCGGTGCTGTTTCTTGTAGAAATCGGTGTCGATGAGGGACTTGACACTGCCGGTATCGGAGACGGTTTCTTCATACAGGAGCCGGGTTACGACGCGGCCCTTCAGCAAATGCTCGGAGACGATCTCCGGAATATCTTCCTTCTGCACCCTGGCGTAGAACGTGGCGTCGGGATAAACGATCATGATCGGTCCCAGCTCGCAGAGGCCGTGGCAGCCGGTCTGGACGACGGCCACTTCCTGGGAGAGCCCGGCCTTCTCGATCTCGTCCTTCAGGGTTTCCATGATCTGCTGGCTTCCGGAGGAAGTACATCCTGTTCCGCCGCAGACTAATACGTGTGAACGATACATCTGGTTTCCTCCTTATTTGATTCCTGCCGCACTGAGGGTGTATTTCTCCACCACATGACCGCCGATCAGGTGGCGCTCCATCACTTCTTCCGCTTTCTCGGGGTTCATCTTGATGTAAGTTACCTTGTCTTTGCCGGGCTCCAGCACTTCGACGATGGGCTCGTACTGGCACAGGCCGATGCAGCCGGTCTGCGTGACCGCGATCTTGTCGGTCAGGTTCTTCTCCTGAACCAGATTGGACAGGGTCGTCAGGACGGGACGCGCCCCGCTGGCGATGCCGCAGGTGGCCAT
>CAYYHX010000080.1:0-7213 GCA_964471835.1 uncultured Hungatella sp.
ATGCGTTTTACGTTGACAAGACGGACTTTATCCGCCAATGGTGGGACAGTCTGAGCGATGTGACCGCGATCATGCGCCCGCGGCGGTTCGGGAAGACGCTGGCCATGGACACGGCGGAGTGTTTCTTCTCTGTGAAATACGCCGGCAGGAGCGAACTCTTTGACGGTCTTTCTATCTGGGAGGAAGAGCGGTTCCGCGCCTTGCAGGGTACTTACCCCGTCCTGTTCCTGAGTTTCGCCGAGGTGAAGGATGCGACGTTTGAGGAAGCGAAAAGGAATATCTGTTGGCTAATCGAGGAGTTATATCTGCAAAATGACTTTCTTCTTGCAGGAAATTTGTTACAAGAAAAGGAAAAAGCACAATTTGACCGTGTTGACGAGGACATGCCGGACAGGGTCGCCGCAGCATCGCTTCGCAACCTCATGAAATATCTGTCCCGTTACTACGGGAAAAAGGTTATCGTGCTGCTCGATGAGTACGACACGCCCCTGCAGGAAGCCTATGTGAAGGGATTCTGGGAGCAGCTGGTCGCCTTCCTTCGCCCGCTTTTCGGCACGACCTTCAAGGGAAACCCCTACCTGGAGCGCGGGCTGATGACGGGCATCACGCGCGTCGCGAAGGAGTCGATCTTCTCGGATATGAACAACCTGGAGGTGGTTACGACGACTTCCGATAAATATGCCGGCTGTTTCGGCTTCACTCAAGAGGAAGTAGACGCGGCCCTGGAGGAATTCGGTCTGTCCGGCCAGGCCGACGCAGTGAAGAGATGGTACGACGGTTTTACATTTGGCAATAAGAGAAACATCTACAACCCGTGGTCCATCACCAACTTTCTGGATAAGAGGAAACTGGGGACCTACTGGGTCAACACCAGCAGCAACTCCCTGGTCAGCGAGCTGATCCGGCAGAGCGGCAGGGAAGTGAAGATGGACTGCGAGAAGCTCCTGGCAGGGGAAAGCATCGAAAAACCCATTGACGAGCAGATCGTCTTTTCCCAACTTGGCCTTGACGACAACGCCTTGTGGAGTTTCCTGCTTACCGGCGGCTATCTCAAAGTGCTTGCCGTCGAGGGAATCGATTCCGCGGGGGAAAAGCAGCCGAACTATACGCTGGCGCTGACCAACGGGGAAGTCCGGCGCATGTTCCGCTCCATGATCCAGGGCTGGTTCACAGGCAACGGAGCCTCTTCCGCGTACCAAAGTTTCCTGCGGGCGCTGGTAAGCGGCAATGTGGAGAGCATGAATTTCAACCTGAACCGCGTGACACAGTCTGTGTTCAGTTTCTTCGATACGGGAGGACAGGAACCCGAACGCTTCTACCACGGATTTGTGCTTGGTCTGATGGTGTATCTGGACCAGGATTACTTCCTGTGGTCAAACCGCGAGAGCGGGGACGGCAGGTACGATGTGGTGCTGGAGCCGAAAGACCGGAAGCAGAATGACGCCATCATTCTCGAACTCAAAGTACGCGAGGCGAAGAAAGAGAAAGACCTGGAAGCGACCGTGGGAAGGGCGCTGGAGCAGATTGAAGAGAAAAAATATGACCGGGAACTGCTGGCGCGAGGCTTTCCGGCGGGGCGGATCCGGAAATACGGCTTTGCCTTTGAGGGGAAGACGGTTCTCATCGGATGCGGGACCGCAGCGGTTGACAAAGGTTGATAATGGTTGATAATGGTTGATGATGGTTGATGATAGTTGATGATGGTTGGTGCTTGGTGATGATTGGTGGTGCTTGGTGATGATTGGTGATGATTGGTGATGGTGCGGTGATGATTGGTGATGATGCGGTATGCTTGGTGATGCTTGGCGATGATTGGTGATGATGCGGCAGCGGGACAGACCCGCTGCCGTTTGCATTATGGGATATGGAGTATGATGGAGTATGGAATGATAAGTTCCCATTGCTGACATAAGGGCAGCCGGTTACGGTCGCTGCGCCCCGTTGCGCCCGTTTCCTGCTTTTCTGAGAAATTTCTTATTACGGCAGAAGAAAGTTCGGGTCGAGGCTTCGTTGGCTTTACAGTATTTATTCTGAATAAATTCTACAAGAAATTGAAAAGAGTAATGTCTGCGGGTTTGAAACTTCTTCAAGTGGCGATATCCTTCATGCCGATAAGTTTACATTAGAAGATGCCGAACAAGCGATGCTCTGCTTCCGGATGAAAACCATAGCTGCATCAGCCGTGGTTATGAATCTATCAGCTTTTCCTGCCTTTTCCCTCGTCTTCCTTCTTTTTCATCTCCGCGCCGGCGAGCGCGTCGGACGGGAGATAGTGCCGGATGAGATCAAGCATCTCATTTTCTGACATTCCCGGAAAATAAGCCTGCAATTTGCGGATACGGTAACGCAGGGACGTCATAGACAGATTCATGTTTTCCGCCATCTTTTCCCGCTTCTCCCGGTTCAGAAGGCACTGAAGGAGCCGGATATCCAGGCTGTCGCTCTCGACCAGCATTCGGTTCAGATTCTGGATCGCGGCGATATCCTTATCCTCATAAAAGTCGATGTTCGGAAAGGCGGGCTGCGCCGGTTCGTCCGCGAGCAGCTGCCCTTCCGCCATGGCGGGATCCCGGATCCACAGGGGACATTTGAGAAATGCGTTCACGGTCAGCATCGGATTCCTCACCAGGAACGAGCAGACCTGTACGATTTCCTCCCCGAGCGCGCGGAAATCCTGCTCCACACTGATGATCGAGGGCGACATCAGCCGTGAGAGGAAGGAATCACCGAAACTGATCAGGCGCAGCCTGCCGGGAATCTCCACCCCTTTCTCCAGAAGGAGCCGGAGAAGATAAACGGCGGCGATTTCATTGGTGCAGATGACTGCCGAATATGCGTCGATCCGCTCCCAGAACTGTCCGGTGCAATCGGCGATGGAACCGTAGTTATAGTAGATGTCGTCTTTCCATGGAAAATATTCTTTCTTCGCGGAATCCGCATAGGAAGCGGGGTTGACGCCGAAAAGGGCGGTCCGTTTCTTCCCTGCATCGCTTAAATGTGACAGCAGCGTATACATGCTGCTCCGGTAGTCCAGAAGGAGAATGTTGGCGCGGTTGAGCGTATCGGCGTTCTGGTCGCTGGTCGCGAGCAGATACAGGCATCCCTTTTTGTGGACCAGCGCGGTAATCCGGTTGGTCCAGTTGATGGTAGTGCCGATGATGACAATGATCTCTCCCGGCTTTTCGCTTTTCAGATCCCGGATATCCTGTTCCGCAAATTCTGTCAGCCGGATCTTCTTCAGATAGACCTGAGCGGATAATCCCTTTATGATCTCCGTACACCAGAACGAGTCCCGGTATTCCGGTTCGACGATAGCGCGTATTTCCATGTATTTTGTTCCCATCGCTTTCTTAGTTAAATGTAACCGCTGTTTTATCTGATTGTTGAACCCCTGTGCGGCTTCGCTTTTACTTCTGCGGCGTGGCTTACCTGTCTGGCAGCCCCATGCGTGTCCTTTTAGTTTACTTGTCTGGCAACATCTTGCATATCCTTTTAGCTCATATGTCTGGCAGCACCATGCGTGTCTGTTTCAGTTCACTTGCCGAGTACCACTTTGCAAGTCTTCCTATAACATCCTATCCCGTATTTGAGGACCGTTTTCACCTTTTCATCCAGGAAGGATTCCGCGTACCGTTTTTTCTCAATCTGCTCCAGCGCGTTCCTGCAGGCGGCGTCCAGATCCCCATTTTCCGCGTATTTAAGCTCGATCACAATCCCTAGTCCTGCATATCCGTACTCCGGCTTTGCGAGGACATCCGCATACCCGTCGCCGCTTTCGCGGTTTGACTTCGCGCCCCAGCTTTCTTTCCCGAGAAGAACCCCCAGCAGGACGCCGTGGTAGAAGTTTTCTTTATATTCGCTTCTTGCCATGGTGTCGCGGACGCTGATGGATCTCCGCAGGTACTGTGAGAAGATCTGTTCCACGGTTCCGGCGTCGCCATGCTGCAGGGCGCCGCAGAAACGGTCCAGCGTTTCGCCGTCCGCGCAGACATTTTCCTTAAAATATTCCCTTATCTGCTTCACGAAGACGTCCCGCACTTCCAGATTGGGAATTCTGAGCCTGAATAATCCCCCGTCCGGTTCTCCCTGCTGTGTCAGATAACCTGTCGCGAAGAGAAGGCTCCAGAGGTTGTCGATGCTGCCGTACATGTCCTGATAGGTGAGGTCCTCGCGGATCTCCTTTTCGATGGTTTCTCCGGCCACCAGCCTTTCAATCTCCTCCCGGGTCGTGTCGTCCGCCATCCCGATGAAGCGTTTCACCGCGTCGTTGCCGCTGGTGTTGATCCAGTAGTTTTCGGGCCGGGCGTTCGGTCTGTCCAGAAGGGAATCGCAGAAGTTCAGCACATCCCAGGGGCAGTACACATCCGCGTTCCCGAAGCGGTAGCCGTCGTACCATCTCTTTGCCGTATCGTAGCTGTCCGGATACCCATAGTAGGATAACAGGTTTCTGACTTCCTCATCCGTGAATCCGAAATACTCGTCGAACCGCACGTCGGTGACGGAGCGCACTTTCAGATTATTCAACCCTGTGAAAATGCTTTCTTTCGAGACGCGGAGGCATCCGGTCAGCACGGCGAATTCCAGGCTGGTGTTTGTCTTTAAGGCGGCTCCGAGCATACTGCGCATCAGGGAAACCATGCGGTCGTAATATCCGTTTATAAAAGCCCTCTGCAGAGGAACGTCATATTCGTCAATCAGAAGGATGACATTTTTCCCGTGGTACTTTTTCAGCAGTTTCGACAGGACATTCAGACTGTCTCCCAGCACGTCTTCCGTCATGTCCAGGTTCAAAAGCGCCCGGTAATCCGTTTTGTCCTGTTCCTCCAGTTTATTATCCTTCAGCAGATAACCGGCTTCCAGGGCGGCCCTTCTTATGAGCCGGACCATTCTTCGGAAAGCGATCTCATAATCATTGGCATCGACGTCTTTAAGAGACAGGGCAATCACCGGATATTTGCCCATATAGTTCTCACAGAGGTTCGTCTCTTTTGAGATTTCCAGTCCGTCAAAGATCTGTTTGTCCCCGTCCGGCGAGAAAAAGTTCGCCAGCATGCTCATGTTTAAGGATTTGCCGAAGCGGCGCGGGCGGGTGAACAGGGTTACTTCCGCCCGGTTTGAAAGCAGTTCCCTGATCAGACCGGTTTTATCGACATAGTAATAATCGTTTGTGCGAAGCTTCTCAAAATTGTCGATTCCGATCGGAAGCATCTTCTTTTTTGTCTGTTCCATGTCGCGGGCCTCCCTTCCTGTTTGCAGATGAGCTGCTGCTGTTCCTGTTATTATAATTCATTACCGGCTGCGGTTTCAAGCGGTTTTCAAAAACTCCATGCGATTTATCAGTGATTTGTCGATATATCTTTGCTATTTTCTGACCCTGTGAACAGCAGCGCGGCGGCTCTGTTTCAATCGCTTTGTATGGGGAAAGAAGCGGAAAATGATTCAGAATGAAACGGGGAAAGGCCAAAGCATATGTGCGGAAAAGCTTTGAAAAACGAGAAAAGGCAGGAAAATAATGAGCGAACCCTTCGTAAATGTGCTAATTTTTTAAGAAAAAATCTTATTTTTTTAGTATTGTATGCCAGTAAGCGAAAATGTAAAATAAAATTTCAATCAACAAAATGATTGACGCAAAGGAAGAAAAAGCGATGAGCGCGAGGATATGGCAGGAAAAAAGGAAACTTAAGACCTATAAAGTCGGAGAAGGGAATGAGGCGCCTCATTTTATAGAGAAAAAGCAGTACCAGGGCGCCTGCGGCAAGGTCTATCCGCTGCAGATGGCGGACTGCATTTTCGATGAGACGGAAGAGAAGGAATATGACATGGTCCGGCTGGAGAACGACTATATATCGGTCGATCTCCTCCCGGCCATCGGCGGCAAGATCTACGGGGCGTCCTCTAAAAAGGACGGCTATGAGTTTATCTATGAAAACCCGGTGGTGAAGCCGGCGCTGATCGGCCTGTGCGGCCCCTGGGTATCCGGCGGCGTGGAGTTTAACTGGCCGCAGCACCACAGGCCCACGACATACGCCCCTGTGGAATACAAGATGCAGGAGAACGCGGACGGGTCTGTGACCTGCTTCATGGGAGAGCTGGAGCCTTTTAGGCATATGCGGGGGATGGTGGCCGTGACCATCTATCCGGACAGCACGCTGGTGGAGGCGAAAGCCACCGTCACCAACTGCACGGACAGGCCGCTCCCCTTCATGTGGTGGAACAACACGGCGGTGCGGGTACACAGCCGGTACAAGGCGATCTTCCCGCCGGATATCGAGTACGGATCGGATCATGACCGCCGGGCGATCATTCCTTTCCCGGTCATGAAAGGCATTTTTAAGACCGCGAGGCCCTATGATTACGGCGAGGGGACGGATGTCACCTGGTTCAGCAACGTGAAAGTCCCCACATCGGTGATGATCCCGAGGGGCGAGACGAAAATGGACTTCCTGGGCGGCTACGATTATAAATGCGGTGCCGGCACGGTGATCATCCATGACCATCACGAATCCCCCGGCTGCAAGATGTTCACCTGGGGCGATGCGGAATTCGGGAAGAAATGGTGCGCGAACCTGACGGACAATGACGACCGCTATATGGAACTGATGGCGGGCAGCTATACGGACAACCAGCCGGATTTCGCCTATATCGAGCCGGGCGAGACGAAAGAATTTGTCAGTTACTGGTATCCGATCCGGGGGATCGGGAATGTTTCGAATGCCAGCACGGATGCCGCGGTCGTTCTGGAACCGGCTGGAGAGGCCAGGAAATGGAACGTCGGTGCCGTGGTGACGGGGGCGCATTCCAATCTGAAACTCGTTCTGAGCGCGGAAGGACGGATGCTCACGGACGGACAGATCATCGCGGAAAAGCAGGCAGGTGCGGACGGACAGACCCTCACGGAAAAGCAGGCGGGTGCGGATGGACAGACCAGCACGGAAAAACAGGCAGGTGTGGACGGACAGATCCTCACGAAAGGACATGCAGGTGCGGATGGACAGATCCTCACGGACGGACATGCAGGTGCGGATGGACAAATCCTCACGGAAAGACAGGCGGGTGCGGGTGGCCGAACGCTCACAGACGGGCAGACGCTCTATGAGAGAAGCGGCGCTCTCGACCCGGAAGGCTTCTGGCTGGAGGAGGTTTCCGTGCCGGAGGGACTTCGGGAGGAGCAGCTGACGCTGGCCCTGTATGATGAGGAAGGGCGGAAAATCCT
>CAYYHX010000081.1:0-1578 GCA_964471835.1 uncultured Hungatella sp.
ATATAGTTTAGCATAAGCGGACAGGGTTGTATACAGATTTTATGAAAAATTTATGGGGCGCTTGCTTAAAGCCGCACAATGCCGGCGTCGCAGAGGGCCTGCAGGGACTTCAGGATTCCCAGTTTCGCGTGGTACCAGGTCAATCCGCCCTGGAAGAAAACCGTGTACGGCGGGCGGATCGGCGCGTCGGCGGACAGCTCGATGGAGGATCCCTGGACAAAAGCACCGGCGGCCATGATAACCGGCGAATCGTAGCCGGGCATATCCCAGGGCTCCGGCTTCACATAGCTGTCAACGGGAGCCGCGGCCTGGATGCCTTCACAGAAAGCGGCGACGGCTTCGGGACTTCCGAACGTAACGGCCTGGATGATGTCATGGCGCTCCTCCTTTCCGCCCGGGCGGACGGCGAAGCCCAGTTTTTCATAAAGGCTGGCGGCAAATATGGCTCCCTTCAGCGCGCCGGCCACGACGGTCGGGGCCAGGAAGAAGCCCTGGAAAAGAGGCTGGTTAAGGCCGAGGCTCGCGCCCACTTCTCTTCCGAGGCCGGGGGCGCTTAAGCGGAAGGACGCACGTTCCACGCAGTCTTTCCGTCCCGCGATGTAGCCGCCGGTCGGGGCGAGGCCGCCGCCCGGATTTTTGATCAGCGAGCCGACGATCATGTCCGCTCCGACCTCGGTCGGCTCCATGGTTTCGACAAATTCTCCGTAACAGTTGTCCACCATGCAGATGATGTCAGGCCGGATCTGCTTGATAAACGCGATCAGCCGGCCGATCTGTTCCACGGAGAAGGTGGAACGGTCGGCATAGCCCTTGGAGCGCTGAATCGTGACCAGCTTTGTCTTCTCGTTGACCGCGTCCGCGATTGCGCCGTAGTCGAATCCCCCGTCCGGGAGCAGTTCCACCTGGCGGTAGCTGACGCCGTACTCGGCCAGGGAGCCGGCGGAGGGACGGATGCCGATCACTTCCTCTAACGTATCATAAGGCCCGCCGGCCGGAGACAGCAACTCGTCGCCGGGCCGCAGATTGCCGGACAGGGCGATGTGGAGGGCATGGGTGCCGCTCATGAGCTGGGGCCGCACCAGCGCCGTTTCGGCGTGAAAGCAGGAGGCGTAGACTTTCTCCAGCGTGTCGCGGCCGAGGTCGTTGTAGCCGTAGCCGGTGGTGGCCGCGAAATGAATGTCGCTGACGCGGTTGTCCTGCATGGCTTTTATCACCTTCAGCTGGTTGTACTCGGCGCGGGCATCGACCGCCTCAAAACGCGGTTTTAATTCGGCCTCGACGGACGAGGCGAAATCCAGTACGCTCGCGCTGACGCCCAGAGCGCGGTACATGGATGCCGCTGCGGATGAATCCGGGGATGGATGCGGGGCAGAGGCTTGGGATGTATTCGACTGAAGCATGTTTTCTGGATTCCTTTCTATGAATACCGTTTCCTAAAATTGAGTTTTTGTGTCTATGGCATATGAATTGGTTTTATGCTGCATGAGATGTTTTTGTGTTGAATTCCATGCTCTTTCATTTCCCCCAGAATATGCTCCAGAACCCTGTTTTCATCGTTGTCGAAATCCGGCAGGTGAA
>CAYYHX010000081.1:1678-5248 GCA_964471835.1 uncultured Hungatella sp.
CCCAGAATATGCTCCAGAACCCTGTTTTCATCGTTGTCGAAATCCGGCAGGTGAATCCAGCGGACGTCGCGTTCCCGTTTGAACCAGGTAAGCTGGCGCTTGGCAAAATGGCGGGTATCGCGCTTGATGATGCGAACGGCTTCCTCCAGCGAATACTCTCCTTCCAGATATGCGAGGATCTCCTTATAGCCGAGCCCCTGCATGGAAACCATCTGCCGTGTACAGCCCATGTCAGCCAGACCCCTCACTTCCTCGACGAGCCCCTGATCGATCATCCGGTCCACGCGGTTCTCGATCCGCTCATAGAGCGCCGACCGGTCGGTAGTTAGGACGTAATAAAGAAAATTGTAGGGGGACGTCCGCGCGCGCTGTGCCGCGTTATGGGCGGAAATAGGTTCGCCGGTCTGGCGGAAAAACTCGATCGCGCGGATTGTACGCTTGACGTTGTTGGCATGGATCGCATCGGCGGAGGCCGGATCGATCTCTGCCAGCATCGAGTGAAGATATTCCGGGCCGCGCGCGGCGGCAATCTCCTCCAGTTCTCTACGCAGCCGCGTATCTTCTTCCTGTCTGCCAAAATCAATATCGTACAAAAGGGCCTGGATATAGAAGCCGGTGCCGCCCGCCACGATCGGGATATGGCCGCGTTTCAGGATGCCGTCCAATGCTTCCCTGGCCATGGTCTGGAAGGTGACGACGTTAAATTCCTCAGTCGGGTCGAGAACATCGATCAGATGATGGGGGACGCCATCCATTTCCTGCGAAGTGACCTTGGCAGAGCCGATGTCCATGCGGCGGTATACCTGCATGGAATCGGCGCTGATGATCTCGCCGCCGACTGCCTTGGCCAAGCGGATGGACAGCCCGGTCTTGCCGACAGCCGTAGGCCCCGTCAGGATGACAAGAGGGGGCTTCGTGCCGATTGCGGCAAAATACGCCTCACGGTTGGGCGAGGGACCCGTTCCGTCTGCGGTTGGACTCGCCTCGCGGTTGAACGAGGGGGCCGTTCCGTCTGTGGCAGAATACGCCTCACGATTGGACGAGGGGGCCGTTCCGTCTGCGGCGGGACTTGCCTCACAGTTGGACAAAGGATACCTTCCGTCTGCGGCAGGCCCGGACACGATGGGAAGCGGGGACGTCATGACTCGTTTGCCAGGAGCCGGATGGCATACCAGACCGCGACCGCTGTCAGGGCAAAGAGCGTCAGTTCCACCACTGCCGCCGGCAGAAAGCCTGATGCCAGTACCGTCGAAAAGTCAATGGAGAAATGAACCCCATAAGCCAGGAGCAGGCAGTTCCGGCTGCGGTTCTTGACGGCGCGGTACATGAAAATGGACAGACTGATCTGCAGCAGGATGGCTGCGATCCGCTCCATGCCGCTTAAGAAAAACAGATAGGACGGAGATTCCCACAGCACCCTGAATTGTTCGTAAGTTGCTTGCGCCTCTGCCGCATCCATCTGGGCTATGGATTGCGCGATGCCGCCATTATTGATCATCACGGAAGTAACAAGGTTATTGAAGGATGTCATGCCGAGAAGCATGATGGACTCGACCCCGCCGTGTCCGACGCCGTACATCAGGGTGTTGCCGCTGTCCAGGGTGTCCTTCATAAAGAAGCGCATACCGATATAGCGGCCCGTTTCTTCGAACAGCGCCGCGGCCAGAGCCCCATACAAGGCGTAAAGCAGAAGGTTCGACGCCAGGACGTCCCCGGCGGAGGAAAATACGACGGCATGTAAAATCTGTTCCAGAATCAAAGCAAACGCGATGAAGACTGTTGCGCCGACCAGCAAACTGATCAGCCTGGCATTGGTTTTTTTGTGAATAAAAATGGCAAGGACAAGCGGCAGACCGACGGATACGACCAGCGAGAACAACATGCCGGCCATACTGAAAAATGATACGGTTCCCCATTCCATAATCGTGAACTCCTTTCATGGGCTGCTGTTGGTGATTTCAGATGCTTTCCGTTACTCTGCTGTATTTCTGAATGATGTCCCGCCTCCCTCCCATTTCATCATATCCGGCATCTCAGAGAACCCTGTTTTCTCGTACAGACCCCGGCCCGATGCAGACGTTTCGAGGTAAATCTTCGTAATTCCTCTTTTGGCAGCCTGTCCGACAAGCCATCGGACAACGGCTTCCCCGATCCCGTGGCCGCGGAATTCCGGGCGCGTGTAAATGTTCATCAGATATGCGCACTGTCCGGATGGATTGTCGGGAGACGGCATTTCCCGGTAAATGCAGGCGCCGCCGCAGCCGACGATCTCCTCCCCGCGGCGGGCAAAACAGGCGATATGTCCGTCCGCGGGCAGCATGGCCTCATAGTAGGCCCTGTTCTCCCGCTCCAATTTCTCTAACGGCTGACCCGGCGGGAGATCAAAAACCTCCCGCAATACGGTCATGCGCCATCGCATCAGCAGATCCAGATCCGCGAGATCCGCCCTGCGTATTTCCACATTCATCGGTATATCCCCTATCTCCACATTCATCGGTACATTCCCTATCTCTACATTCATCGGTATATTCCCGCTTTCATCACCACGGGCAGGCAGGATGTATCCGGCTTACCGCTGCTGTTTAGGGGTATCTGTTTCATTTTCACAATGTATTCCGGTATCATAAACGGAGCCAGATTCTCCGCGAGTTCCTTCCGGAGTTCCGAAACCTTCAGATCGTCCCGCGCCGGAACGATATAAGCGATCATGTAGGACAGCCCGTCCTCGTCCAAGAATGCTCTGACTACGGCCTGCGCCACGCCTCTGCACTGATAAAGCCTTGATTCCACCTCCATGATTTCCACACGTTTGCCGTAAATCATGATCTGCGTGTCTTTGCGGTGCAGGAAGGCGATGCTGCCGTCGGGAAGCAGATAGCCGAGATCGCCGCTGCGGTACCGGACACTCCCGTCGGGCAGATGCTCGAAAGCCCTGTTTTCCTCCTCATGGTCGCCGATATAGCCGAGGGATACGCCGCCTCCGCTGATACAGATTTCTCCGGTTTCTCCCGCGGGAAGTTCCTTCCCGTCCGGATCCAATATCCGGATCGCCGCGCCCCTGACCGGACGCCCGATCGGATAGGTTCCGTCCTCCAACACCGTACCGCCGTTGCAGCGGTAATACGAGGCGCACACCGTAGTCTCGGAAGGGCCGTAGGTATTATAAACAACAACCTTGTCCAGCAGACGATCCACATAAACGCCGCGCAGCACATCGCCGCCGCTGATGAGAAGACGCAGGGAAGAAGGGATCTCCGGAAGGTGGTTCATCTCCGCCAGCAGGTAGGGGAAGCCGCTGATCATGGTGACATGGCGGCGCTCCGCGAAAGCCATCAGCGAACGGATATTCTCCTTATCCTCCGAGGACGGGATTGCCAGCGCCGCGCCGTTCAGAAGGCTTGCAAAGACTTCTTCCACAAAGATATCGAAGGAGCACACGGAATACTGGAGCATGACGTCCCCCGGAACCGGATGGAACTCCTGTGCAAACGCGCGCACATAATGGCAGACGTTCCGGTTCGCCACGCATACGCCCTTCGGCCGGCCGGTCGTTCCGGACGTATACAGCAC
>CAYYHX010000081.1:5348-7191 GCA_964471835.1 uncultured Hungatella sp.
TGCCGGCGAAGGAGGATTCCGTTAATACAAAATCAACTTCCGCTTCCTCCATCATGTACCGGATCCGCCCCGCCGGGAAATCCGGCTCCGCGGGAATATATCTTGCCCCGCGTTTCAGGACAGCCAGTATGGCGGCAATCATCTCCGCGCGATGGCTCATGATAATGCCGACACTCCTCACCTTTTGCGGGAAGCTGCCCGCAATCTTATCGGTAAGGTTTGACAGCTCCCGGAAGGTAACTGTCCGGTTATTTTCAAGGATAGCCGGTTCCTCCGGATGCGCCTGCACTGTTTTTTCAAAAAGGGAATAGATGGTATCTTCCATAAAATCACCCCGAAACCGCTCCTGTCCTACGGACATTCCCGCAGTTCTCTCGTCAGCAGCCAATGGATCCCCATGGCGGTACGCCTGAATGGTTCTTTATAATGGTTCCCTGGATTGAGCCGGAATTCCGTATCGATCCGCCGGCCGCGGTAATAGCCGGCCAGTTCTTCTGTGTTTTTCTGTACCGTCTTCAGAAATGGATTCCCCGTTCTGCATTCCTGATCGCCCAGCGAAAGGTACAGATGATCCGGCCGCCTTTTCATCTCATGGGACACGGCATATTCCTTAAATCCGGGGAACCAGAGGGAGCCGGACATGCTGGCAGCCAGCGGGAAGGCATCCGTCCGGTACATCGCGTATACGGCAAACAGTCCCGCCAGGGAGTAGCCCGCGATGCCCCGCTTGCCGGCGCCGTTTAACATTTCCTCCGTTCTGGGCAGGATTTCTTCCAGCATAAGGCTGAGGTACGCGTCTGCCCCTCCCGTGCAGGGCGTATCATCGGGGGAGATCGGCGGGATATCCCAAGGCGCCATATCGTGGTCCCACTCCAGATTGCTGATCACGGCCAGTGAAAAATCAGGGCAGTCCATTCTGTTCAGTTCCGCCAGCAGTGACTCACTGTCCGGCGAAAAAGAATTCAGATAGAGAACGGGACGGCCCTCCTCTTCCGCCGGATAAACGTCTACGCATTTTCGGCCGACCGTAAATTTTGTGTGCCTTGCGCGGTTCATACTGCTATCTCCGTTCCGCCGCCCTTCTGCTGGCGGCATAATCGATTGCCTTAAAACAGTACAGGGAGGCCCGCTGTACCGGCTGACCTCCCCCTCTGCCCGATAAAAAGATGGTATTTATCTCTCCCGCTTTCGCAATCCTGCCGTTTCCGGTCACACCGCTCAATCCGCAGATTCATTTCTTTGTAAAGAACAGCCCGACCACGTCCAGCACGGCCTCTACGATGAGCGATATCCCGATAAACATCCACAGGACAACGGTGGAAGAAAACGGGTTGGCCAGAATGATGACCGCGCAAACGATGGAAACCACGGCGCTGACCGCATGCATGAGCCATCTTCCGGTTTTCATCCTCAGCGCGTCGGCAAACCACTGGACTTTATACAGGCCGCCCACCAGAACGACGACGCCGTAGAGAATCGTAAGCACCGGGAACACTGAGATGAGCCATGAGGGGCGGAGGATAAGGAAACCTCCCGCCAGCAGCATCGCCAGCCCTTTCACCAGTTCCCCTCTGAGAGAGGCTTCCTTCGGGTCGGTGCGAAAATATTCGATGATGCTGAATACGCCCTCAACCAGAAGCGCGGCGCCAAAGACAATGATAATGGCAGATGTAAAACCGATCGGGTTCACCAGAAGCAGGATACCGACCAGAACCTCAAGCAGACAGACAAGGATAACATTAAAGTTGCTTTTTAGAAAATTCATGCTTCCACTCTCCTTTTTGTCGATGTTGTATGCCTCTATCATAAAGCATACGCGCAAAAAATCAAGTCTTAAGCGGAT
>CAYYHX010000082.1:0-2318 GCA_964471835.1 uncultured Hungatella sp.
ACACCTTGTTGTTGTCGCTGTTGGACAGCAGGAACAGCCTCGCCCCGCTCTTTCTATGCTCCAGGAGGAAACTTTCCGAGTCTACCTCTTTCACATAACTCTGGGCAAGCAGTTCATAAGCCGCCAGATTCTTCAGCGCATCCTTCCGATCATTTCCCCGGTCATTCCGGGGATCCTTCTTCCGGTCATTCTTCTGATCATTCTTCCAGTCATTCTTCCGATCATTCTTCCCGTCATTCTTCCAGTCATTCTTCCGGTCATCCATAATTCTTCCTCGCTTTCTTTCTATGAAATCTGTCTCAAAGGCACGGCACAGAACCGTGCCTCATTTTACGCCTTTTTCTTCTGTGGGATACATCCTCATGGCCTTCTCTCTGTCCCGCTTAATATTTTCTCCCCCCAACACGAAAATCGTCCTCATATGTTTCGGTGCGGAATCTACCCTTGCATGTTCCAGCATTGAATCAGACTTCACATACCTTGTCCCTGATCTGTCCTCATATTTTTCGCACCGAATCAGACTTCATATTTCCTGCACCATATCAAACTTCTCTTTTTCGGCATCAAATCTATCTGTACTTTTTCCGCACCGAATCTGCCCCTATTTTCCCCGCACCGAACCAGACTTCACATATTCCCCATCAAACGGTCTTTCAAAACAGCCGCACACTCCCGCACGCACAGATGCACGAAAAGCACCGGGTCCGAATCGGCAGGCATCCCGTACACCCCCTCCAGCCCCCGCTTCTTCGCGATCCGGGTCGCCCGGAATACATGGTAATTGCTGGTCAGAATGCCGATCTGCACCGGCCTTTCCTCCACCTGCAGGTAAGGTCCGGGCGCCATGTCGCTGTCCTCTTTCCTGGCCGCATACCTTTTATTCTTCTCCCTCTGGTCAATGATCATCTGGCTGTAGGCAATATTTTCCAGCGTACTTTCGGAAAATGGTTCGATAAGCAGGCATGTCGGCAAAACGCCTTTCCCAATCATATAATCGTACATGGCCTTCGCTTCCGGCACCGGTTCATCCGGCCCCTGCCCTCCGGAAAGAATCAACATGCTGCTCGGGTTCTCCCGCGAATACCGGACCGCCTTATCCAGACGCAGCCGCAGGGAATTGCTGAGTCCCCGCTCGTGTACCTTTGCCCCCAGCACAATCACATAATCCAGCCCCTGTTTCTCCGGGGAGGCCACGCCGGTAAAAATACAGGCTTCCGTCACGCAAAAAGCCACCAGACCCGCCGCGGCGCACGTCATAACCGGCACTGTCACCCACATCGGCACCTTTTTCGGGTGCAGTCTGCAATAACGGCTCCCACACGCCAGAAAAGCCAGAAAGCCGGACGCCGCGATCCAGAACCAGGAAAAGGAAACCGAAAAGCCGGCATATACGACGATAACAATATAGTAAATCAGGCAAAGCAAAGACCCGATCCCCGCGATCCATGTCAGCATAAATCCGCCTCCCCTTTCTCTGTTTTCCAAACCCTGCCTGCGCGGCACATTCTGCGCCCGAATGCATGAACCGTGCGGCAAATCCTACTTTCGGATATCCGTCTGAACAGCATGTCACGCCTTCCCATGCGACACACCTCAATCCCAGCCGCCCCGCCTGCACGGCACACCACAGTCCCGGCTATCCCGCCTCCGCAGCACGCCTCAGTCTCCGGCTCTCCCGCCTCTGCACGGCCCGCCTCAGTTCCGGCTCTCCCGTCTGCGCAGCACGTCCCCGGCCTCCGCTTCCCCGCCCAGATCCACATACACGATCTGCCTGGCATGGGGTGCGCTCTCCTGCGGGCGGCCCTCCTCATCCCGGATGCCGCCGACGCATGCCTGCACGTTCCGTCCGCCCGGCTTCATGATCTCAACCGTCTCCCCGACGGAGAATTTGTTCTTCTGCTCCAGGCGGCACAGCCCCCGCTCCCCCACACAGTCCACAGTACCCAGATAAACATATTCCTTCAGATAAGTGCTCGCCCCGTAAATCTGCGCCTCCGCCCCCGGCTTCCCGTTCCGCATTCCGCTTCCGCACTGCAATTCTGCCGCCGATAACCCATCCCGCACTCGGTCGCCGCGCTGCGCCTCCGCTACCTGTTCCGTCTCCCGCAGCCCTTCGCCACGCCGCTCCTTCGCAACCCTTTGCTTCCCATCCCACAGCTCATCACCGCGCTGCGCCTCCGCTGGCTGTTCCGCCTCCCGCAACCCGTCGCCGCGCCGCTCCTCCGCCCCCGCCATCTCCTCCCGCGTCTCAACGCAGTAAAACCCGGTCGTGAATTCCCTGCGGGTGCATTTGCCGACCTCCTCCATGTACCACGGAA
>CAYYHX010000082.1:2418-6936 GCA_964471835.1 uncultured Hungatella sp.
CCGGTCGTGAATTCCCTGCGGGTGCATTTGCCGACCTCCTCCATGTACCACGGAAGATTTTCCCGGTAGGTTTCCTCACTCTTCAAACAGTCGTCGATGGCCTTCCGGTAGGCCCTGACCACGGTCGCCACATAGAGCGAATTCTTCATCCGCCCCTCGATCTTAAAGCTGTCGATCCCGGCGGCGAGCAGCTCCGGGATATGGCCGATCATGCACAGATCCTTCGAATTAAAAAGGAACGTCCCCCGCTCATTCTCATACACCGGCAGATACTCCCCCGGCCTCGTCTCCTCGACCACCGCGTAATTCCAGCGGCAGGGGTGGGTGCATTCGCCCCGGTTGGCGTCCCGCCCCGTAAAATAGTTGCTCAGCAGGCAGCGTCCCGAATAGGAAATGCACATCGCCCCGTGAACGAAGCACTCGATCTCCCTGTCCGCCGGGATCTCCGCGCGGATCCGCGCGATCTCCGCAAGGCTCAGCTCCCTCGCCGCCACCACGCGCTTCGCCCCCAGCCCGTACCAGAACCGGAAGGCGGCGTAGTTCGTGCTGTTGGCCTGCGTGCTGATATGCACGTCCGTCCGCGGCAGGATCTGGCGCGCCAGCGCGAAGACACCCGGATCGGAGATGATCAGCGCGTCCATGCCCACGTCCCCGAGTTCCCGGAAATACGCTTCCACGCCTTCCAGATCTCCGTTGCGGGCAAATATATTCGCCGTCACATAGACTTTTACGCCGTGCGCGTGGGCCAGACGCACCCCCTCTTTCATCTCCTCCAGAGAGAAATTCCGCGCCTTCGCCCGAAGACCATAGGCTTCGCCGCCGATATAGACCGCGTCCGCGCCGTAGCGGACCGCCGTTTTCAGCACCTCCAGGCTGCCCGCCGGCGCCAGCAATTCGATCTTACGCATCGTCCGAACTTCCCTTCTTCACCGCCACCGCCACGCCGTCGCCGACCGGCACGACGGCTGCCTGAAGCTGCGCGCAATGCTTGAACTCCCACAGAAACTGCCGCATCCTGGCATGAATCGTCCGATCCCTCCGCCGCACGGCGAACCGCGATTCCAGAACCGTCCCGTCCTGCAGCACATTGTCCGCCGCCAGCACGCCGCCGGGCGCCAGAAGGCGCAGCGCCTGCGGGAGCCACTTCCCGTACTGCCCCTTCGCGGCATCCATAAACACAAAATCAAACGAACCGTCAGGCAAGGTTACAAGGATATCATCCGCGTCGCCGCAGAGTACCGAGATCCGCTCCTCCAGACCGGCCAGACGCACATTTTCCCGCGCCTCCTCCGCCTTCGCCTCATCTTTCTCGATCGTCGTGATCCGGCACGTCCCAGGCGCCGCGTGCGCCATCAAAACAGCAGAATAGCCCACGGCGGTTCCGATCTCCAGAATCGCCCCGGGCCTTCTTGCCGCCACCAGCACCTTCAGGAATGCGCCGGTTTCCCTTTTCACGACCGGAATCCCTCTCGCAGCCGCATTCTCCGCGATCCGCTCACAGAGAGGATCTTCCGCCGGCTCCAGCGACCATAGGAAATCCGCGACCCGTTCGTTTTCCGTCATTCTTCTTCCCCGCTCTCCTCAGGCGTCTCCACCTTGCCCTCGCGGAGCGTAATGATGATCTCTTTCGCCGGCATGGAGGAATTCAGCAGGTACGTCCCCTCGATGATCGGATTGCCGTACCCTAAGAATTCGTACCCGTATTCATAGAAAATGCACTGGATTACGAAAGCATACCGGTTTTTCACCAGTCCGCTCTGCTCCATGGCGACCGCCAGGTTCGGAAGCGTCTCGTCCTCGCCGATGGTGACGCGCATATCCACGCCGGGCGGCTCGGCCGCCGCCGTATCGTGGAACAGGCTGTATCCGAACTGGTAGCCCCGCGTAACCGACTCGTAGAACAGAAGGATCACCAGCGCGCAGAGGATCAGCTTCCACGAGACGCGGACGATTGCTCTCGTCGCCCGGTTGATATCATTTGTCTCCCCGCTCATTCCGGCCAGCCCCTCCTTTCCGTGCCGTCAGGTTACAGGTTATACCTCCATAATGATCGGCAGGATCATCGGGTTCCGCTTCATCTTCTTCCAGAGAAAATCGCTCAAATCGTCGCGGATGATGTTCTTCAGCTTCCCCCAGTCGGTTACATGGCGGTCCAGGCAGTCCTGCACCGAATCTTCCACGACCCGGCGCGCTTCCTCCAGCAGATCCTCCGACTCCCGCACATAGACGAAGCCGCGGGACACGATATCCGGCCCGGCCATCAGTTGGTTGGAATGTTTCTCAAGCGCAAGCACCACGATAATGATTCCGTTCTGCGCCAGGTTCTGCCGGTCGCGCAGGACGATATTGCCCACGTCGCCCACACCCAGCCCGTCCACCAGCACGGCCCCGGCCTGCACATGATCCACAACCTTCAGGGAATTCTCCGAAAGCTCCACCACATCGCCGGAGGACATGATCAGGACATTCTCCGGCGGGATGCCCATGGACTCCGCCAGGTGCTTATGCGTCATCAGATGGCGGTATTCGCCGTGAACCGGCAGCGCGTATTTCGGATGGGTCAGGGAATAGATCAGCTTGATCTCCTCCTGGCACGCGTGTCCCGATACATGCGTATCCTGGAAAATCACCTCCGCGCCCTTGATCGACAGCTCATTGATCACCTTGGAAACCGCCTTTTCATTCCCCGGAATCGGCGTCGAACTTAAAATGATCACGTCATTCGGCTTGATCGACACCTTCTTGTGGATATTCGAAGCCATCCGCGACAGCGCGGCCATCGACTCCCCCTGGCTCCCGGTCGTGATCAGGACCGTCTTCTCATCCGGGTAATTCTTCAGATTGTCGATATCGATCAAAGTACCCTCCGGAATCTTGATGTAACCTAACTCGCTCGCGATGCCTATGACCGTCACCATGCTGCGGCCCTCGACCACCACCTTCCGCCCGTATTTGTAGGCGGAATCGATGATTTGCTGCACCCGGTCCACGTTGGAGGAAAATGTCGCCACGATGATGCGGTTGTTTGTGTGTTCGGCGAAAATCGCGTCAAAAGTGCGGCCGACCGTCCGCTCCGAGGCCGTGAACCCCGGCCGGATCGCGTTCGTCGAGTCGCACATCAACGCGAGAACGCCCTTCCTTCCCAGTTCGGCGAACCGCTGCAGATCCGCCGGCTCGCCGAATACCGGCGTATAATCGATCTTGAAATCGCCGGTATGCAGAATCACGCCCGCCGGCGTGAACACCGCCAGGGCCGAAGCGTCGGCGATGCTGTGATTGGTCTTGATAAACTCCACCCGGAAATATCCGAGCGTAACCGTCTGTCCGTGCTTTACAACCTTTCTTTTCGTATTCTTAAGCAGGTTATGCTCTTTCAGTTTATTTTCAATCAGCGCGATTGTCAGCTTCGTGCCGTAGACCGGCACATTGATCTCCTGCAGCACATAAGGCAGTGCGCCGATGTGGTCCTCATGTCCGTGCGTGATAAAAAATCCCTTCACCTTCTCCTTATTCTGTTTCAGATAGGTGATATCGGGAATGCACAGGTCGATCCCCAGCATATCATCGGAAGGAAACGCCAGCCCGCAGTCGATGACGATGATCTCGTCCTCATACTCGATGGCCGTCATGTTCATGCCGATCTGCTCCAGGCCGCCAAGGGGGATGATCCGCACCTTCTCCACCCGGGGGATCTGCCTGTTCCTTTGTTTCGTTTGTTTCAATCGATTACCTCCGTTTTTTCTCTGCAGGAGCGGCAATATCCGAATAATTTCACCTCATGATCCGTCACCGCAAAGCCCAGCCGCTCCAAAAGGCTTTGCTCCAGAGTATCCAGCAGATCTTCCTCAAAAGGGAAGACCCTGCCGCAGCCGAGGCAGATCGCGTGGTGGTGATGGTGCCTGCGGCTCTGCTCGCCGGGGAGCAGTCCCAGCTCATAGCGGGCATACCCGTCGTCAAAGCTGACGCGGTCGAGCAGTTTCAGGTCCACCAGCACCTGCACGGTGCGGTAAACGGTCGCCAGCCCGATACTCGGGTCCTGCACCCGCGCCAGGGCAAAGATCTCCTCCGCCGTCAGGTGCTCGCCCGGATGGGCGGCCATCAGCTCCAGCACCAGAAGCCTCTGCCGAGTCACTTTCAGTCCTTTTTCCTTCAGCATCTGCCTGAACAGGTCTTCATTCATCTGCACGTACCCTATTTCTCCAGATTCAGATCCAGATCCGCGACCAGCTCGGAGAAGATCCGGAACAGATAATCCAGCTCGTTCTCGTCATCCACGAATTCGTAAACCGCGTCCTCCTCGTCCCTCTCCGAAAGGTCCTTCAGGATATAGCACTGCCCGTCCTCCTCCTGCGCGGCATCCGTCACAAGGATATAGTTCATCCCGTTGATCCTGGTTTCCTCCAGGACGGTGAAACAGATCTCCTCCCCGTCCTCGGTCCGGAGCGTGATCCTCTTCTCGTCTTCCATGGCACTCCTTCTCCAAAACCGGCGCTGCACGACGCGCTGACGCCTTCCCGC
>CAYYHX010000083.1:0-2940 GCA_964471835.1 uncultured Hungatella sp.
ATGCGCCGTCTGAACTGTTACGAATCGGTTCGAATCGGTTCGAATCGAGGCAGGTTCTTGCTTAACAAATGCGCGGGAGTATGGTATACTTTTCGTATTGACAGTAATCGGCGCGCGGAATTGCCGCAACTTCTGCGGAATTGGGGAAATTGGAGCGTGCCGTGAAGTTAGCAGGAGGCGTTTGCCATGCCGTATAACAGAAGGCACCGTCTGCCCGTCGTGAATCTGGCGATCATAACGGTTAATTTTTTGTACTTCGGGTATCTGGAGATCATTGGGAATACGGAGAACAGCATCTTTATGATCGCCCATGGAGCCATGTATCTGCCGGCGGTCCGGCAGGGGGAGTACTGGAGGCTTTTGACATCCGTGTTTATGCATTTTGGAATCGGCCACATCGTCAACAATATGCTGGTTCTGTATGTGCTGGGAGATAACCTGGAACGGGCGCTGGGCAGCGTGAAATACCTTGTTTTTTATCTGATATGCGGCGTCGGGGCCAATGTCGTTTCCCTGCTGTTTGACGTGACCTTCAACCCGCAGGCGGAAGCCGTGGTTTCCGCGGGAGCGTCAGGAGCCGTATTCGGGGTAATCGGCGGATTGCTGTATGCGGTGATCGTGAACCGCGGCCGTCTGGAGGATCTGAGCACCCGCCAGCTTGTTGTGATGGTTTTGTTTTCCCTGTATTTTGGATTCACGAGCACCGGCGTGAACAATACGGCGCATGTGGCCGGGCTGGTAATCGGAATCATCATGGGGGCGATCCTGTACCGGAAGCCCGCCCGAACCTATCGGCTGTAAAGGCGATTTATCATAAATATATTTATTGTAGCAGGAGGGATAATGTTATGAAGGACGATTGTATTTTCTGCAAGATAGCGGCCGGACAGATTCCGTCGGCCACTCTGTATGAGGATGATGATTTCCGGGTGATCCTGGATCTGGGGCCGGCGACCCGCGGGCATGCCCTGATCCTGCCGAAAGAGCATTACGCAGATCTGAGCGAGATTCCGGATGAGACGGCGGCCAAAGTACTGCCTCTGGCGAAGAAGATGGGGGTCGCGATGGCCAAGGCGCTCGGCTGTGCCGGACTGAATCTGGTTCAGAACAATGGCGAAGCGGCCGGACAGACGGTGCGTCATTTCCATGTGCATATCATTCCGCGCTATGAGAACGGTCCCAGGATCGTGGCGTGGAAGCCGGGGACCCTGCCTGATGAGGAGAAAGTACAGATTGTCGAGGCGGTAAAGGCGGAGTTATAGGAGAAGAAGATGTGATGCAGCAGGAACAGAAAGATTTGTTGCAGGCACTGTATGAAAAATATTGGGGTGTTCTCCGTATGGCGGCTTCGAAGTATGGTCTGTCCCAGGCGGAAGCGGACGACGCGGTACAGGACACATTCTGTATATTCATGGAAATGTATCTGAATGACGCGGACCGATGGGACGGCGGGCAGATAAAGGCGACGCTTGCAAAAATCCTGCGCAACCGCTGCATGGACTATTTCCGTGCCGCGAACCGTCACCCCAATATCAGTATTCAGGACTTTATCCGGGACAATGAACATCTGGTCAACGAGCCGTTCCCGTCTGATATGGCGGGGCTTCTGGCCGACCGGGAGGATCTGGAGAGGCTTCGGGAAGGCGTTCAGTCCATGAGTCTTGAGAAACAGGCCGTGGTGGCCTTGTATATGCTTGAGGAACGGCCGATGGAAGAAGTGTGCAGGCTGCTGCATCTCTCCGAACCTGCCTGCCGGATGCGGGTTTCAAGAATCCGCAGATTTCTTACCGAGTGGATGAAAGATACCGAGACGGCATAGAGGCGGCCGGCTTCAGCCGGCCGCGCATTCCTCGATCAGCCCCACGATCGTATCAATGGCATTGTTCAGATGGCTTTGCTCCATCTGGCGAATGGATTCCTCCCGGTGGGCAAAGGCATCGGAGATCGCGTCGAAAAGCGTATCGTCCGTCATGGTTTCTTCCTCCAGAACGGTGCTTAAACCCTGGGCGGCGAAGGAGCGGGCGTTCAGGAGCTGGTCGCCGCGGCTGGCGGAGGCCGGCAGCGGGATCAGGATATTGGGCTTGCGCAGGGCCAGAATTTCGCAGATGGAGTTGGCGCCCGCCCGGGATACGATCAGATCGGCGGCGGCGAACAGGTGCTTAAGCGGTTCTTCGACAAATTCATACTGCACGTATCCGGGGGTGCCTTCCAGGGTTTCATCCAGATGGCCTTTGCCGCAGATGTGTATCACCTGGAAGCAGGGGAGCAGTCTGGGCAGGAGTTTGCGGACCGCTTCGTTGATGGCGGCGGCTCCGAGGCTTCCTCCGATAACCAGAATGACCGGTTTATCGGCGGAAAGGCGGGTATAAGCCAGACCGGAGAGCCTGTCCCCTTCCAGCAGTTCCCTGCGGATGGGAGAACCGGTGAGGACGGCTTTTTCCTGCGGGAGATACGACAGGGTTTCCGGGAAGTTGCAGCATACCTTCCGCGCGGACGGGATACAGAGTTTGTTTGCCAGCCCGGGCGTCATGTCCGATTCGTGAATGATAACGGGAACGTGATAATATCCGGCCGCCAGAACCACGGGGACGGCCACAAAACCGCCCTTGGAGAATACCACGTCGGGCTGGTAGCGTTTGATCAGTTTCCGGGCCTCGAAACAGCCTTTGAGGACCCGGAACGGGTCGGTGAAATTTTTCAGGTCAAAGTACCGGCGCAGTTTGCCGGACGCGATGCCGTCGTAGGGGATTCCGGCTTCTTCGATCAACGTCTTTTCGATGCCCTGATAGGAGCCGATGTAGCGGATTTCGTATCCGCGTTCCCGAAGGGACGGAATCAGCGCCAGGTTGGGTGTTACATGGCCGGCGGTTCCTCCGCCGGTCAGAATGATTTTCTTCATGCTTTCTGCCTCCGGGATGCTGGGGGTGCGTTGTCCTTAGC
>CAYYHX010000083.1:3040-6926 GCA_964471835.1 uncultured Hungatella sp.
CACCAGTATTATACTATAAAAAAACATCTTGTAAAGGGATGGGTCCCATATTATAATGTTCTTTGGCGCTGCATGGCGGGGGAATTACCGTGTAGCTTCCCGCGGGGAATCAGGCAGCAGAAAGAGAGAGAAGTACATTTCATGAAGATTCTGGTTATTAACAGCGGCAGTTCGTCGCTTAAGTTCCAGGTTATCGATATGGAGACCGAGACGGTTCTGGCCCGCGGCGTGTGCGAGCGCATCGGCATTGACGGGATATTTACCTATAAAACCGGCGGCGGACTTTCGCTGAAGGAGCAGGTGCCGATGGAGGACCATACCAAGGCGGTGCATGTACTTCTTGATACGCTGGTCGATCCGGAGAAAGGCGTGATCCGCGATTTCTCGGAGATCGACGTCATCGGACACCGTCTGGTTCACGGCGGGGAGAAATTTACGGGGTCGGTGGTGATCACCGATGAGGTGATTCAGGCTGTGACGGAGTGCAACGACCTGGCGCCGCTGCATAACCCGGCGAACCTGATCGGCGTGGAAGCCTGCCGCCGGCTGATGCCGGATACGCTGATGGTCGGCGTCTTTGACACGGCTTTTAATCAGACCATGGAACCGAAGGCGTTCCTTTATGGTCTGCCCTACCGGTATTATGAGAAATACAAGATCCGCCGCTACGGGTTCCATGGCATCAGCCACAAATATGTGTCCCAGCGGGCGGCCGAGTTCATGCACCAGGACCCGCGCCGGGTGAAGACTATTGTATGCCATCTGGGCAACGGAGCCAGCATCTGCGCGGTCAAATACGGCAAGGTGGTGGACAACTCGATGGGATTTACGCCGCTCGAGGGGCTGGTCATGGGGACGCGCTCCGGCGATGTGGATCCGGGAGCGCTGGAGTTTCTGGCGAAGAAGGAGAATCTGGACCTGCCGCAGATCATGAAGATCTTAAATCAGGAGTCGGGGGTGCTCGGAATCTCCAAGAACCTGTCCAGCGATTTCCGTGAGCTGAAGGACGCGGAGATCAAATATAACGAAAAAGCGTCGCTGGCCCGCGAAATCTTTGCCTATAAGGTGGCCAAGTATGTCGGCAGCTATGCGGCGGCGATGAACGGCGTGGACAATATCGTTTTCACCGCCGGCGTCGGGGAAAATGATTCCGATATCCGGGAGGAGATCTGCAGCTACCTGGAGTTTCTGGGCATTCATCTCGATGAGGTAAAGAACCGGGAGTCGGCTGAGGCGGTGAAGATCTCGGACGGTACGTCGAAGGTAAACGTGCTGGTGATCCGCACAAATGAGGAACTGGAAATCGCGCGCCAGGCGGCGGAGGTTGCCAGGGAAGTGAAAAAGAGGGAGGAAAACGCATGAATATCATGAAACGCGACCACTCCGAGCAGGAATATTGCCCGGAGAAAATCAAGAACGCGGTCGCGAAAGCATTTGCAAGTGTGGGGAAAGAGGCGGATGAGGATGAGTTGAACCGGATCCTTGTTCTGGTGGAACGCAAGTTCCCGGAAGGATGGCAGCAGGAGCTGAAGCTGTCTGTGGAGGAGATTCAGGATCTGGTGGAGCAGACGCTGATGGAGGAAAACCAGTACCGCGTCGTGCGAAGCTATATCCTTTACCGCGAGGAGCGTTCGAAAAAACGCCGCACCCGCAGGGAAATCATGCGCTTTTTTGAAAATACGGAGAAAGCGGCCCAGCTGGAGTGGGTCCTTACCCGCGTCCAGAAGGAATTTGACGCGGAAGAATATAATCTCGAATATCTGTCTGCCAAGTTCCAGGCGCTGTCCAAGCCGGATATGACCGAACGGGAGAAGCTGAATATCCTGACCCGTTCCGCGGTGGAACTGACGACCCAGGAAGCACCCCGCTGGGAGATGATCGCGGCGCGCCTCCTCCTTCTGGGCTTTACGACCCGCCTGAAGGACTCTATGGACGCCCTGCACATCCATACCTTCTATGATAAGATTTCCTATTTGACGGATCAGGGGCTGTACGGAACCTATATTTTACAGAATTACACGCGGGAAGAAGTGAAACAGTTTGAAGAGTGGATCGACCCGGAACGGAATTACCGCATGAGTTATGCCGGACTGGAACTGCTGCTGAACCGGTATGTGATCCGCACGCATCAGGGAGTGCCTGTCGAGACGCCGCAGGAGATGTTTATGGGCATCGCCATGCATCTTGCGATGAAGGAGAAGAACCGCGGCTACTGGGTGAAGCGTTTTTACGATATGCTGAGCAAACTCCAGGTGACGATGGCGACCCCGACGCTGGCCAACGCGCGCAAACCGTATCACCAGCTGTCGTCCTGCTTCATCGATACGGTTCCGGACAGCTTAAACGGGATCTACCGAAGTATCGATAATTTCGCCAAGGTCAGCAAGTTCGGCGGCGGCATGGGGCTGTATTTCGGCAAAGTCCGCGCGAACGGGAGCGCGATCCGCGGCTTCGAGGGCGCGGCCGGCGGCGTCATCCGCTGGATTCGGCTGGCCAACGACACGGCTGTGGCCGTGGATCAGCTGGGCGTGCGGCAGGGGGCGGTAGCCGTCTACCTGGACGTGTGGCACCGCGATCTGCCGGAGTTTTTGAATCTGAGGACCAACAACGGGGACGACCGCATGAAGGCGCACGACGTCTTTCCGGCGGTGTGCTATCCGGACTATTTCTGGCAGCAGGCCAGGGACAACCGCAACGGCGACTGGTATCTGATGTGTCCCCACGAGATCCTGACAATCAAGGGATACGCGCTGGAGGACTATTTCGGGGACGAATGGAAGGAACGGTACCTGGACTGTGTGAACGATATGCGGATCAGCAAGCGTGTGATCCCGATCAAGGACGTCATCCGCATGATCTTAAAGAGCGCGGTGGAGACAGGCACGCCGTTTACATTTAACCGCGACCACGTGAACCGCATGAATCCCAACGGACACCGGGGCGTCATTTACTGCAGCAATCTCTGCACGGAGATCGCCCAGAATATGAGTGCGATTTCGTCGGTGGAGCAGAGGATTGAGACAGTGGACGGCGAGACTGTGGTCGTCACGGTGACGAAGCCGGGGGAGTTTGTGGTCTGCAATCTGGCCAGCCTGTCGCTGGGCAACATCGATGTGGAAAACCGGGCGGAGATCACGGAAGTGACCCGCAGCGCGGTGCGGGCGCTGGATAATGTCATTGACCTGAATTTCTTTCCGGTGCCGTATGCGAAGATCAATAATGAAAAATACCGCCCGATCGGCCTGGGGGTCAGCGGCTACCATCACATGCTGGCGAAACACCATATCAACTGGGAGAGCGACGAGCATCTGGAATTTGCGGAGAAGGTGTTCGCGGACATTCATTACGCGGCGGTCGAGGCAAGCTGTGACTATGCGATCGAGAAGGGAAGGTACCTGTATTTTGAGGGGAGCGACTGGCAGACCGGGGCTTATTTTGAGAAGCGGGGACTGACGGACGCGCGCTGGAGTGCGCTGGCGGCGAAGGTGGCGGCCAACGGGCTGCGCAACGGGTATCTGCTGGCGGTGGCGCCTACCAGCAGCACGAGTATCATCGCGGGGACGACCGCCGGGCTTGATCCGGTTATGAACCGCTATTTTCTGGAGGAGAAGAAGAACGGGCTGATGCCTCGGGTGGCGCCGGAACTGTCGATGGATACGTTCTGGTATTATAAGAATGCGCATCTGATCGATCAGACGTGGTCGATCCGGGCGTGCGGGGTGCGGCAGAGGCATATCGACCAGGCGCAGAGCATGAATCTGTATATCACGAATGAATATACGCTGGGTCAAGTGCTGAATTTGTATATTCTGGCCTGGGAAGAAGGGGTGAAGACGATCTACTATATCCGGTCGAAGAGCCTGGAAGTGGAGGAATGCGAGGTCTG
>CAYYHX010000084.1:0-4942 GCA_964471835.1 uncultured Hungatella sp.
GGATGAGGGAAAGAGTTTCCGGAGGCTGGGGAGTCCCAGACTCACGGCCCGGTCTTTCGATGAGCACATGGCGGTGGAACTGTCTGACGGGAGACTGATGATGCTGACCAGGACGCATTACGGGATTTCCCAGACCTTTTCCCGGGACGGCGGCATGACCTGGAGCGAGGAACAGCCGTTTCCGTTAGGCGGTCCGGATTCGCGTTTCCATATCCGGAGGTTGAAGTCGGGGCGGATCCTCCTGGTCAACCACTACCTGTACACCGGGCGGAACAACCTGACCGCGCTTCTGTCCGAGGATGAATGCAGGAGCTGGACGGGGAGGCTGCTTCTGGACGAGAGGAGCAACGTATCTTATCCGGATGTGACGGAGGCCGAAGACGGCAGTCTTTTTATCGTCTATGACCGGGAGCGCGGGGCATTTGGCAAAAGTTACGGCGAGGCAAAGACACAGGCGCGGGAGATCCTTATGGCGAGAATCACGGAGGAGGACATCCTGCGGGGAAAACTCACGGACAGCGCGGGCAGGCTGAAGCAGGTTGTCTCCAAACTGGGCGAGTATGAAGGGGACGCGGAAAGGCTTTACCATCTTTATCATTAATCGAAGACGTCTCTTACTTCAAGACTGGGGATGACCGGTCGCATGATGTGCCCATCCGGTGTTATTCTTCACGGACACAGGATGGGTATTCGGCGGCAGGAATCAGCCCCCTTGTTGTCTTGGCTTTTGGGCGTTTGCATCCTATAATGGGAAACAGCGAAATTTTCATTTTGCATGATAAAAACAGAGTATATATTAGGAAAGGTCGGGGGAAGGAAACACTATGCTGTTTAAGTTCGAGAACCAACATGACCGGGAATCGATGACCGCGATGGCGAGGGCCCTGCGCAAAACGGTCCGGGCGAAGCAGAGCAAACACAGCCGCATATTCGGATGGACGGTTGTGGCGCTGGCATTCGGCATGACCCTTCTGGCTGCCGTCCTCTCCGATTTTTCCCTGTCGCCGAGTTACATTATCACGTTTGCGCTGTCGGTTGTGCTTGCTCTGGTACTTCTTTTTGAAGACAACATCAACGGGTACTTTGCCCTGAAGCGGATGGCTCCCGGCACCATGAAGGCGACGGTTGTCTTTGGAAAGGATTGTTTTACTTCCACGACGGAACTTGGCGTCAGCACCTTCCAGTACGACAGGATCCAGGCAATCGCGGAAACCGAGCGCTATTTTACATTCATATTCAACCAGAACCACGCCCAGGTCTATGACAAGCGCAGGATGTCCGTGGGGACGCCGGACGAATTCCGGACATTCATTGAAGGAATGACCGGTAAGAGTGTGCAGAAAGTGTAGCTCATTGAAGGGATGACCGCCGGGAACGTGCAGAAAGTGTAGTAAGTGCAGTCTGTGGCCGCGGTTCATGCGGCGGCGAATTTATGCCTGCATGAGAAGTGTGCCGGCGGCAAGGTCTGTTAGTCGTACCCGTTTTTCTCGAAATTTATTCCATCTGTCGTAACAGTTCAGATATTCCCGGATTTTAAAAGAAAAAATGTTGCATAATTCCCTGTAGAGAATGTTACGGTAAGGAGATCCCTGCGGCAAGGCGCGCGAAATTGCATCGCAGGGTGCGCGAAAGGATTGACAGTAGAAAATGCGAAACGTATAATGAGGGATAGGTTTGTACAGGTAAGGGGCGTGGTTTTATGGGGGTTAAGGAGGATATGTCCAGGCAGTTTGGCCGGATCGGCCGGAAGACGTCGGCGCTCTTCGAAGAGACGAAACTGCGGGGCCGGATCAGCTCTCTTGAGAATGACGTAAAGAATCTGTATATTACGGTCGGGACGACCATATTTTCGATGTGGAAACATGAAAATGTGGATCTCGGCAGGCTGGTGAAATATTTTGAGGCAATTCAGGAGAAGCAGGAAGAGATAGAGGAGAAGAAGATCCGGATCCTTCAGGTGAAGGCCCGCGGCGGGGAAGATAGGACGGAAGAAAACGCGGGAGGGAAACCGCTGCGGCCGCTTCTGCCGGACTTAAACGGCAAGAGAGCCGGAGCGGGGTCGGCAATGGCTCCGGCGCAGGAAGAATCAGGAAAAGGAAAGGCAATGACGGAGAAGGATCAAACGGCGGAACATACGGGATGTGCGCGTGAAACCGAGGATCGAATGTCTGCAGATACGGGTGTCGCGGATACGACAATTTCCCTGAAGAAAGAGAGCTCGGAAGAAGCATACGGAGCACACAGTACGGCCGGCAGTTGTTCAGGGGCCGCGGTGGCGGATCATGTGGTGATCGAGGAGGAAGACGAGGCGGGCGTGCTGTCGGAAGAATTTACCGTGACTGAGGCTGGGGAGATGGCCTCGCCGGATACGGTACAAGAACCCGGATATGTCTATTGTTCCAGATGCGGTGCGGCGTGTCCGGCGGGCGCGCGTTTCTGCCGGAAATGCGGCGCGAAGATCGAAGTCTGAATCATGTTGTCGGGAGTACGCGCGTGACGCGCCCGGGAGGAAACGTATGAGATGCTTAAAATGCGGAGCGGAACTTGCGGAAGGAAGCCTCTTTTGTGAAAAATGCGGCGCGAGTATATCAGATACCGTGATCTGGGATACGCAGCCGGTCTGGAGGGAATGCTGCCCCTACTGCGGGCGGCAGGTGGAAGCTGACGATCTGTTCTGCGGATTCTGCGGGCGGAGACTGCCGGAAGCGGGAACTGCTGCCGTAAGAATCGCCGAGGAGGCAGAGCCAAAGACCCCGGAAAGCGTGGAATCGAACGCGGAGCCAGACTCTCCGGAAAGCATAGAACCGGACGCGGATCCAGAGATCCCGAAGGACATGGAATCATATGCGGAGTCCGACTCTCCGGAAAGCATGGAACCGAACGCGGAGCCAGACTCTCCAGAAAACATGGAACTGAATGCGGAGCCTGACTCTCCGGGAAGCACGGAACAGGAAGCAGAGCCAGAGATCCCGAAAGGCAGGAAACCGGACGCGGAGCCAGAGACCCCGGAAAGTAAGGAACCGGCCGCGGAGCCAGAAGCCCCGAAAGGCGTGGAATCGGACGCGGACGTTGCGAACAGGGAAGATTCCGAGGCGGAACCGGAAAAGGAAAAGCCCCATGGGCCGCTTAATGCGCTGTCCGGTTTATTAAAGAAGGCGGGTTGGCTTTCCCGTTTCCGCTATCTGGTTCCGGTCGCGGCCGGGCTGCTACTGCTGGCGCTGCTAACGGCATTTTTGCACCTGTTCACGGGCCGTGAACCGGAGGAGACGGGGCAGACGAAGGTACTCTATTACCGCGACGACGAGTTGTATCTGGCGGATCTGGAAACGGATCTGCCGGCGGAGCTGATTACCGCTTCCTGTCTGGATACCGGCGCGGCGCCTTACAGCGGCATGGCAGCCGGCGACCGGATAAGCGAGGACGGCAGCTATCTCTTTTACCGGGAAGAATACGACGGCAGCACCTATGATTTATACCGCAGGCCCGCCGCAGGGGATGCGGAGGAAGAGAAACTCGCGGTTAATGTCTCTTCTTATGAAATTGTCGCGGATCATAATGTCGTGTTCCAGAAGGGAGAGTCCCTTTATTACGGCGACGGCGGCGAGCCGGTCCGTCTGGGCAGGGATGTCATTTTCTGGAAGACGAACCGGGCGGGTGATTCCGTCTGCTGGATGGAGCGGGACGGCGGGAACGGCAATCTCTGCTATCTGCTGCGGCTGGAGGAAGGCGCGGAAAAGGTGCAGCTGGACAGAGATGTGCTGGATTTTTATGCCGGCGATGATCTGAGCATGTTTATGAGTTTTAAGGGCGGGGTTCTCTATCGGATCGATTCTGCCGGGACAAGGGAACGGATCGCCCAGAATGTGGCATCGGTGGAAAGCTGCAACCCTGATGCGGAGAAAGTCTATTATACAGTCGAGAATCCGGTACGCATGGCCTATACGGATGTCATTCTGGATGAGGGAAATGGGATGACGGAGGACGACTGGATCAAGGTCAGCGATCGGGGACAGTTTGAGGTTCCGTACCGGAAGCTCATGTACCATTCTCCGGAAGGCGATGCGGAGATTTCGGACCGGTGCTTTCCGGTGAGAGGGATCCAGAATCTGAGTATCTCGGAGGATGGAGCATTCTGCCTGTATGTAGAGGGACCCCGTGTGGAGAAGCTGAAGGCGGATTGGACGGAGATCAAAGACCGGCTGGACGGCGATGATTTCGGCACCCGGCTCCTGACGCTGCTTTTTGAAGACGGAGAATTCTCCGGTCTGCGGCTTGCGGCCGCCGGACGCACGGTGAATGAATACGAGGAAGCGGGGCTTCCTAAGGACGCGGCGGATGTCATCTATGACGGCGGCGAGCGGATCTATCTGTCCCTGGATTCGGAAGACGGGGGGACGCGAATGCTTTATGAGATCCCGCTGACCGGCAGAGACGCGGGGGAGCGCAGGCTTGTAGACGAAGAAATGGACGCGTATACATTTCCCCGGATTACGGAGGAAGGAATTTATTATATCAGAAATCCGAAGGAATTCGGGGGCGACTTGTACTGGAACGGGCAGGAGATCGCTTATGATGTCTGCGGGGTCTGGCAGGCGGGCAAATGGATCGCGTACAGCTATGATTACGATGAGAACGGCGCGGGCGGGGCGGATTTCTCTCTGGCGCTTTACAGAGATGAGGCAAAGACGGTTGTGGGAAATGGAATTAGTTTCGCTGATTTCGCTCCGGATGGAACGGTCGTGATGCTTGCGGACTTTGATCCGCTGAAGGGCGAAGGGACGCTGCTGTATTTTGACGGGACGGACACGGAAATCCTGTCGGAGCGCGTGACCGGCTTTGTGCCGCGGAACGGGAGTACGCAGATTCCGTGATATGCTGTCGGGGTGCGTGAATGGCTTTGTACCGCGGAACGGGAGTACGCAGATTCCGTGATATGCTGTCG
>CAYYHX010000084.1:5042-6883 GCA_964471835.1 uncultured Hungatella sp.
TGGGGATATCTTGCCGTATGCCTGGCCGTGGTTATGCTGCTGGCCGGCTGCGGATCGAAGGAGAAATACGAGCTTCGCGAGGAGGCCATCCGGCAGATGGACGCCGGTAATTATCCGGAGACAGTCCGGCTCCTGGACGAAGCACTGCAGAAATCAGACGGACTGGTAGGCGCGTTTGAGTTGGATGTGCTGCAGTACCGGGCTGAGGCCGAATACCGCATGGGGGATTATTCCTCCGCCGCGGATACCTACGATGTGCTCTGGCAGGCAGACGGGGATAAGAGCAAGACGGAATACCTCACCCGCTGCTGCGCCATGCTGGTGCTGGCCGGCCGGCTGGATGAGGCGAAAGAGCAGTATAACGTATTGTACCCGCTTGAAAAGGAGAGCGAAGACACGGTTCAGGTGCTTCTGGCTCTGGGGGAGGCCCTAAACGGTGCGGACCGGCGCACGGAAGCGACGGAATTATATCGGCAGGCGGTGGACGACGGAGTGCGAAACGGGGAACTCTATAACCGTCTGGCCTTAAATGAAATCGATATCGGGGAGTATGATCAGGCCCTGGCGTTTATTGACCTGGGGCTGGCGGCGGGAGACGGAGCGAGGGGGAACCTTCTGTATAATCAGGCGGTTATTCTTGAGAAAAAACTGGATTTCGCGGGGGCGCTGCGTGTTCTGGAGGATTATGAGAGGGAATTCGGCGCCTCGGAGGAAGTTGAGAAGGAGATCGCATTTCTGAAGACAAGGACAGACTGAGGGGGCAACCTGGATGGGCAGGAAGATAAGCTGGGAAATGCGGCGGCGGAATGATAGGATGCGGCATGAAGAGGAACGGGGGAACGCGGCGGTGGAATGATATGGCATAAAGGCAACAGGGGGCGCCCCGGCAGAATGGCAGTATGGCAAGTGCGACAAGGGAACGCATTGGCGGAATGATACGATACGGCGTAATAGCCGACAGGGGGACGCAGCTACGGAAAGACACGATATAAAGGCGACAGAGGGCGCACGGCGGAATGATACGATAAGGCATAAAGGACAGCAAGGCAGGGGATGCAGCGGCGGAATGGTATGGTATAAAAGGTGACAGGAAAACATGGCGGCGAAATGGTACGGTATAAAGAATAACAGGAGAGGGAACGCCTCGGAGGAATGGTACGATACGGCAGAAAGGACGACAGGAGGAAACAGTGGCTGAATTATATGACATAAAAAACGCGGAAGACAGGGTGATCCTTCTGGCCGTGGATACCGGTGACAGTTCGGACGTACAATCGTGCCTGGATGAGCTGGAAGAACTCGTGAAGACGGCCGGCGGGGTTGTCCTGGACCGGGTGGTTCAGAACCGCGAGCAGATCCATCCGGGGACCTATCTTGGAAAAGGAAAGATCGACGAGGTGAAGGAGCTTCTCTGGGAGAGAGAGGCCACCGGCGTCGTCTGCGATGATGAGCTTTCTCCGGCGCAGCTTAAGAATCTGGAAGAAGCGCTGGAGTGCAAGGTCATGGACCGGACGATGGTGATTCTGGATATCTTCGCGGCCAGGGCCAATACGCGGGAAGGAAAACTACAAGTGGAACTGGCCCAGCTGCGCTACCGGGCGGTGCGCCTGGTAGGACTTAGGAATTCACTCTCCAGGCTGGGCGGCGGCATCGGCACCAGGGGACCGGGCGAATCGAAGCTGGAGATCGACCGGCGGCGGATCCATGAGAGGATTTCGGTGCTGCGCGAGGAACTCCGCGACGTAGAGCGCCACCGTGAGGTTCAGAGGGCGTCGAGGGAGCGGGGCCATGTGACGCAGGCGGCTATTGTCGGCTATACGAATGCGGGGAAATCGACGCTG
>CAYYHX010000085.1:0-6881 GCA_964471835.1 uncultured Hungatella sp.
CATCTTCCGCTGTCTGGACGAGACCTTTGACGTCTTCGCTCCAACCGATAAAGACCTCCTGATCACGAGGTTCAATGTCGCCCTGTCCTAAAAGTGGAGCCATGTCTTGGTACCTATACAGGGTTCTATCTCTCGGAACAGTCCCGTTGTGATTGTTGGCATCATAGGTCAGCGTGTGTGCCCAGATGTAGGTGCCGGCGGCGTTGCCTCCTTCAAACTGTTTAATGAATTCTGCGTCCGTCCATTTTTGTCCAGCAGAAATATTATCATCATCGTACACCCAGACACCGGTATTATAGGAGTCATGTATATTCGCAGCACCCGTATCATCACCAATCATATGGAACTTTTCGCCCACTGTGAGCTTTCTGAGCGATGTGCAGCCATTGAAAAAACTTCTTTCATTAGTTGCTTTTTCGGTATCCCAGCTTGACAGATCGAGTTCTGTAAGCGAACTGCAGTTCCTGAATATTGAGCTCATAGCTTCTACTTTGGAAGTATCCCAGTTTGACAAACCGGTCAGGGTTTCAAGACTGCTGCAGCCTTCGAAAATTGAACCCATACTTGACACATTGGAGGTATCCCATCCTGTCAGGTTCACAGATTTAAGCGATGAGCAGCCAAAGAACATTTGAGACATGCTTGTAACCGAAGAGACTTCCCACGTACTTAAGTCAAGTGATGTAAGCGAAGTGCAATTCATGAACATATCGTTCAGATTAGTATCTGAACTCGTATTTAATGAACTGAATTCTACAGTGGCAAGGTTGGTACAACCACTAAACATATGGTTGCCACCCAACCTACCATTAAGAGTTACATTGCCGTTGCCCATAACTTTTTCCAGTGCAGTGAAGCCCTCAAACATGTATTGCCCGTCTAGCTTGATACTATCGACAAACTCAACGGTTGTAACCCTGCTTTTAATTTCGTCGGCATGCCATTCGTTGGTTTTGTTAATACCAGTCGCGAAACTGGTGTTAACACTATAACCCCACCAATCCGCATCACGATTTCCGTCAGGCTCAGTTGTTTGGAAGGTCAGTTTCGTGTTGTCTTTACTCGGTACAACATAATAATCAGTACCATTTGAAATCGGTTCAATCCTCGCCTGCGAAACCTCGGCTACCCCATCTTCAGCAAAGCCCTCGGCTTCTTCCGTCCCCTCAGGATCTTCCACAGCCTCAGCAGACTCCGCCTTCTCCGCCTCTGTGTTCTCCTCTTCGGGGATACTCTCCTGCTTGGAGACCTCCCCTGCCTCCAGAGCATCATCTACCACCGGGGCGACGGTCTCCTCATCCCTATCCCCCTCCGGATCCTCTATACCCTCAGTCCCCAGAGTACCGGCGGCATCCGCCTCCAGAGCATCCTCTGACTCTGAAGCCTCCTCCGATTCCGAGGCATCTTCCGTCTCTGCGCCAGAGGCATCCTCATTTTTCTGGGCGTCCTCTGTCTCCCGGGCAGTCTCCGTCTCTTGAGCGTCCTCTTTTTCCGTGACGCCCTCAGTTTCCGAAACATCTTCCTTTTTCGGATCCGTTTCTTCTTCCGGGGCAGCCTCCTGCTCTGTATCATTCTCCGGCTCTGTGCTGCCGTCCTCCGCTTCTGCGCCGGTCTCCGTCTCCTGTGCGGGAGCCTTCTGTTCCTCCGCTGCTTCCTTCCCGGCAGCATCGACCGAAGCAGCTGGTTCAACCGCGGCTTGCGGCGCGGCTTCTTCCACTGCCGGTGCGGCTTCGGAAGTCACCTCGGGCTGCTTCGCGAAAGCCGTCCCGCAGGCCATCTCCAGCATCATGCAGGCGCACAGAAGCATCGCCATGCTCTTCATGCCTTTCTTCATTGGTGGTTTCTCCTTTCATTTGTATCGGTGAACATTTGCCTTTATTTTACCCCCCCATTTGAAAAGTCAACGGTTATGATAATTGTACGTAAAATAATACAAAATATTTCAACTTGATACTTCGGTCCATGATGGAGTATAATGATGACGATGTTTTATGCGCAACGCTATGCTCGATAATCAAAAGGAGAAACAATGCATTTTATGTCGGCAAGACGGATTTTATCCGTCAATGAAACGACTGTTCTCATCGGATACGGAACGAAAGATGTTCCAATGTGACAGATGACAGCGCCGCCTTTTTTTCGGAGGCGGCGCCCGGAGCGAAGCAAAAAAGGTGCAAGGAAAAGGAGCAGAATATGATTCTTACCATAGACATGGGAAATACCAACATCGTCATCGGCGGTATCGACGACGACCGGACTTATTTCGTGGAACGCGTTACGACCAACTACGCTAAGACCGATATGGAATACGCCATGGACATCAAGGGCATCCTGGATCTGCACGGTGTCTCTCCGGCAGATATCGAGGGTTCCATCCTTTCTTCCGTGGTTCCGCCCTTAAATGCCGCGGTCCTCTCCGCCGTGGAGAAAATCTGCGGTTTCCGGCCTATGCTGGTCGGCTCCGGCATGAAGACCGGCCTCAACATCCTCATGGACGACCCCAAGACGGTCGGCAGCGACCTGATCGTTGACGCCGTGGCGGCTGTCCATACATTTCCCTGCCCCATCATCATCATCGACATGGGTACCGCAACCACCGTGTCTGTCGTCAACAAGACCGGCAGCTACATCGGCGGCGTCATCCTGCCCGGCCCCAAGGTATCCCTGGATTCCCTCAGCGGCAAGACGGCCCAGCTTCCTTATATCAGCCTCGGTGCCCCCGGCAGGATCATCGGTAAGAACACGATCGAATGCATGCGCTCCGGCATCATGTACGGCACAGCCGCCATGCTGGACGGCGTCATCGGCCGGATGGAAGAAGAACTCGGCATGAAGGCATCGCTTGTGGCCACCGGCGGCCTCGCCCCGTTCTTTACGCCGCTCTGCGGACACCCGATTACATACGTGGATGATCTGCTGCTGAAGGGTCTTCTGATCCTGTACCGGAAAAACTGTGAGGGATGACGGAACTTGTCCTCTGATCCGGCTGCAGGTCACCACCGGGTGCGTTCCGTCAGATCCGCACCCCGCTCCCCCGCAGCGCCCCTCGCGCCTCCTCCACGTCCCCATCGTGAAATACCATCCCGCTCATGCCGGCGGCCAGCGCCTCTTCCACATTTGCCGGCAGGTCATCGATGAAAAAACATTCTTCCGCTTTCAGACCGTACCTCTCGCACAGCACCTGATAGATCTCCCTGCGCGGCTTCATCACCCCCGCTTCCGATGAAATCACCGTCCCGTCGAAGAAACGGCTTACCGGAATCTTCGGCCAATACTGCGGATGGCGGACACTGGCATTCGAGAGCAGATAAATGCCGCAGCCGGCCATTTTCAGTTCCTCCACCAGCTCATACATCCCTTCCACAGGCATCACCGGCTCGTCCCACTCGAAAACCAGCCTGCGCACGCACTCATGCAGATGCGCCGGGAGCCGCCTGCAGAACCGCCGAACCGCCTCCGCCTCGTCGATCGCGCCGCGATCCATCTGTACCCATTCCACCGAACGGAACACCTGGTTCAGAAGCAGCTTCTCCTCCTGAGGCGCCACTCCGAGCCTTCTTACATAAAGTTCCGGTTCAAAATGAATCAGCACCCTGCCCATATCGAACACAACATTCCGTATCATCTTCTGAATGTTCCTTTCCGCTATCATTCCATCTTCCGAGCGTGCCGCGCATCGTCATTCTACCCAAAAGACGTGCCGCGCGTACTGTTATTCTATCCCCAAGATGTGCTGCGCGCAATCTTTTTCTTATAATTTGACGTCCCGCAAACGCCGTGTCTGTTTCGGTAATTTTCCTCTTTCCAACATTCCCGGACTATGGTAAAATGTCTTTGACAGGATATCCTCCCGGCCTGACTGAATTGGGAGGAGGATATATATGGGTGCAGCAAATGTCAGTTTTCAGGATTTGAACCTGTCAAATTATTTTCTCTTCGCCGCCGCGGCGGAGAACGAGGAAACCAGCCGCCTGCTTCTGGAAACCCTGCTGGGGATCAAAGTGGGGCGTGTGTTCTTGAGTACGAAGGGGACGAACGACGCGGATGTGCCGAAGGAACTGGTGAATCTGCTGCATTACGTGGAGAATTCCACGGACGCGTATGTGGCGGAGGCGGATGATCCGAATGTGCGGAAGCTCCATGACAGGGTGAAGGAGCTGAAGCGCAGCAGAGGATGGGAGGCGAGTTATATGCTGCTCGGGGAACTGATGGATGAGCAGAGAAAAGAAGGCCGTGAAGAAGGGTTTCTGGAAGGTCACGAAGAAGGCCGCAGAGAAGGACTTCTGGAAGGCCATGAAAAAGGCCGCAGGGAGGGCGAGCAAGAAGAACGTGCGCGTATCCTGCGTTTGACCGGCCTTATGATCCATGGGGGTGAATCTGACCTGATCGGGCGGCTTGGGCAGGAGCCTGAGTTTCTGGAAGCAATGCTTCAGAAGTATCATCTGTAATACGGAAGGCGGAAGACCAACTAAGAAATTAAGATAATGGAACATGCGGGTTGGGGGATATTCTGTCCTTACAAATGATGAAAAAGCACGTAAAAACCGATTTCTTCATCCGGTTTTTACGTGCTTCTTGCGTCCTTCCTGCTTCTGTAATCTCATCCGGCAGCCGCGCCTTGGCTATATCCGGGCTATACCCCCGTTCGTGCTGACCGCAAACTTTCCGTCCGCACGCTCGGCGGTGTCTTCCGGCGGCTGCGTTCGGGCTACACCCCGTTCGTGCTGACCACGAACTCCCCGCCTGTCCTTCCGGCGGTGTAATAGAACGGGTTGCTCCCTGCCCAAGCGGGATCCTCCGTTTTCGCCCCGTACCGCTCCATCGCTTTCAGGTGGCCGGCATGGAGCGCCTCCTCCGCCTGCCGTTTGAAAGCATGGGGCTTCTTCACGCACCCGCAGCCAGCCGCATTCCCGCTCTCTAGCTCATACCGCAGCCAGCCGCATTTCCGCTCTCTAGCTCATACCGCAGCCGCAGCGGCAGTCCCAGAGGATAAGTCCCCCTACGCTGTCCGGAATCTCCTATGACGGTCAGCTTCCCGGACCTTCGGCCGGCCATGCCGTTCTTATGCGCCATGGATCATCACCCTCTCTACCATCTTCTGCGCCGTTTCCTGCTCCTGCCCGGCACCTTCTCTCTCCGGGCGGCCTTCCCCACCTGCCATGCCGTAAGCCACATCGCGGCCATGGAGAGTGCCATCACCGCCAGCCAGAAGGCAGGATGGCGACTGTCGCCCGTGTCCGGCGGCCCCCCGTCCTCAGGCGGTTTCTCCGGAGCCTGCGGCACGCTTTCACTTTCGCTCTCGCTTTTCTCCGGAAACACCGGCACGGTCACAGCCTCCGTCTCACGGGGTGTTTCCGGCGCCGTCCCGCTCCATGTTTCGGGAAACGTTTCGTGTACGGTAAGAGACTCTGTCTCATGCGGAGTTTCTGCTGGCGGCTCCGGCGAGGTATGCGGCTCCGTCTCAGGCGGGGTCTCCGCCGGCGTTTCGGTTTCGGTCGGCACGGTGCGCTCGTTGAGGAAGCGCACCCATATCTCCTCAAAGGTAACCGTGCCGTCCGCGGGGCTGAGGGACGGATCCACCCATGTCTGCCACGGGGACTGGTTGGCCTCCGTCTCTGCAACGTGATACCGCGTCCCAACCGGAACATTGCCGAACGTGATGTACTCCTCATGCTTCAGGACAAAGGTCAGCACGGCGCCGTCTCCATCCTGCCGCACATCTGCACTGCCACCGCCGGAATGTATCCATGTGATCTCACCTGCGTCGATGCTCCTCCCGGCGGCCGGGGTCAGCGTGACCGTAAAATGCCATTCCCGCTCAAGATCCTCCGGCGTGGGATTGACGACCCTCTTCTCCACCGTAAGGCCCGGATCCTCCCGGCTGTTCGTGAAATCCGCGTGCGCGAAGCCAGTCTGCGGAATCGTTCCGGAAGCGCCTTCGGAGGTGGTCGTATAATAATCCAGGTTAGCCTCCGCTTCGGTTACGGTATAGGCGACGCCCACGGGAAGTCCTCTGGCCGTCTTGTTCTCGCCGTCCTTGAGAGTAAACTCTGCCACGCCGTTCGTAAACGTCATACCACCATATGTTCCGTTTATACTCTTGTCGCTCAGCTCTACACGGAAATGCCAGTCCTTTGTCTTGTCTCCCGCCGCTCCGGTAACGGATTTTGTGACGGAAAGATCACCTGTGCCAGGAGGTACAGACGGATTGCTAATGATTAATGATTTTCCATCTGCGCTTAGAGTAACCTGGCTTTCGGCCAATTCTTGCTGATTAAGAATATTAAGCGTTTCATCCTGGTTGATTTTAAGAAATATCGGTGTCTCCAGTCTCTGATACCCTGGCGGAGCATAAGTTTCAAGGAGAGCGTAAATAGTAGCAGCATCTGCCTTAATGTGCTGCCATGTCATTTTGGCTTTTCCACCGGATGACGTTATTTCTAACTCAATTGGATGCAGCGGATTCCTTAGATTATCGTAAGGTATATCAGTTATTCCGACCGATTCCGCTGCATTTATAGCATCCTGCACATTTTGTCCGTTATCATCACCAGGATTAGGTACAAAAAGCACAAATCTTGCCTGATCGAGAGGTTTTCGGGTGTTCTGATCGACCTTGTTGATAGCAATAGTCGAGGCTTCGGATCCTTGGAAAAATAGAATCTCGCTGGCTCCGAATGTTTCATTCACCTCGTAACTCAAGTTTTCTTGTCCGGTCACTGTTACCTTGTTAGAAATTTCTATATCACCCTGGTGATTTTTTCCTAACTCGGTAAGCTGGTATGTGTAATGAACTCTCAAACGAGTTTTGTCGGGCACTCTCAGAGTGTTAAGCTGCAAATTCTGGTTGCCATCAACAGCAAATTATTTTATCCTTCTAA
>CAYYHX010000086.1:0-6842 GCA_964471835.1 uncultured Hungatella sp.
GCCGCGCCTTCCTGCATACGCCCGGGTACCTCTTACGGTTCCGGCATCTCCTTTCCTTCCGCCGCTCCCTTCCGGTACTCGCCCGGGGCCATGCCGTAGATTCTCTTGAATGCTCTCCGGAAACTGGGCTCCGACGTGTACCCGACCTGTTCCGCGATGTCCCTGATCGAGAGCGCCGGGTCGCCGAGCAGGGCGCACGCCTTCTCCATTCGCAGTTTTTCCAAAAAGGCCGAAAGATTCTCGCCGTAGGTTTCCTTGAAAAGATTGGAAATGTAATTCTCATGGTATCCGAGTTCCTGCGAGATCCATTTTACGGAAATGCCGCTGTCGCAGAAATTCTCTTTTATGTAATTCATGATCTTATCCGCGGTCTGGTTCCGGATGTTCTTCTTTTTCCATCCGACCTGCTCGGACAGGCGATCGATGGCCCCGCAGAGGGCGTCCTGATACTCCGGATAACCGGCGCCGTCCGGCGGCGACATCACCCCCCCCCGGCGTCGTATTTTTGCGCAAGCTCCTGAACCGTGTCCCAAAGCCTCTTTTTCACCGCCGCCGCGGCTTTCTCTGACAGTTTTCTCTGCGGATCTTCAAAATTCAGCCGGATGATTTCCCGTATGACCGCTTTGGCCTCCTCCGGATATCCGGCCGCCACATAGTTCACAATCCTGTCGTCTGTCTCCGGCGGATACGAATAACCCGTTTCCATCCGGGCCAGTTCGTCATACAGGAGAATCTTGTTCTCGGAAGTTTCATTGTAGCGGATCACTTCCCTTGCCTTTCGGTACGCGTCGCCGACCTCATAGATGGAATCCGCCACATTTCCCGCGCCGAATTCCGCTTTCAGATCATAGCGGTACAGGAACCCGGCCTTGATGCCGGAAACCATGTCGTGGGCGAGCTGCTGCCAGTCGTCGTCCGCATTCAGGGAGAACAGGCATACCGTCTCCCTGGCAGAAGGATCAAACGATTCGAAGTTCCTGCCCGCGATTTCTTCCAGCATCTCCCGGAACAGATCTTTGACCGTCGTCTGATCCGCTATCCTGGCGCGGTAGGAATCCTTTTCGAAGCGAATGCACAGGACGGCGCAATTCCGTGTGCGGATACGCAGATCAACCGAACCGAGGAGACGCTCCATCTCCTCCCGGCTCTCAAAGTTGTGCCGGAGCAGCCGGTCCAGCGCCTCATACCTGCGTGCCGCCGCGCCGTTCGCCGCATTCGTTCGGAACTGCGTATTTTCGGAAACCATCCGGCTCACATACTGCCGGACAAGCCCGTAACTTATGATCTCGTCGTCCGCCGCATCCGCCGCCCGCGCATCCGACGCTTTTTCTTCCGCCTGCTGCTGCGGCGCACCCTGGCCGCGCGAGCCGAACATTCCGATGATCTCCGTGATCTCCTGGTATTTTTTAAGCGTGAAAACTACGCAGAGCGCCATGCCTGCCAGAAGTGGGAACATGACGGTTGCCAGCAGGGAAAGGATGGCGTTCCTGTCGGCCGCTTTCCAGCCGGAGCCGTCCATGTAGAAGCGGATGCGCCATGCGCAGTCCGTGGAAACGCACTCCATGCCATACACTTCCCCGCCCGCCTCCGCTCCTTCGACGCGGGCCAGGCCGGAGGTCAGGAGAACACCCGCGTCATCTGCATAACGGTCGCCGTTTGCATAGAGCAGTCCCCCGCCGCTGCCTCCGTACACATAGAATACGCCGTCCGTCCCAAGCGTCGTTTCCAGGTCCCGGAAAACATTGCCCGCGGACAGGACCAGGATCAGCTGGTCCTTATAGACAACCGAGGAGGCCAGAGGAACACAGGATTTATATTCCAGCATCCGGACGCCCGTATTGCCGCCGATGGCGACATTTACCGCCGGATTGTAGCCATTCTCCATCCGCAGCACATATCTGCCGCTCTCCCGGGGCGTATATCCCTCGATGCGATATTTGTAGCGGTAGAAGGTATCCGCGTCGCTGAGAGCCAGATCATTGGAAATCACGCACCCCTCTTTCGTGTCATACAGGTAGGCGTAGCGGATACCGGCAACCGAGAGCATGTCATGGAGCATTTCCTGCACCTTTTTCCGCTGTACGACGGAATGGCCCCTCTGCCGCACGGCGTCCCAAAAATAATCCGTGAGCACCTCATTCTGCGCCACGCTCAAAGAGAACGATTCTATTTCGTCCGTCCTTTTCAAAAACCGTTCAAATGCCAGCTCGATGCTTTTCTCCTTTTCTTTCACGACCGCCGTCCGATAGCCGGACAGCACCTGATTGCCCAGCCAAAGCGTGGACAGCAATGACACGGCCAGAATACAGACATACGGCATCGCCAGAAGAAAGACAGACAAACCGTTTCTTTTTTTCATAACCCCGGCTTCTCCTCCAGAATGAAACACGGAAACGGGAAACGGCAGATCCGCCGTCTCCCGCCAGTCCCCGTCCGCGGCAGCGCAAGAGGAGCCGCCGGCGGCGGCTTCTCCTGCATACTGACCCAATCAGTTAAAGGTGCTTTCCAGGAAATCACTGTAAGCATCCCGGTAAATCTGGATGTATTCGTCCACGCCCAGATCCTTCAGCTCCTCGAAATACGCGTCCAGTTCGTCAAGGGGCCGGGCGCCCGTTATGAAGTTGATGGATTCCTGCGTGATATGATCCGAAAGCAGCATTTTCAGCTCCGCCACACGATTCGTATCTTCCTGCGTCAGATAAACCTCCGGCACTCGGATGATGGTCAAATGCCCCTGATCGGCCCAGGCCGCACTATTTTTAAGCCGAACGGCACCATCTAAATTATCATCACTATATAACACTTTTACCGGAACCTTCACTTCTTTTCCCGTAATCCCGTCAACAAAAGATGCCTCTTTCTTAAGGGCCGAACCGTCATCGTTGCGAGCCTCACCTGCGGTTCCGATAGAGCATCCAATCTTTGCGGATTCTGTATACAAATGGTTCAGCCCATATTCATCATATGATCCATATACGCCTTCCTCAACCATTTTCGTTGTGAGTTTTCCGTCTTTCACATACCACCCATCAACCAGCCCCAGAGGATCTTCCCCCTCCTTAGGACCGTAGTGCATCATTTCATGTCCCTCAACGCCAAAGACATAATCAAGCATTTTCGCAATTACCTCCGGATGCTCCGTATCCGCGGAAACCCATAAGGCACCCTGATTCACATTTCTGCTGGCAGCAACTACAGTAGTATCATTACCTCCTTCCATGACTGGAGGAGCATCAATCCAATTCCTAAAGGTTTCCGCATCCGGCATAGTCCGGACCGGATCACTTACAACAGGATATGCCTGGGTCTGTGCTATGCTAAAGGCCGTTTCTGTATCCATGGTAAAATAATCTTCCGCGACCAGCCCTTCCGCATAGATGGTATGCATCAGGTCTATAAACGTCCGGTAATCGTCCGTAGCAGCCGGAAGCCACGCCTGTCCGTCTTTCAGCGCCATGCCGGTTCCAAATCCCTGAACGTTGCTATAATACCCAAGCGACGTCCAAATATAACTTTCCAGACTGGAGCCCGACGCGCCCATAAAAACGACGCCGTCCCCGCCGTCCGTCTCCTTCTTCTTCTGGAACGCACGCAGCATATCGATGAAATCTTCCATTGTAGACGGCTGCTCCAGGCCGCACGCTTCCATCCATTCCGTGTTAATATAAACATTAACACCATTCATATTTCCGGCAGTCCACAGATACGTCCGCTCATCAATGCACGGCAGTGCGTAGATACCGCCGTCGAAGCAGGTAGCTTCCGCGAACGCCTCCGGCTGCGACTGCGTCAGGGCGTAAACGTTCGGCATGAGTTCCGGATCGCTGATATAAGGGGTCCAGTCGAGGATCTGCCCTTCCATGGCGCCATAGGTCACCGCATCCGTATTGGAAAGGCTGCCCTGCGCCCACACGATATCCGGAAGATTCCCGGTAGCCAGAGCCAGTGAAATCTTCTCCCCTATCCCCTCGGCACCCGCATCTTCCACTTCAATCGTCAGGTCATACCCCTGCTGCCTCATATAGTATTCCAGATACCGGAAAACATATAAATCATTGACATCTACCGATGGATCCGCTATGGCAGCTAACTTCGTCAGGATCCGGATGGTAATGGGCCCCAGTTCTTCCGCGGCGGCCTGTCCGGTGCTCTCCGTCACGGCGGACGATTCGACAGCTGATTCTGCTTCTGTGACCGATTCGGCCGCTGATTCGGCAGCCGATCCCTCTTCTGCCTTGGACGTACCCGTCTCCTCCGTACCGGAAGCTGCCCCGCCGCCGGAACCGCCGCAGCCCGTCAGACACCCGGCCGCCATGGCCAGCGCCAGCAGGACGGCCGGCAGTCTTTTCTGAATCTTCTTCTTTTGCATCTTCTTGCTTACCATGTTTGTCCTTTGTCCTCCTTTTTCTCCCTGTTTTTTTGCTGTATTTTCACATCGGAAACGTAGCGCTCCGCTCCCGTCGCAAAAACCGGAACCATCGAACGGCGCCTGCTGGACGCCTATTCCTTCAGAGCGCCCACCATGACGCCCTTGATGAAATATTTCTGTACGAACGGATAGATCACGAGCATGGGGGCGCTGGAGATAAAGACCAGCGCGAACTTCATCACATGAGCCAGCTGCGTGCGCTCGATCAGGGACGACACCATTGCCTGCGAAGTGGCTTCCGTCACGCTTTCGATCGCCGATTCATTCAGGATCAGGATCCTCCTTAACACCAGCTGCAGGGGATGGAGGCTGGTATCCGTCAGGTAGATCATCGCATTGAAATACCCGCTCCAGTGCCCCACCGCGTAATAGAGGGCGATAACCGCCAGGATCGGCTTGGCGAGCGGAAGCATGATCTTTCCAAAGATCAGGAACTCATTGGCCCCGTCGATCCGGGCCGCCTCATACAACCCGTCCGGAATGCTGTTTTGAAAAAACGTCCGTGTCACCACCATATTATAGACGCTCAGCCCGCCGCTGATGATCATGATCCACGGCGTATTCACCAGCCCCATATTTTTGTATAGAAGATATGTGGGGATCAGTCCGCCCCCGAAATACATCGTAAAGATAAAGAGCGTGTTGAGCAGGCCCCGTCCAAACATCTGTTTCCTGCTTAACGCATAAGCGGTCGGAATGGTCAGGAACAGGTTCAGCGCCGTGCCGGCGACCGTATAGAAAATGGTATTTCCATAGCCCCGCCAGATGGACCGGTTCTTCAGTACCTCTCTGTACGCATCCAGATGGAAGCCGGAAGGCAGGAGATTTACCTTCCCCGCATAGAGATCGTTCGCATCCGAGACGGAGGCGATGATCGTAAAATACAGGGGATACACACAGCAGAACGTAATCAGGAACACGCTGAGATACACCACGAACGTGAAGATCCGGTCCCCGGTCCCCTGTGCTTTGTGCTTTCCGAACGTGCGGGCCGTCCCGTTTCTCTTATCCATAAACACTTCCCCTTCCCCCGCGTCCCCGCGCGGCTGTCTTTGGCTGTCTTAAAAGGTTCTTAAAAAGGATTCCTAAAAAAGACTGGTCTCCGTTATTTTTTTCATAATGCCGTTCACCAGCAGCAGGATCAGAATATTGATCACATTGTTGAACAGCCCCACCGCCGTCGACAGGCTGTACTGGCCGCTCAGGATGCCGATATTGTAGGTATAGGTGGATATGACATTGGATACCTCCAGATTCATGTTATTCTGCAGCAGCAGGATCTTGGTGTATCCGAGGTTCATGATGCCGCCCACCGACAGCAGGAACGAGATGACGATAGTAGGCATGATCCCCGGCAGATAGACGTGCCAGATCGTTTTCAGCCGGTTCGCCCCGTCGATCCGGGCCGCCTCCACCAGATCCGTCGATACCCCGGAGAGCGCGGAGATATACAGGATGGAATTCCATCCCAGATTCTGCCACAGACCGGAGAGGACATAGATGGTAGGGAACAGCGCCGGAATCCCCATAAAATGGATCCGTTTCCCTCCCAGCATCGCGATCAGATTGTTGATCGGGCCGTTGTTCATATCCAGCAGCAGAAGGATCAGGGAGCACACCACGACTTCCGACAGGAAATGCGGCATATATGTGACCATCTGCACCGTCTTCTTCACCCGCGGCTGCCGGATCTCATTGAGAAGCAGGGCAAAAATGATGCCGCAGGGAAAGGTCGCCAGACCGTACAGGGTGATGGACAGCGTATTTTTAATCAGGGTCCAGAACTTCGGGTACGTCACCCAGGTAATAAAATGCTTCAGGCCAACCCATTCGCTTCCCCAGATGCCTTTGGAAACACGGTAATCCTTGAACGCGATCTGGATCCCGTACATCGGCCCGTACATAAAGATCAGCAGGTACACCAGCCCCGGCAGCAACAGCACATACAGCTGCCAGCTTTGCAGCAGACGCTTGCGGACATACCCTTTCTTATGCCGGGATTTTTGCCTGTCTCCGAACTGTCCTGTCATCTGTCCTACCTGTCCTTGTTTTCCGACTGTTCTCTCCATCATCTTTTCCAACTGCCCTCTCCATCCTCTTTTCCAACTGCCGCGTTTCTTCGGATCATTTTGATTATAATTCAGGCATTCCGCCATTTACAAGGTTCTTTTCCACAGATTGAGGGAGCATTTCCACAGATTTTGCGGATATTCCGGGAAGAATGGAAGGATGGAAGGGAACAGCTTAGACGACGGGCGGGGAACGGCGCAGAGGACATCTCAGAGATCGCAGGGCTGTTCCATGCCGGCAAGGAACGGAATTCCACAGAAGAAGGATGCCTCAGAAACTGCGGATTGTATGTTATCTCCGGAACTACAAACTGTATATTATATGGAAAAGCGGAAAATCATGT
>CAYYHX010000087.1:0-1942 GCA_964471835.1 uncultured Hungatella sp.
CCCTGTTATCCGACCACAATTATCATTATGCGATTGTTTGATCGAAATTAAAAAATCGCCGGATCTGTTCGTCTGTCACCGACGCCATGTCCGCGCCGGTAAGCCACGCTTTCGTCCATTCCACCGTCCAGCCGACGGCCTCATCCACATGGAGCCGCGGCTGCCATCCAAATGTTTTCTTCACCTTATCACAATTAAGCCGCAGGAAATTCGCCTCGTGGGGGCCTCCGTCCGACCGGTCCAGCCACGACGCGCCGTCGCCCCAGGCGGCACAGAACAGATCCGCAAGCTGTCCCGTGGTCACGCAGTCGGCGTCATCCGGTCCTACATTATAGTATCCCGCATACGCACGGTCCTCATACTGACGCATGGCGATCCGAAGATACACGGCCAGCGGCTCCAATACATGCTGAAATGGTCTGGTCGAGTGCGGATTGCGCACCGGAACCGGCTGTCCGGCTGTTACCGCCCGGATGCAGTCCGGAATGATCCGGTCTTTCGAGAAATCTCCGCCGCCGATCACATTGCCTGCCCTCGCCGTGGATACGGCGCAGCGTCCGTCCCCGAAAAAGGAACGGACATAGCTGTGTGTCGCCAGCTCGGAACAGGATTTTGAATTCGAGTAAGGGTCATACCCGTCCAACGGGTCATCCTCCCGGAATGCATAGTCATGCTCCAGATTCAGATAAACTTTATCCGTCGTCACATTCAGAAAGGAGCGGACCGAGGAACACCGGCGCACACATTCCAGCACATGAACCGTCCCCATCACATTGGTTTCATACGTAAGAACCGGTTCTTCGTAGGAAGTCCGCACGATGGGCTGGGCCGCCAGGTGAAACACGATCTCCGGCTGCGTTTCCTCAAAAACCCGGCGCAGATGCCCGAAATCGCGCACGTCGCCGCATACGCTGCAGATCCGCCCCTCCAGTCCCGCAAGCCGGAAAAGCGCCGGTTCCGTCGCCGGTTCCAGGGCGTAACCGGTGACCTGCGCTCCCAGATCCAGCAGAAGCCGGCAAAGCCAGCTGCCCTTGAAGCCGGTATGCCCGGTGATAAGCACCTTTTTCCCCTCATAGAATTCCCTTAATTCATTCATCCGCCTGTCTCTCCTGTCCGTCATAAAACACGTTCCATCCCTGTTCCTTCAGAATCGTCAGGGCGTTCCGCACCGCCTGCCCGCTCTCCGGCTGCGACGTCCGGTATTCAAAATTCTCCCGCAGTTCATCGTCGCTGCGGTTCTCAAAATCCAGGGCAATCTCCGCGCGCGCGATGCACAGCAGCTTCCGGTAGGGAGCGGTCTTAAGTTCCTGCACCGTATCGCCCACGGTTCCGGTCAGAAACATCGCCGTGAGAAACACAGCCGTGCAGCGCACCGCGAAACTCCGGCTGCGCCGCCTCCTGTCCCGCACGGCAGCGCTTCCCGCCCATGCATTTTTATTTTTCTCCAACCTCCACACTTCCGCACAGGTCAGCACGATCCCCAGCACTCCCGCCGCAAACTGCAGCGAATAGCGGGAACTCATACCGTAATCCTCGACCAGAAAACTCCACCTTGACAGCAGCACCAGCAGATGGTTCGCCCCGCCGGAAAGGATCAGGATCAGCGGCAGTATCGTGCGTTTATAGATCTGGTACCGGTACTGGAACCAGAGAGCCGCCAGGTAAGCCGCCGCCACCAGCAGTCCCAGAACCACATAGGGAACCTCACTGGTAAAATGCGCTCTCGCATACTCTCCTCCCGCCACAACCGACGCAAGCGATTTCAGCAAGAACCGCACAAAATACATCGGCGTATCCAGAAGCTGTGCAATCAAAGACACATCATGCATCCCCGCGTGATCTTCCACCGCGAAGGAGTTGCTGATCAGATAGCAGGCAAACGGAACCGCGACAGCCGCCAGATACCCAAGGTATTCCCTGCACAGACTTTTCTCCGGCCGGC
>CAYYHX010000087.1:2042-3282 GCA_964471835.1 uncultured Hungatella sp.
GGCTTCTCCTCCCCGCTCCACACACGGTCCAGCACCAGATAATGGTAATAAAACCCGGCGAACGCGAAGAAATGCACCCAGCCGCTTCCGTTGGTCAGCATCTCCCATTTGGCCAGACTGAATACCACCGCCATCAGCACACAAGTCCACGCCGCGCCGACATTTTTCCGGATACAGTAAGCCGCCAGCACCGCCCCGGAAAGCCCCATCCCCAGCACGCCCAGAATCTGATCAAACGTCACACTGTAATGGAAGAACGTCGTATTCACGATCCGCCCCAGATAATTGAGAGGAATCCGGGTCAGCACATCCGGCACCAGAAACAGCGAAAGATCCCACACATTCGGCAGATAGCTGTTGACCAGACGGATATAATCGGAATAAACCACGTCATAAAAGGCGATGTGGATGTACCAGATGCCGAACAGGGTTCCCGCAATCGGCAGGAGATAGTACCATCTGCGCTCCTTCATGGCCTTCGAAATCCTTTCTAATTCTAATCGGTCGTAAAATTCACAATCAGCGAGAGGCGGTCTTCCCCCCTCTGCTCCTGCGCGTCCTCCAGGTAGAAATTGTTGGCGAACTTAAGCTCCACCGTGCGGTACGGCTTTGTTTCCAGGGATATGTAGAGGATATTCTGGTCAATCTTTACTTCTCTCACCAGCCGGTCGTCCATCCATATCGTCATGACATCCCCTTCCGTCAGGGTTCCCGGATACAGAAGTTCCAGATCGATCCGGCCCGTACTCCCCGCCATAACACGCACCAGCGCATTCTCATCCATCCAGCCGTCGCTGTAATAACCATAGATGGATTCGCATTTCAGCTGCCGCACCAGATTCGTGATATTCTGATAGCTGCATGTCTCCGGATCTTCCCGCAGGATCAGCATATTGTTCGTCACCTGCCCGAAATCGCGGATGCTGTCCACGAAGATCACTTCGGTGCCTTCCGCTTTCCGCTCCTTATCAAAGGTCCTGAAAAATGTATCCGCATAGAACCGGCTCACATCATAAGAATTTTCCAAAATATAAATCTTTTTCCCGAAAATGTCCTCGCCGTATTTCCCCCATGTCTCATCCGCCAGGGAATTATATTCCTGCTGGGTATTCCAGAAATACAGTTCATCGTAGAAACCCCTGTAATATATTTCCGAAATAAATGACAGCAGCCCATAGAGACTGATCAGCAGCAGGCTCGCCGCGAACCCGCCGCCGCCGAACGCCGCAATCCTCCCATA
>CAYYHX010000087.1:3382-5113 GCA_964471835.1 uncultured Hungatella sp.
TCAGCAGCAGGCTCGCCGCGAACCCGCCGCCGCCGAACGCCGCAATCCTCCCATAGACAGGCGCTTTCCTGTAAGCCGGCCCTTTCCCGGCAGCGCCGACAGCTCCCTTATCAAATGCGGTTCCATTTCCACGCCCGGATGACCCTTCATACGCGGTTCCATTTCCACGCCCGGATGATCTCTCATACGACGCTCCATTCCTGCGGCCAGATGATCTCCCATACGCTGCCCTGTTTTCTCGCCTAGATGATCCCTCATATACCGTCCCGTTTCCACGCCCGGACGCTCTTTCATATGCGGTTCCGCTCCCACGGCCAGATGACCTCTCATATGCCGCTCCGCTCCCGCGGCCAGACGATCTCCCATACGCTGCCCTGTTTTCGCGCCCGGACGCTCTTTCAAACTCATACACACCCCCGCGCCCGGCAGCCGCCGTCCGCTCCCGCGCCGCGTCATCCCCGTCCCGGCGCGAGACCGCCCCGCACAGATACGACAGCAGCAGAAGCGCCGCCGTCATGGACACATAGACCCACCGCAGTTCCACGCGCACCGTCACACTGGAACAGCCGATGCACAAAACGATGAAAACGACAAACAGCGCCGCGTTCCGCAGATACTCCGCACGGTTCTTCCGCTCCGTTATCACCTTCCTGATAAACAGCACCACGATGGCAAGAACCGCCAGATCCTGCGCCAGCACCACCAGTTTTACCCATGGAGCCGTCTTATCCCAAGTGGGCGGACACAGCCAGGCGTCGCCCAGGTTGACGCCGAACAAGTGCATAACCTGCTGAAAAGCGAAAGCCAGCGTCTGGGAAATTGTAAACGTATCCGCCACATTGGTTCCGCCCGACCCGGCTGGGAGTACCGTGCCGATCGTAAGCATACGGATCAGCTGCACCAGCAGGAAAAGCGCCGGGGGGACCAGCCATTCCGCCGGTTTCTTCTCCCTGTGCAGCAGCAGCGCTAAGAAAAACAACGGCAGAAGCGCCATGTACCGCTCATGGATGAAACAGTTGGCAAAATAGAGGATGCAGGCGAGCCAAAAGCCGTTCTCCCCGCCTTCTTCGTCATTCAGGTACCGGTAAAGGCCATACAACGTCCCGATCGCCGCCCACAGGGCCAGACTCTCCATCACCCCGTACACCTGGCCGATCTGGTAATACGACATCCGGGACACCAGATACAGAAGGGAGCAGATATAACCGACCAGACGGCTGCCGGACAGACGGCCCGCGAACCGGTACAGCGTATAGGCAATCACCGCATTCAGCGTGATATTGATCGGCACGAACCAGTTGATATGAGGCCCTACAAAGAAATACTCCAGATACGATACAAAATAATAGAGTGCGCGGAAACGCGTCGTTCCAACCGGAAACACATATTCCATAAAGGAATTATCCGCGAAACAGGACCACATATACAGGTCGTCCAGCTGCAGTCCCCGGATCTGCACGGAAGCATTGATAAAAAAGCCGAATCCCAGCAGGATACAGAAAGCCAGGAGCTCCTCTTGCCAGTGATAGCTCCCTGCCATGGAACGCCGCCTGTTGTCCGCGCCCTTCATTTCCATCAGCGGTTCCCTCCCGTACTTCATCCCGTACTCTTTCTTTCCGTACTTTTTCTTTCCGTACTCTTTCTTCCCGTACTCTTTCTTTCCGTACTTTTCCTTTCCGTGCTCTTACTCTTTCCCGTACCCCTGTCTTTGATACTCTCCATACGCTCTTT
>CAYYHX010000087.1:5213-6829 GCA_964471835.1 uncultured Hungatella sp.
CTTACTCTTTCCCGTACCCCTGTCTTTGATACTCTCCATACGCTCTTTTATAAAAATGCATCAGCAGATCCGCCATTTTTTCGGGCCAGAAGCGCAGAAACATCCGGCGCTCCTCCGTCTCCCGCAGATGATTCTCGATGCAGGCTTTCGTCTCGGCCCCGTCATGGACACGATAAAACAGAAGCGGCTTCTCGATACAGATGAAACGCCCCGGCCATCTCGCCAGATCCACCAGGCAGTCCCAGTCCAGAGCAAAACGGCACTCCGAGTGAAAGACCGGATCAGGCAGCCAGCCCTTCCGGTAAGCGCAGGAAGGACACATAACCGGATTCCCCAGCCGCAGGGCCGACATCTTCACCCACTCCCGATCCGCCAAAGCGTGGAGGCGCAGAGGCGTCCGCAGAATCTTCTTGACCAGATTCTTCGTACTGAAATACACCAGCCGGCCCGGGCGGTCCGGAACACACGGCCCGGATGCACAGCCATCACTCTCTCCGGTCTGTGCGGCAGGAGCCGGCGCGTCATGACGCACCGTTACCGCGTCCGTCATAAAAAGCGTCATATCCGGCCATTTCTCATACGCGTTACGCAGTTCCTCCACATAGCGGCGCGCATACAGATCGTCCTGATGGGCAATGGTCACAAAATCCGCTTCCGCCTGGGCCAAGGCGAAATTCCAGTCGTCCTGGATATCGCTTTTTCCGTTCCGCACCGTCACCGGAATCCCGTACCGGGCCATGATACCGTCGATATAGGCGCTCGGCGTGGAAGTAACGCAGAGGATATCCGATTGCACCGTCTGCCCTTTCAGCGAACGGACGCAGGACTCCAGATAGGGCGAATCTCCATAGGCGCAGATCACAAAAGCGTGAAATTTCATAAACTCTCCTTACCGGACCCTCTGTACCGGAATCTTTTGGAAAATGTCGTCGTATACGGCACAATCAAAGTCCTCCCGTCAGAAGAAATGCTCCTCCAGCATCAGGCACAGTGTATGATAGACCGGCAGATGCAATTCCTGAATCTTATACGTCTCATTTTCCGGCACGATAACGGCGGCATCCGCGATTCGGGTCAGCTTCCCGCCGTCCCGTCCGGTCAGCCCCACGACTTTCATGCCTTTCGCCTTCGCCGTCACACAGGCAAGGTATACATTTTCCGCGTTGCCGGACGTAGAAATGCCCCAAAAAACATCCCCCTCCTGCCCGAAGCCGTAGACCTGCTGCGCATAGATCATGCTTCCGTCCACGTCGTTCAAAAACGCGGTTGACAGCCCCGCATGTCCGGTAAGCGCGATAACCGGCAGCGCCCCCTGCAGATGTTCGGCCAGCCGTAGGCCGCACCCGGCGTCCACCGCCTGAAGCCGCTCCGCCATCACCTGCGCCAGCGCACGGGGTTTCACGAAACCCTTCATCAATTCGCCCGCGATGTGCTCGCAATCCGCGGCACTGCCGCCATTGCCGGCAATCAGCAGCTTGTGTCCAGACGCAAAGGCATCCTTCAATATCCCGTACACCCGCTCGATGGAACCGCGAACCGTGCCAAGCTGCGGGTATCTCTCTATCAGATGAGCCAGATAATCCTGTTCTGTCATTGCTTCCATAATCAACCTCCGG
>CAYYHX010000088.1:0-6794 GCA_964471835.1 uncultured Hungatella sp.
GCCAGGCCCGCGATGACCGCGACAACCTCGTCGGCGATCTGTACCTCGCCGATGGAATCTTTCTCATATATCTCATGGGTAGTCCTGTTCTCCAGCTCAGCCACGGATCAAAACCTCCTTCAAATCCTGTAATGCGCCTATTATAGCAAATCCGATCCCTTTTGAAAAGGGAAGATTCTCTTAAATGTTTTGCATGGAATTCCGCCTTACGTCTCCCGTATTCGATAAATACACGAGCGAGGCATAATTGATATCAAATTCCAGCACGTCTCCTACGCGGATCCTGTCCTTCACCGCTTCTACATCCAGAACCGTATGATCCGAGGAGGCGCCGAGCACCTCGACGCCGTCCATCCGCGGCCGGATGTCCGTATAGCTGCCGTAATCCGCCAGCCCGACGGCTACAAGCGCCCGCCGCCTTATGCCGCGGTCTTCATAGCGGCGCCTCCGGCCGAATGCGTCCGCAGACAGCTCGCCCTCGGGATAGCTCGGCTTGTCCTTCACCTCGATGACCTCCGCCTTCAGCGTGAACACGTCTTTGTATGTGAAATCCATCTCACAGTCCCTGAAATCGCCAAAAAGCACGCTCTCGCCCAGGCGCAGCAGGTTCACGCCGTCCGGCATCGTCCCTTTCAAGACCATAAAAAGCGAGGAAGACGCTCCGCCGCAGACATAATCCAGCTTCCTCCCGATCACCGCCTCGACCTGCCCGGAGATCTCCAGAAGATCACGCATCTTCTCAGGCGTCGCTTTCACGGAACCGAAGCAGGTGAGATTCGTGCCGACGCCTGCAAGCTCAAGGTGCGTAAGTTCCCGTTCCACCTCTGCCGCGGCGCTGATCAGGTCCCGCCGGTCATAGAAACCCTCCCGCAAATCGCCCAGATCCGCCATGAGGACGACCCGGTGCCTCCGCCCGCCATGACGCGCCGCCGCTTCATTCAGCGCCCGCAGTACCACCGGTTCACTCTGCAGGCTGAGGTCGGCCGTTTCCACGACGTCATCCAGTTCTGACAGCATAGGCACCCGCAGCAGCATCAGGGGAGTACGGATCCCCGCCTCCCGCAGCAGCATCAGCTGATCCATTCGGGAAGATGCGAGAAAGGCACAGCCGCAGCGCTCATACACCCGCGCCAGCTCAGGCCATGCCGTAAATCCTTTGACCACGCCCGCCACCCGGATCCCCTGCCCGGCGCACAGCGCCATGATCCGGCGGAGATTATGTTCCAGCTTTCCTGTATCCGCCGTCAGGAGCGGGTACCGTTCGATTCTCATTTTACGATTTTCAGCCATTCTTCATCCGGCCGTCTTCCGCTTCCCGCCGCGGTCAGGCGCGGCTGTCCTCCCCGTCAAAACATTGTTTCATCCAATTCTTTATAATACGGATAAATGTCCTCGTAATGCCCGTCCTTCATCCGGAAGCCCTTCGGGATGGTTCCCAGACGGACGAACCCCAGCCGCTCATACAGATGCTGTGCGTGAAGGTTCGCCGCCACAACCGCGTTAAACTGCATCACCCGGAAGCCATGGCTCCTCCCCTGCGCGAGGCTGTCCGCCACCAGCTTCTCGCCGATATGCCGTCCCCGCATGTCCCGCCGCACCGCATAACTGGCATTGCAGATATGGCCGCAGCGTCCCACATTGTTTGGATGCAGGATATAAAGCCCCAGGATCTCGCCGGTATCGTCTTCCGCCACCCCGCACCACGTCTGTGACGCGAAAAACGCCTCTCCACCCGCACTGTCCAGATACTCCTCCTGCGGAAAAGCTGTCCCTTCGTCCACAACCTGATTCCATATAAGGATCATAGACGGAATATCTTTACCGCTGTACCCTCTGACTAGAATCTTCATATCCTCTCCCGCCTTACCTACACTTTCTGGATGCTTTTCCCCGTCATGCTCTCAATAAATGCCCGGAATTCATCCGGCGTTCCCACGGACATCCTGCGCTTGTCATAGACCTGGGCGTGGTTCTGATTGAACACGAATGTAAAATAATGCTCGTTTTCCGCAATTGCCTGGATCCTGTCGTATTCAAAGGTGCTGACGCCCAGTTCCGTCGTGGAGGTAAAGCATTCCTTTCCAAAAACGACCGTCGCTTTCAAAGTTCCCGGATGCATCCGCTTCATGGCAAGAAAGCCGTTGATGTTGTCTTCAAACAGGAGTACGACGGCAAGCAGGATGGCAAGGGCAAACGTGATAAGGTAGCTCGTCGGCAGATGGAACCCCGAGAGACTTACGGACAATACAGCCATACCCGCCGCCAGCGCCACGACGGTCCATCCGAATATATGGCTGTGGCGGCTTTGCTTCGCCCGGACTGTCTTGCGCACAGCCCTGGCCATCGCGGTCATCGCCTCCCGGTCATATTGGTTTTCGAACTTAAACAGCATGGCAGTTCCTCCTCAAAAAATCATTCCCTCAACTCGTAACATATTCCTGCCACACATTATAAAGAGCAAGCCGCAAAAAATCAAGACAAAACACCCGGGGAGCAGGGAAATGCAGCGGGAATGCGTCTCTGAAACGGGAAATACATCTCCGAATATCTTGACAGACGCTTCCGGTCTATGTTACCATTTTTGTCTGCGGGGTATACCGGCGCCGCACCGGACGACCGCGGGATGATCCCGTCCGCCGAAGAGCGGAATGTAAAATGATCTGGAGAAGAAAGTGAAAAATATGGATAAACTGCATGAGAAACAGGAAAAGCTGAAAACATACCTTCGGGAACTGGGCAACGTCGCAGTCGCATTTTCATCCGGCGTTGATTCCACTTTCCTGTTGAAGACGGCACACGACGTCCTCGGGGAGAAGGCAATCGCGGTAACGGCCCGCTCCTGCTCCTTTCCGGAACGGGAACTGAACGAGGCGAAGGCTTTCTGCGAATCGGAAAAGATAGAACATATTATCGTTGATTCCGAGGAGCTTGCCATAGACGGGTTCCGGCAGAACCCCACGAACCGCTGTTACCTCTGCAAGCACGAGCTGTTTACAAAGATCATCGGCATCGCGCAGCAGCATGGTATCAGCTATGTCGCGGAAGGCTCCAACATGGACGACAACGGCGACTACCGGCCGGGTCTTATCGCGGTCGCGGAACTGGGCGTCAAAAGCCCCCTGCGGGAAGTCTCCCTGTACAAAGAGGAGATCCGGGAACTGTCACGGGAAGCAGGTCTTCCTACATGGAACAAACAATCCTTTGCCTGCCTCTCCTCGCGCTTCGTCTACGGGGAAACGATCAGTGAAGAAAAACTCGGCATGGTGGATAAGGCCGAGCAGTTCCTCCTTGACCTGGGCTTCCGTCAGGTTCGCGTCCGCGTTCACGGAACCCTTGCTCGAATCGAGATCGACCGCTCCGAGTTTGCGAAATTCTGCGACCCCGCGGTCATGGACCGGATCGCGAAGGAACTCCACCGTATCGGGTTTCTGTATGTGGCACTGGATCTGGACGGCTACCGGACGGGCAGCATGAACCGGGAGATCCGGCCGGCGTCCTGATTCCGCCGCAGCCCCGGGGGGCTTGTTCCAAAGTATATTGTGATAATGTGAGAATGTAATGCGATCATGCGATAATTCCATACGGCAAGGAGTGCCATCCATGCATACGATCAACCGGAACAGCCCCTGCTGGTGCGGCAGCGGGCTCAAGTATAAGAAATGTCATTATGACTTCGATCAGAAGATCGCGTCCATCCAGTATCAGGGGCATATCGTCCCCAGCCGGGACATGATCAAGACGCCGGCGCAGATCGCGGCCATCCGCGAGAGCGCGAAGGTCAACATCGCGGTGCTGGACTACGTGGCCGGACACATCGGAGCCGGCGTCACCACCGCCGAGATCAACGACTGGGTCGCCCGGGAAACCGCCAGATACGGCGCCGTCCCCGCCCCTCTCGGCTACGAAGACTATCCCAAAAACGTCTGTACCTCGGTCAATGAGGTCGTCTGCCACGGCATCCCCTCCGCGGACTGCGTCCTCAAAGACGGCGATATCATCAACGTGGACTGCTCCACGATCCTCAACGGCTTCTTCTCCGATTCCTCCCGCATGTTCCTGATCGGAAATGTATCCGCAGAGAAGCGGCGCCTGGTCGAAGTCACGAAAGAATGTATGTATCTCGGACTGGAACAGGTGAAGCCCTGGGGCTTCCTGGGCGATATGGCCCAGGCGGTCAACGACCACGCGAAGGCGCACGGCTACCAGGTCGTCCGCGACATCGGCGGACACGGCGTGGGCCTCGAGTTCCACGAGGAACCGTGGGTCAGCTACGTATCGTCCAGAGGCGAGGATATGCTGATGGTGCCGGGAATGATGTTCACCATCGAACCGATGATCAACATGGGAACCTGGGAAGTAACGGTCGATGAGACAGACAACTGGACGGTGCGGACCGCCGACGGCAAACCGTCCGCCCAGTGGGAGATCCAGGTCCTCGTGACCGAAACCGGACACGAGGTCATTTCCTATTAAATTGCGTTAATTCCCCTTCTGGCTGTTCAGCGCCTTCTTCTTCCATCCGCCCCGCGCATAGAAGAACACCGTAATGACCGCGCCCAGGATCCAGGATGCCAGAAGCGAGATCCACAGGCAGTGGTAATCGCCCTGCGGCATCGCCTCCGTGCGCGTGAACCAGGCAATCCCGTAGGCCAGCGGCACGCGGATCGCCACCGTCGTCAGCAGCGAGATCCACATCGGCGTCATCGTGTCGCCCGCGCCGCGCATGACGCCCGACAGGCTCTGCGTGACCGCCATGGCGATATAGCCAACCGCCAGGATATTCATCATCCGCGCGCTCAGATCCACAAGTTCTTCCGTATCCGTAAAAATCGCCATCAGATGATGCCCGAACAGCACGATCGCCCCGGTCACCACCGCCGAAGTCGCGACCGCGATCATCGTGCCTTGAAAGGCGCCCTTCTTCACACGGTCAAAATCACCCGCGCCCACATTCTGCCCGGCATAGGTCGTCATCGCCGTGCCGAATGAGAAATTCGGCATCATCGCGAACCCGTCCACCCTCATGATGATTACGTTGGCCGCGATAACCATTTCCCCGAAACTGTTGGTCAGGGACTGCACGACGACCATCGCCAGGGAGAAGATCGCCTGCGTCACGCCCGAGGGAAGACCCAGCCGGATCACCATCAGCATCGTCCGCCCGGGCTTGAAATACTGCGGTTTGAAATCAAAATACGCCGTCATTTTCCTCAGCTTAAATACGCACAGGATCGCGGAAACCATCTGCGCGATGACCGTCGCCAGGGCCACGCCCGCGACGCCCATCTGGAACCTGACCACGAACCAGACATCCAGCACGATATTCAGAACCGTGGCGATCAGCAGGTAGACCAGGGCCGACACCGAATCGCCCAGACCGCGCAGGATACCGGTCAGGATATTGTAGTACGCGAGCCCGGCGATTCCCCACAGGAGGATCATCAGATAGGACGTACACCAATCGATGATACTCGGCGGCGTATCCAGAAGCTCCAGGACCGGCCGGATTACCATCGAACCGAAGATCATAAGGAGAAGGCAGGCCGCGCCCGTCAGCACGATGGAACTTCCGATGGTACGGGACAGGTTGACCCGGTCGCGGGAGCCGTAATACTGGGACACCATGATGCTGGCGCCCATGGAGATCCCGGCGAACAGCACCAGCAGAAGATTGAAAATGGGGCTGGCGCTGCCGACGGCCGCCAGCGCGTTGTCGCCGACATAGCGGCCGACCACGATGCTGTCCACCGTATTGTAAAGCTGCTGGGCGATATTGCCGATCAGCATCGGAATCGTAAACATCACGATCTTCTGCCATGGACGGCCCGTCGTCATGTCCACCTGTCCGAATAACTTCCTGACTTTTTCAAGCATGAAAAATCCACCTTTCCTGTCATCCTCTGTACCGTCCGCTCCGCCGCCCTTTCCTCCGGGCGGCGCGCAGACACGGCGTCCGGCCCTGAAGGTGCGCCGCATTCCCTATCATATAACGGTCGGGACGGTTTGACAAGCGGATTTTCCTACGATATTCGGTCACTGTGCGAGGTGAAAGCAAAGCTGCCCTGGATCCCCTCGCCGAATCCAGTCCTCGTCTTGCGTATGTTTTCAGATCCGCCCCTGTGAATAGAGGGATTCGCTCCGCCCCTGATCAGGCATCCGATGCGCATCCGCGAATCTCTTGATGCTGCCGGCGTTGACAAACTTTTCGACACGCCCGTCCCTTACCAGCGCCAGCGTCGGCGCCTGCATGATGCCGAACGCCTCTGACAATTCCGGGTTCTCCTCGGCGTCTATCACCTCGTAATCGAAATCCTTGAGGAATTCTTTCGCGGTTCTGCAGTTTGGGCAGGCCTTGGTGGTAAACAGATACGCGCCGTCTTCCGGCTTCCCGGCTGCGGTTTCGAACGCTGCTCCCGTTTTCGACCCGCCGGCAGTCCCGGCCGCCGTCCCCGCCTCTGGCTCCCCGGCGGCTCCGGACGCGCTCCGGATCATCGCCCGCGCAGTCTTCTCCGCCATCGAATCCGCGACATGCGCCGCCGCCCCGCCGCCCCGCTTGAGCACGGAACGTGCGACATCGTAGGTCGTGCGGTTCTTGTACTCCTGCGCCTTGCCTGCGTTCCAGTTCTTCACCGGACGGTAGTAGCCGGTGATGCGGCTGTAAACCTCGGCCTCCTTGCCGCAGACCGGACAGGTGAAATGCTCCCCGACCAGATAGCCGTGATCCTTGCAGATCGAGTAAGTCGGCGACATCGTGTAGTACGGCAGCTTATAATTCTCGGCGATCGTGCGGACCA
>CAYYHX010000089.1:0-6697 GCA_964471835.1 uncultured Hungatella sp.
TCTGAAGCTGGACTGCAACGACGTGATCTTTCACGTGGCGATCAATCGCAAGGATCTGATGGGCGAGCCGGAGGTCGGCCGTCGCTTCAAGGGGCAGATCTGGATGATGGGGACCGCCGTGTTCCGGGACTGATCCAGAAAAAGAAGGAAGCAGCGTATGGGCGAGCGGTATTACATAGCGATTGACTTGAAGTCCTTCTATGCGTCTGTCGAATGCCGGGAACGCGGATTTGACCCGCTGGATACCAATCTGGTGGTCGCGGACGAAAGCCGGACAGACAAGACCATCTGCCTCGCGGTCACTCCCTCCCTGAAAAGTTACGGCATCCCCGGGCGGGCGCGGCTGTTTGAGGTGAAACAGCGGGTGAAGGAGGCCAATACCGGACGGAGGCATGACGCGCCGGGGCATAGACTCACCGGAGCGTCCCATTTTTCCTCTGAACTTGCCAAAGACCCGTCCCTGGCGATTGATTTCATCATCGCGCCGCCGCGCATGGCGTACTATATGGAGTACAGCACCCGGATTTACGGCATCTATATGAAATATATTGCGCCGGAGGACATCATCGTCTACTCCATCGACGAGGTGTTCATGGATGTAACCGCTTATCTCAACACTTATAAACTGTCACCGCACGACCTCGCGATGAAGATCATACAGGACGTGCTGGATACAACCGGCATCACTGCGACGGCGGGGATCGGCACCAACCTGTACCTGTGCAAGATCGCCATGGACATCGTGGCCAAGCATATTCCGGCGGACAAGAACGGCGTGCGGATCGCGCAACTGGATGAGATGAGCTACCGGCGAATTCTCTGGACGCACCAGCCCCTTACGGATTTCTGGCGGATCGGTCACGGCTACGCGAGAAAGCTGGAAGAGAACGGGATGTTCACCATGGGGGATGTGGCACGGCAGTCCGTCAAGGATGAAAACCTGCTCTACAAGCTGTTCGGGAAGAATGCGGAACTTCTGATTGACCATGCGTGGGGATGGGAGCCATGCACGGTGGAAGCGGTACACGCCTACCGGCCGGATACCAACAGCCTAAGCTCCGGACAGGTTCTGAAGGAGCCTTATGATGCGAAGAAAGCGAGGATCGTGCTGCGGGAAATGGCTGATGCGCTTTCGTTGGGTCTGGTGGATAAAGGGCTTGTCACCGATCAGATCGTCATCACCATCGGCTATGACGTAGAGAATCTGACGGATTCGGAGCGGAGCAGAGACTATCATGGGGAAATCGTCAAAGACCACTATGGGCGAAAGATTCCCAAACATTCCCACGGGACGGTCAATCTCGGCCAGCCGACATCTTCTACGAAGAAGATCATGGAAGCAGCGTCGGGGTTGTATGACCAGATTGTCAATCCCAATCTGCTGATCCGCAGGCTGAATATCACGGCGGAGCGGGTTGTCGATGAAGCTTCCGTCCGTCAGGATTCACAATATGAGCAGCTTGACTTGTTCACGGACTATGCTGCCCTGGAAGCCGAAAGGAAACGGGAGCAGGCGGAATTGGAAAAAGAGAAGAGAACGCAGAGCATGATGCTGGCGATCAAGAAGCGGTATGGGAAAAATGCGCTGCTGAAAGGCATGAATTTTGAAGAAGGCGCGACGGCAAGAGAAAGGAACACGCAGATCGGGGGACACAAAGCATGAATCCGTATGAAGATATCATCAGCCTCCCGCACCATGTATCGCCCGTGAGACCGCAGATGTCAATGAGAGACCGCGCGGCGCAGTTTGCACCGTTTGCCGCCCTGACAGGGTATGGAGATGCCGTTGAGGAAACGGCCAGGCTCACAGATGAGAAAGTTGAATTAAGCGAAACCCGGCAGGCCATTCTGGACAGAAAACTGCAGATCCTTATCGATGCGCTGGCGAAAGAGGAACAGCCGGGAATCCGTATCACTTATTTTCAGAAAGACGGTAAAAAAGCAGGGGGCAGATACGTCACTGCCGCAGGAGACCTGAAGAGGATAGATGAATATGGGCGAACGCTGAACTTGACGAGCGGCGAATGTATCCCCATGGAAGACATTGCGGATATTTCGGAGGAAATCCCTTAGGGAGAGCGAAGCGAAACCATGTTTCCCGCCCGCACCCAGCAAAGATCGGAGCTAACATGAAACGTCTTACCCTTGGCATCCTCGCCCACGTCGATGCCGGCAAAACAACCCTCTCCGAGGCCATCCTTTACCATGCCGGTGCAATCCGCCGTCCGGGCCGTGTCGATACCCGCGACACATTTCTGGATACGTATGCTCTCGAACGCGCCCGCGGTATCACGATCTTCTCAAAACAGGCTGTTTTTGATCTGAACGACACCCGCGTCACGCTTCTCGATACGCCCGGGCATGTTGATTTCTCCCCTGAGACGGAACGCACCCTTCAGGTTCTCGATTATGCTGTTCTTGTCGTCAGCGGGGCCGACGGTGTCCAGAGCCATACCGAAACCCTGTGGCAGCTCCTGAAGCGTTACCGGATTCCCACGTTCCTTTTTATTAATAAGATGGATCAGCCCGGTGCCGACTGGAAGCGCATTCTTACAGAACTGAAGAACCGTCTTGACGGGAACTGCATCCAGTTTAACGGGCTTTGTACGGCACACAGCGGGCATTCCGGAAAAGAGAAAGACATGGCGGTAATCCCGGTTCCTGATCCATCTATTTATAAAGAGATTCCTGTTCTTGCATCCCTTGCCTCCCATGGGAACGAGGCTATCGAGGAATTAGCCATGTGCAGCGAGAACGTGCTGGAATCTTATCTGGAACACGGGTCGGTTACTATCGGGGACATCCGTCGGATGACAGCGGCCAGGCAGGTGTTTCCATGTTATTTCGGCTCGGCATTAAAGCTGTGGGGCGTAGCGGAACTGCTGCATGGACTGGAGGAGTTCTCCGAAGAACCGGCGTTTCCCGAAACGGCAGAAAAGGGCAAGGCTCCCTTCGGGGCGCGTGTCTTTAAGATTTCCCGTGATGAGCAGGGAACCCGCCTGACGCATATAAAAATTACAAGCGGCATTCTGAGAGTAAAGGATGTTCTTTCGCCGGATCCGGCCAGGAAAGAGTCTATGGGCGGGAAATCTTGCGGGGAATCCGTCTCTGCGGGGCGGGGAGATCCGCCTGCCGCTGAGGAGAAGATTAACCAGATCCGCATCTACTCCGGCGCAAAATATGAGACAGTGAGTGAAGCCGGCCGCGGCGTCGTCTGTGCCGTTACAGGGCCTGAGTCCACTTTCGCGGGGCAGGCTTTGGGAGCGGAGACGGCGCGCGGACAGGAAAGCCCTGTTTTGGAGCCGGTACTCACCTATCGGATCATCCTGCCGCCCGCATGCGATATTCATGGGATGCTCACAAAGCTGCGGCAGCTGGAGGAGGAGGAACCCATGCTGCATATCGCCTGGAACGAATCGCTGGGTGAGATTCAAGCCCAGGTCATGGGACAGGTGCAGATTGAGGTTCTAAAAAGCCTCATCCGCGAGCGCTTCGGTATGGATGTGGAATTTGGAACCGGTCAGATCCGTTATAAAGAGACAATCACTGCCCCCGAGGAAGGAATCGGCCATTATGAACCGCTGCGCCACTACGCGGAAGTCCACCTGCTTCTGGAACCGGAGCCCCGGGGCAGCGGCCTGGCATTTGATACAGCCTGCAGTACGGATGAGCTGGATTTGAACTGGCAGCGTCTGATCCTCACGCATCTGAGGGAAAAGTGCCATGTCGGCGTGTTGACCGGCGCTCCCGTCACGGATATGAAGATAACGCTCCTGAGAGGACGCGCCCATTTGAAACATACGGAGGGCGGAGATTTCCGGCAGGCTACGTACCGCGCTGTCCGTCATGGCCTGATGGAGGCGCTGGCGGCCGGAAACTATCAGCTTCTGGAGCCATACTACCGTTTCCGTCTGGAAGCGCCGATGGAGTCGGCGGGACGCGCTCTTTCTGATCTGGAGCGGATGGATGCCAGATTCTCAGGCCCTGAGATAGAGGGAGGTATGGCTGTTATCACCGGAGAAGCGCCGGTATCTACGATGGGTAATTATCAGATGGAAGTCGCATCTTACACGAAAGGCCGGGGAAGGCTTTCCTGCAGTTTCAAGGGCTATGAACTCTGCCACAACGCGGAGGAAGTCGCTGCGGCGGCCGCTTATGATCCGGAACAGGATCCGGATAACCCATGCGGTTCCGTTTTCTGTGCGCATGGCGCGGGCTTTGCTGTCGGCTGGCGTGAAGTGAGGAAATATATGCATCTGGAGAGTCCGGTGGAATTGGCCGTCCGCAGGGCAAGTGCCGCGTCCCGTCCGGAAGGCAGAGCGGCATGGAACGCGGAAGAGAAAGAACTGGAAGCCATTTTTACCCGAACATATGGCGAGAGGAAGAACCGCTTCCTGCCGGAAACCGGCGCACGGCAGGTCATTTACGAAGGGAAAAAACCGGTTAAGGAGGATGATACGCCCGAAGAGGAATATCTCCTGGTAGATGGTTATAACATAATCTATGCGTGGGACGATCTGCACGGGCTGGCGGAAAGCACGATTGAAGGCGCACGGCAGCGCCTCATGGATATCATGTGTAATTACCAGGGATACACGGGATGCATCCTGATCCTGGTGTTTGACGCATATAAAGTAGAAGGGGGGCTGGGGCAGGCCATTCGCTATCACAATATTAATGTGGTCTATACAAAGGAGGCGGAGACTGCCGACCAGTATATTGAGAAACTGGCCCATCAGATGGGGCGGAGCCATCGTGTTACCGTCGCTACCTCCGATGGGCTGGAGCAGCTGATTATCCGCGGAGAGGGCTGCCGGCTGATGTCGGCGCAGGATCTCCGGGAGTCGGTGGATGATGTCAATGAGCGTATACGGGCAATGCATTCCGGGCGGGCTGTTCCCCGTGGCGGCAATTATCTTCTGAATCATGCCGACAGCGGGCTGCGGGAATATCTGGAGAACGTAAGGCTTGGAAAAGGAGAAGAATACGATGGCGGAAAAACTGACAAAAAGTGATGTGGAGAAAATCGAGGCGGAGATCGAGCATCGGAAACTGGTGGTCCGCAAGGAGGCGCTGGAAGCGTTAAAAGAGGCGAGAGCCCAGGGGGATCTGAGCGAGAATTTCGAATATTACGCGGCAAAGCGGGACAAGAATCAGAACGAGAGCCGCATTCGTTATCTGGAAAGGATGCTTAAAACCGCCGAGATCATCTCCGATGAATCGGAGAAAGACGAAGTGGGCCTCAATAATACGGTGGAACTTTATATAGAAGATGATGATGAGGTAGAGACATACCGGCTGGTTACCTCAATCCGCGGAAACTCCTTAAACGGTCTGATCAGTACGGAATCGCCGCTGGGAAGCGCAATCATGGGCCGCAAGCTGGGGGACCGCGTCTATGTGCGGCTCAGTGAAAGCGACGGGTATTATGTGGTGATCCGTTCCATTGACAAGACGACAGGCGATAAAGAGGATAAGATACGCAGTTTCTGACGGCTCCGTATAAGTGCGGAGGAGGCGCAGGCAAAGTCAGAAATAAGCCGGAAACAAAATGAGAATCGATCAGCGAACAGCGAACAGAAGCAATCCGGCCGGGATGCCGATACAACCGACATCCCTACCGGATCTCCTTCATCTTGCCTTCCGAGTTCACATAATAGTTGTCAATCCACTGATCTCTTGCCAAGACTCCGTCTTCATCGAAGTAATACCAGGAACCCTTCAGCTTGAACCAGCCGGTTTTAAGGACGCCGTCTTCGTCCAGATAATAGGTCTTCTCTCCGTCTTCAATCCAGCCGGTAAGGCTCTGTCCGCTGCTGTCCACGTAGGTCCACGTCTTATCTTCATGCCCGATCCATGTACCGGCGTAGACCGGAGTGGCGATCGAAAGAGCCATTAGAAAGGAAAACAAGACCACACCGCTGCGTATTCGGTTCATAGATACACAGCCTCCCTTCTCTAACCTTTCTCTAAATTTGGTTTATTATAACACATGTGCCATTGTTTGGCTAGAGAAAAGACGGGATAAAATCTTACGATTTTTGAAACGATTTTTGAAGCTTTGGCGGAAAAATGGAAAATTCCCCTCTTCCCCCGTCTTCCGACGAAGTACTAGGAATGTTCCGACGTTCCCTGCCGCCATATCTCAGCATTGTCCGCACGGATGCCCGAAAAACCCATATTTTCGGATAAATTTTTTTGCCCGTCGACTATTACCGGGAGGTCGTCCGGCAAAAAAATGAGGAGCGCCGGGCTTCCCTGGCGGAGGAAACCCGCCCCCGTGCCTTTGCTTCTCCCGTGGAGATCCATGCCGGACATTTCCTCCTCTCCGCTCTCCTGTCTGAACTGGGGGTCAAAGAGACGATTGATATCCTGGCGTCCCAAATGCGCTTTCACTTCAGCGTTTACGATATGATCGCACAGCTGATCTATGCCCGGGTGATCTGCCCCTGCTCGAAATCCAAAACCGTTTCCTCTGTCTTCCCGCATCTCTACCGCAGTGTACCGATGTCAGAGGATCAGGTTTATGACGGCTGCGCCTTTATCGGGGAATCCTACAAAAAATACATTGAACTGTTCAACCATTGCTATGAACAGCATTTCAAGAGGGATTTTTCCCGTGCCTTTTTTGACTGCACCAATTATTATTGATTGCCCGGGGAGGGGCGAAAGATCCGAACACTGACCGCTCTGGTAC
>CAYYHX010000090.1:0-1916 GCA_964471835.1 uncultured Hungatella sp.
AACTCCAGCACCTCAAACCCGTCGGAACAAGCAAGCTGCCGCATGTATTCCAATGCGGCAGCCACACCTTTTCCATAGGGTCTATCCGGCGCCGCGGAAGCCCCGTCATACACCGATGGAATCCGGATCAGTTCCCGCAGCTCCTGTAAATGTGCGTAAAAATAATCTTCTAGATCCATGGCGCCCAAACCTCGAATTCCCCTGGGAAGAAGATCCGCCCGATGATGACGGCGATCACCGCCGCGTACAGAAGCAGATAGATCACCTTCATTTTCCGGTCGTTGGGGGTTTCCTCGTGTTCCGAATAATAGGTCCGCTTCTTGCCCCTCCCGTAGCCCCTCAGATCCATGGCGTTGGAGATATTCCCCACCCGGTCGAAGGATACGATGATCAGAGGCACCAGAATCACCACATTCTGCTTCAAACGCTTCATAAGCGAAACCTTTTTTGGGTCAAGCTCCATTCCTCTGGCCTGCATGGAAATCTTGATGTCCTCGAAATCACGGGTGATCTCCGGAATGTAGCGGAAGGCGATGGAAACCATCGTGGCCACCTTGTAAGGAACCTTGATGGAGTACAGCCCCGCCGCGATCTCACTGGGCGTGATGGCCTGGATAAAGGTCAGGGAAACCAGAAAGGTCGCCATAAATTTGACGAAACGCACCAGAAAATACCACAAGGTTTCCGCTGTGACCACATACCGCTTCGAGAAGCGGAACAGGAGTGTGGAACCGCCCACGATACCGGCTCCGTAATCCGGCGATACGACCCAGATCAGGAACAGGTTGAACAGGTTCATCAGCGTTACGAATCCGACCAGCCCCATGACCAGGTTCTTATTCGGCTTGATGGATACCAGGCCCACGATGGCCACGAGCAGCACCGGGAACAGGATGCGCATGTCCCAGGTGGCCACCAGAAGGATGATCAGGGCGAAAAACAGCCTCACCTTGGTGGTGCCGGACAGCTTATCCAGAAATGTAGTGCCGGGAATGACGTTGATCAAAAGTCTCTTATTTAGATTCATTTGCCCGCTCCTCCCGTTCTCTCTCAATAAAATGGCGGATATAGGATTCCGGATCCACTCCCACCAGTTTCGCCAGTGTGACCAGGGAGGTCTGCTTCAGGTTCGCTGCCTCGATGATCTCCGTATTGGACAGTACCCGGAACACATAATCGTCCGCGATGCATTTGCTGTCCGCAAACACGATGGCCCGGTCCGTATATTCAATGGCCAGGTGCATATCATGAGTGATGAATAAAATCGTGACCTGGAATTCCCGGTTCAGGTGTTCCAGGAAATTCATGATCTCCGTATAATGAAGGTAATCCTGTCCGGCCGTGGGCTCATCCAGAATGATGACGTCCGGCTCCAGGGCCAGGATGGAAGCGATTGTCACCCGCTTCCGCTGTCCGTAGCTCAAGGCGGATATCGGCCAGTTGCGCATCGCGTACAGGCCGCACATTTTCAGTGTGCTCTCCACCCTCGTCTTGATCAGCTCCTCGTCGAACTGATTCAGTTCCAGAGCCAGCCGCACCTCGTCGATGATCATATCCTTCACCAGCATCTGGTTGGGGTTCTGCATCACATAGCCGATCAGACGGCCGATCTCTCGGATGGACAGCTCCATGTAATTGCGCCCGTTTATGGCGACGGTTCCCTTCTGGGGGCGGATGATGCCGCAGAGCATTCTGGCCATGGTGGATTTGCCCGCGCCGTTCTTGCCCACGATGGCGATGCGTTCTCCTTTATGAACCTCGAAGGAAACATCATCCAGCACCTTCCGGCTGCCGTAGGAGAAATCCACATGATCCACCTTGATCAGAAGCTCGCCCTGTTTCGGGGGGTCCGCGGGTTTGGAAGCCTTCATCTCATCCAGAATCGCCTGCCTGTATGCCGGGATATCCAGTTCCTC
>CAYYHX010000090.1:2016-6673 GCA_964471835.1 uncultured Hungatella sp.
TGGATCCGGTCGATGAGATCCACCGCCGTCATGCCCATGGCCGGGTCCAGGGCGGCCAGAGGTTCGTCGAAGAGGAGAACTTCTTCTTCGTCATGCAGGATTCCCGCCAGCGCCACCTTCTGTTTCTGCCCGCCGGACAGCTGGAACGGAGGCTGGATCAGAAAATCCTCCATCCCCACGATGGCCGCCGTGCGCTCCACCCGGGGCAGCATCTCCTGCCTGGGCATGGCCCGGTTTTCCAGGGAAAATGCGATATCCTCCCCCACGGACAGCCCCACGAACTGGGCATCCGTATCCTGCTGTACGGTTCCCACATGCTTGCTGATCTCGAAGATGCTGGCATTCTTCGTCTCGATTCCCGCCACTTTCAGGGAGCCCTGGATCTCGCCCTTGTAGGAAAATGGAATCAGCCCGTTAATGCAGTTAGCGAGTGTGGATTTCCCACACCCGCTGGGGCCAAGGATCAGGACTTTTTCACCCTCGTACAGAGTCAGATTGATATGATGTAAGGTCGGCTCCTTCTGCGTCTTGTAGCGGAAGGTAAAATCATCAAATACAATAATCGGTTTCTTCGTCGGTTCCATTTCCCGGCCCTTTCTTACTGCTCTTACCTTCGCTGCGTCCCTATTCTTCCACGCTCAGGTTATTCTTCTTGGCATTGCGCTTCGCCAGAAGGGTCAGCACAGGAATACCGACTACGATCTCCACGATGCCGTTGGAAATGATGGCGGAAAATGCCTGCGCCCACGTGATGGTCAGTTCGGAGGAATAGAACAGCACCGTCAGAACGGGCGTCACCAGGCCGAAACCTATCATGTTCCCCAATATGACACAGATCACATACATGATCATATGTTTCACCTCGAAGATGCCGTCCTCGATCCTGGCTCCGTACAGGGGGAGCAGGCCGACGAACAGGCCCATGACGAAATTGCCGATGGACCAGTCGAACCAGAAACCCCAGCCGCCGATCAGATCCGCCAGCACGTTGCCGAGGCCGGCTACCAGCGCCGCCGGGAGAGGCCCGAACAGGCCGGCCACGATGGGTACGACGATCATCGCCGTGGTCAGGGAAGTGTTGGTGAACACCTTAATCCCGCCGTAATTCATCAGAACCGCGAACAGGGCGGCGCCGATCGCTACACCTACGATCGTCTTCGTATCCCATGTGCCGAGCAGCATTCTCCAGATACTCTTTTTTTCTTTCGCATCTTTTGCATTAGACATTACAACTACCTCCGTTTCGTCCTGTTTTCCCAGGAATCATTTGCCTTTCCCGTACCGGTCCCGCCGGGGCGGAACGGGACATCTATCTCCCACATGAAGATTCATGCAGAATTCCGTTCTTTCACTTCCGCTTCTTTCATTTCCGCAGGGAGATCTGCCAGCTGTTGCCCGTGCCGATGTTGTATGCCTTGGCAAAGCTTCCCTGATTGATCGCCACAGCCATGCGGTCCAGCGAGTTGACATAAAGGATCGGTTCCCCGATATAGACGTCCGCGAAGGAGCGCCCGTAGACAATCCGGTTCTGATACACCGTCCTGCCGTCCCGGCGGATGGTAATCTCCACCCGGTCCCCGTACGCAATCTTCAGGGACTCGAACTGCTCTCTTGAGATGTTCGACCAGAGGCTCCCGAAACGCACGTCGAGGATGTCGATGGTGCCAGTGATGCAGCCGTCCTCCTGACTGGGCCGGATCACCGGAAGTTCCACGATGCTGTCCACCGGCACGGCCGGCCCCACCTCCTCGTAGGAAATGACGCCCGAAGCCAGCCGGGCTCCGCTGAAGACGTACAGATCCCTTCCGTGGAAGGTATAGGACTGCTCCGTGTGGGGCCTGCGGTTCACCATCTCATCAATGATACGGACTTCCGCCAGGCCGGAGATCTGCTTCACATGGGTCAGGGTTCCGTTATCCGGGGTCACGATGTAATGTCCGCCGCTGGTCCTGGCCACGATGCTCCTTCGGGCGGACCCCACGCCGGGATCCACCACGGACACGAAAACCGTCCCCGCGGGCCAGTAGGGTACGGCCTGAATCAGCCGCAGGCTGGCCTCCCAGATATGATAGGGTTCGATCTCATGGGTCAAGTCATAGATCGGCAGGTCCGGGGAAACCCCTCTGGCTACCCCGTACATGGCGCAGACGGCGCCGTCCGCCAGGCCGAAATCTGTCTGAAGCACTAAAGCGTTGTTTGGTTTCTTATTTTCCATAACCATCCTTTATCGTGGACTGTGCTGTCGCCGGCAGCCAGCGGCGCAGAGCAGCCGTTTCGGGTCATCATTTTCACGCATGAAATAGTAGCATACCCGCCTGTCGATGTCAAGAAATTATAAATTTTCTATAAACATTTTTCCTATAACGAGCGATAGGATGGGGCTATAGCGGCGGGAATCCTCGTGTGCCGAATCCGTTGACAAACGCCATTCGTGCATGTAAAATATCCATATTATCCGTTTGATTGGAGAATGAATTATGCTGGATGTATGTCTTCTGGGAACCGGAGGAATGATGCCGCTGCCCTACCGGTGGCTGACATCGCTTCTGACCCGCTGCGGCGGCAGCAATCTGCTGATCGACTGCGGGGAAGGGACCCAGATCGCCTTGAAAGAAAAAGGATGGAGTCCCAAACCCATCGATATCATATGCTTCACCCATTACCATGCTGACCATTGCAGCGGTCTGCCCGGACTCCTGCTGACCATGGGGAACGCGGAGCGGACCGAACCGGTGGTGATGATCGGTCCCAGGGGTCTTAAGCGTGTGGCGGACGCCCTTCGGATCATCGCTCCGGAATTGCCGTTTGAACTGCGGTATGCGGAGCTGACGGAGAACCGCGAGCACCTGCATGTGGGAGTTTATGACATCGACGCCTTTAAGGTGAACCACAATGTAACCTGCTACGGATACTCCATTTCCATACCGAGAAAGGGCCGTTTCGATGTGGAGCGGGCCAAAAGCCTGAATGTGCCGATGAAGGCGTGGAGCATCCTGCAGAAAGGAGAAACGGTCCGGATGGACGGGATGACCTATACCCCGGATATGGTGCTGGGTCCGCCCAGGCAGGGCTTGAAAGTGACTTACTGCACCGATACCCGGCCGGTTCCGGTGATCGCCGAGTATGCCGCGGGTGCGGATCTGTTCATCTGCGAGGGCATGTACGGCGAGGACGGCAAGGAAGACAAGGCGAGGGATTATAAGCACATGACCATGTACGAGGCCGCCAGGCTGGCGAGAGAGGCGCAGCCGAAGGAGATGTGGCTGACCCATTACAGTCCGTCGCTGACCCGGCCGGAGGAATACATCGACAAAGTGCGTGAGATATTCCCGCGCACCGTAGCCGCCCGGGACGGCCGGAGCGTGGATCTGGGGTTCGCGGAGGACTGACGGGAACGGGTGCAGATTTGAGATGACGCAGATGCTGGCCGGAATCGCGGTGCGGCGTTCCTGCGGGACGGCCGGAAACAGGGACGAAATCTGAGAACGGGGAGTCGCGGGACGGCCGGAAACAGGGACGGAATCTGAGAACGGGGAATCGCAGCGCGGCCGGCGGGAGGAACTGTAAGATCAGGAATGTATGGCGTGAAAACAGCTATGAAACGAAACACAACTACTGAGGATGTTACGATTCTCGCAATCGAAACTTCCTGTGACGAGACAGCTGCCGCGGTCGTGAAAAACGGCCGTGAGGTGCTGTCCAATGTGATTTTTTCCCAGATCGATCTCCATACCATCTACGGGGGCGTGGTGCCGGAGATCGCTTCCCGGAAACATATCGAGAAGATGAATCCGGTTATCGAAACCGCGCTGTCTGACGCCGGCATGACGCTTGACCAGATCACGGCGGTTGCCGTGACTTACGGTCCCGGGCTGGTGGGAGCGCTTCTGGTGGGCGTGGCGGAAGCGAAAGCGATCGCCTATGCGGCGGGAAAGCCGCTGGTGGGCGTCCACCATATCGAAGGACACATTTCCGCTAATTTCATCGAGCATCCGGATCTTAAGCCGCCTTTCGTCTGTCTGGTGGTGTCCGGCGGCCACAGCCATCTGGTGGTGGTGAAGGACTACGGCGAGTTTGAAATTCTGGGCAGGACACGCGACGACGCGGCAGGAGAGGCATTTGACAAGGTGGCCAGAGCTGTGGGTCTGGGCTATCCCGGCGGTCCGAAGATCGACCAGGCGGCGCGCGCAGGCAGGAAGGACGCGATTCATTTCCCAAGGGCGAAGGTGGAGGGATCGGCCTATGACTTCAGCTTCAGCGGCCTCAAATCGGCGGTTCTCAATTATCTGAACCATGCCCGGATGACCGGCGGGGAGGTAAATGTACCGGATCTCGCGGCGTCGTTCCAGTATGCGGTGGTGGACGTGCTTGTCACCCATACGGTCACGGCGGCGAAGGAACTGGGCTATGACAAGGTGGCGATTGCCGGCGGCGTGGCGTCCAATTCGGAGCTGCGCAGCGAGATGCGGGAGGCGGCCCAAAGGGCGGGCCTTACGTTTTATTATCCGTCGCCGGTCTACTGTACCGACAACGCGGCCATGATCGGGACGGCGGCATACTATGAATATATCAACGGCGTCCGCAGCGGATGGGATCTGAACGCGGTGCCGTACCTGAAGCTGGGCGAGAGGCAGGGCGGCGAGGCCGGGTGAAGGGG
>CAYYHX010000091.1:0-4691 GCA_964471835.1 uncultured Hungatella sp.
TCCGCCCAGTACGCCGGCGCGGTCCGTCCGGCGCGTACGCGCTTATCATACCATATGCGGATACGGGCTGGCAAGACTGTATTTTCCGGATTCGCAGCACCGGATTTTCCGGATTTCGCAACACCGGATTTTCTGGTAACAGTCCAGACGGCGGAAGAACTGTTACTGTATTTTCCGGATCAGAGCTTCCTGGAGCACCTGAGAGAAGTTAATATGCAGAGCCATGGCACGGTCATTCAGCCATGATGGTATGGACAGGGTCTTCTTTACGGCTTTGGTATCTTTATATTGGTCGATATCACAGGATACAAGGGTTGCAAAACTGTCTGAATCATGAACAGACGGGATATCAGAGGGAACCGGGATGGAATGACCTTCCTCGAGCATGGTGAGCAGGTATCCGGCGAGTGCTTCCTGTGCGTATCCCATGGTTTCTGTGATATTGTCTCCGTATGTCTGGCAGCCGGGCAGATCCGGAAATTCAACCCAGTAAGACCCATCTTCTTTGTGGAATACAGCCGGATAAACAAATAACATAGCGTTGCCTCCTTTTTGCAGGGATCTATTTCAGCCCAGTCCGTTTCAAAATGACATTTAACAGGCCGGCGGGAACCTCTTTCCCATGAACAGGAATGACTTCGGTACGGCCATCCTTTTGTAAGATATGATGGCTTCCGTTGATACGTTTCACTTCCCACCCGTTTTGCTTTAGCAGCTTTAGCAAATCTTTGTCCTTCATGTTCCTGCTTCCTTACAAGTGCATTATAATGCGTATAATACGTATCGTCAATGGAAATCAAAAAATGACTTTCCGTCTGCCTTTTTTGTCATGTTTTGTGGATTTTTTCCTATAATAAATGTATAATGACAGTGTTGCGTACCGGCCGGGTGTGTCAGACGGTGTACCGGACGGGTGTGTCAGACGGGCGTACCGGTCGAATGACCGGCGGAAAGCCCCGCCCGTACAGCCGCGTAATCGGCGGACCCGGTAAACCGGTACACCCGCCGAACCGATACCCGAACCGGCGACAGAAAGGAGCCTCCCGAATATGCTTTGCGACTTCCATCTTCATACCAGCTTCTCCGGCGACAGCAGCACGCCGCCCGCGCAGCAGATCGAACGCGCCATCGCGCTCGGCATGGAGCGGATCTGCATCACGGATCACCACGACTACGACGTCGTCTCCGCCATCGATTTCACACTGGACTTTCCCACGTATCTGGACACCATGAGACGGCTGAGGGAACAGTACCGGAACCGCATCCGCATCGAGATCGGCGTAGAACTCGGCCTGCAGCAGCATATCGCGGATTATCTGAACGAACTGGTGCGAACCTGCGATTTCGACTTCGTCATCGGCTCCAGCCATTTCATCGACGGCACCGATCCCTACCTGCCGTCCTTCTACGAAGGGCGCACGGAGCAGGAAGCCCTGCGCCGTTTCTTCGAGGTTTCTGCGGAGAATGTTCGGAAACTGGACTGCTTTGACTCCTACGGACACCTGGACTACATCGTGCGCTACTGCCCCACGAAGAACGCCAGCTACCGGGCGGCGGATTATCTGGATTATATCGACCCGCTTCTGCGGACTCTGATTGACAAAGGCAAGGCCCTGGAATGCAATACCGGCGGCTTCCGCCGCTGTCTCGGCCAGCCCAACCCCTGTGAGGACATCCTGCGCCGCTACCGGGAGCTGGGAGGAGAACTGCTAACCGTCGGCTCCGACGCCCATACGCCGGACTGCGTCGGCCTCGAATTCAACCGCACCGCCGCGCTGCTGCGGGAATGCGGCTTCCGCTATTATACGGTATACCACGAGAGAAAGGCGGAGATGCTGCCGCTCGAACAGGGAACTTAGATCGAATCCTAAAGAGCCTTCACATGCTTCTCGATCCGGCAGTCATGTTTTCCGCTCTTTGCATCGTAGCTGACGCCGACTAAAAGGATCTCCCCGCCGTACGTCTCAAGAACCTGCGGGTAACGCTTCTCCCGGATCTGCCGGATCGCGCCTTCCGCCGTTCGATTCCATTTCAATTCGACCAGAAGCGCCGGCTTCGAAGACCCCTTTTTCGGAAGAAAAACAATATCCGCATAGCCTTTTCCGGACGGCAGCTCCTGAATCTGCATAAACTCATCCACACAGCTGAGATACGCGAAACGAATCACGCTGCGCAGCGCCTGTTCATTGTTATAAAACGCGGGCGCGGTGCCCGCGGAATGGGCTTCCTCAATCGCCGCCGCTACCGCTTCTTCCTCCCCGTTCAGCGTCTGTTCGAGGAGATGCTCGGAGCTGCGTATCATCCTCGCAAGTTCCCGGCGTTTTCCGGAAGCGACGGTACGCACGAATTCCTGACGCACCTCCTCATTCGGAATGAACACCGCCCGTTCATCCGCCTCATACGTCAGATAGCCCAGATGAACAAGCAGAGTCAGGACATCATCCCTTTGCCGGATGCTGGTCATATCGTTCTGAAATGTGCCGGCGTCGATCTTAATATGCGCCCCGCCAAGCATCTGCACAATCGCCTCTTTCAGTCCGTCCTCATCCAGATCGATATAGAACCGCAGGGATTCATAGGTTTCCGACTGTGTCCAGTAGCTGCCCAGCCGTTTCCGGCGTACCGCGTCAATTACAGACTTCGGGCTGTAGATAGGAACGTTATCGCCCAAAAGATACCCGTCATACCATCTCTGCACTTCCGTGAAATCCAGACCGGAATCCGAACAGAGACACCTCACTTCTTCCTCCGTAAACCCCATAAACTCTTCCAGCGGTTCCGGCTGAAGCATGGTATACTCCCTGAAATCTGTCATGGCCGACTGCGTACCGTACTTTTTGATCGGAAGGATTCCGGTCATATAAGCCGCCGCGATCATCTTGTCCGTCAGACTGCTTTTGAACATCCCGCGCAGCAGCCGGAGGTAGTCCTTCTGAAGCTCCGCATCCTCCTTCGACTCCCGGAACAGGGCATCCCACTCGTCGATAATCACGATAAATTTCGAACCGGCTGCTTCCGCAATCGAATAGAGCGTACCCGCAAGAGAACCATCCGTCTTTACGTCCGGATAAGCCAGCCGCAGTTCCTTCACCACTTTATCATTGATATCCCGCACCACGCCGTGAATATCCTCCGCCTCTGACAGAAACAGCGTGATATCCAGATAAATGACGTCGTACCGGTTCAGGTGTTCCCGAAAGGAAGGATCGCCCGATATCCTCAGTCCGCTGAAAAGCGGGGCGGAATCGCAGCTTCTGTCATAATAAGCACACAGCGTCTGGGCGGCATACGATTTGCCGAACCTGCGGGGCCTGCTGACGCAGGTGAGCTTGTCCTTGGTCCCGATCGTGCTGTTGATATAAGCAATCAGTTCCGTCTTATCAACGTACAGGCCCTTGACAATGGCCGCGAAGCCGTCATTGCCGATGCTTAAATATTTCCCCACTGACCCGCGCCTCCCTTATTCAGAATAAGAACCAGCCGCCGGAAGCAAAAATCCGTCACCGGAAATGATAGTACAGCTTCCCTGCCTCCAGAGGGATCCCCTTAGCCGCCGCCATCTCACTGACCGTTACCAGCTGATACCCTCTGGCTGTCAGTTCCGGAACGATCACCGCCGTCGCCGCCGCCGTCGCCCCGTAGAGCTCATGCATCAGAACGATATCCCCGCTCTGCACTTTGCCCAGCACCTCATCAATCGTCCTCTGCGCGTTCCTGTGTTCCCAGTCCCTGGTATCGATGCTCCACTGGATCATCGGATAATTCACGTTCGCCAGAACCGTCGCGTTTTTGTTGCCGCCCGGCAGCCTCACCAGTGCCGGCGCCACACCGCAGGCGGCGGTGACCGCCGCGCTGCCCTGATCGATCTGGTAGCGGATTGCCTCCGCCCCCAGCTTCTGCAGGTACTTGTGCTGATAGGTATGGTTCCCGACCTCATGCCCTTCCGCCACCATGCGCTGCACCTCAGCCGCGCGGGAAGCGCAGCGTTCTCCCACCAGGAAAAATGTGGCCTTGGCTCCGTATTGCGCCAGGATATCCAGAATCCGGTTTCCCGCATCGGTCTGCGGGCCGTCGTCGTAAGTCAAAGCTACCATAGGAAGATTCGGATCAATGACCCGGCCGGCCGGCGGCTGTTCTCCCGTGCCTTCCGCCCCTGCGGGCTGCCCCTCCGCGCCGGCTTCCGACCCAGTTGGCTGGCCCTCCGTGCCGGTATCTGTCCACGCAGGCTGCCCTTCCGCACCGGCTTCCGCCCCTGCGGGCTGCCCCGCGCCGGTTTGGCCCGCCGCGCGGGTCTGCACGGAACCCGCCTCATCGACCCAGGCGCCGTCCGCGTTCACCCTGTATTGATCCGGCGTAATCGTATTCGCCAGCATATACCCGTCCGGACCGAAATAATAACATTCCGCCACACCGTTGCCGTCCCCGTCCAGCCAGTACCAGCCGCTGCTCAGCCAGGATGCGCCGCTCTCATCCGTCTGATACCACCAGCGGCCGTTATCCGCCACCCAGCCGCCTGCATACGCGCTTTCCGCCGCGCGGGTCTGCACGGAACCTGCCTCATCGACCCAGGCACCGTCCGCGTTCACCCTGCATTGATCCGGCGTAACCGTATCCGCCAGCATATATCCGTCCGCGTCGAAATAATAACATTCCGCCACACCGTTGCCGTCCCCGTCCAGCCAGTACCAGCC
>CAYYHX010000091.1:4791-6598 GCA_964471835.1 uncultured Hungatella sp.
CTCAGCCAGGATGCGCCGCTCTCATCCGTCTGATACCACCAGCGGCCGTTATCCGTCACCCAACCGCCTGCGTACGCGCTTCCCGCCGCGGCGCAAGCCATCGCCGCGGCCAGTACCGCGGCCTTCCAGAGTTTTTTCATTTGGACTCCTTCCCCCGTGAAACCTGCCTCTCCCTGCTGCGTTCCCAATTCACGTTTCCATTTCACGTTCCCAATCCCTGATGATCGGCACGGATACCCGTGGTGCGTCAGTCGGTAAACACATACCGCCTCAGCCGTTCAAACGCCTCCTGCACGCGGCTGAAAGGCAGCGCCAGGTTCATGCGGATATGGCACGGCCCGTGGAACATCCTCCCGTCCTGCCAGGCCACCCCCACGTCCCAGCCGGCTTTCTCCAGCCATCCGATATCCCTGCCGTGGTCCGCGCACCATTCCGTGCAGTCCAGAAAAAGCATGTAGGTTCCCTCCGGCCTGCTGACATTGATTCCCTTGAAATGCTCCCCGATATAATCACAGGCATAATTGACATTTCCCGTGATCACCTCGCACAGTTCATCCACCCACTCGTATCCCTCCGGCTTATACGCGCCGATCAGCGCGTGCATGGAGAGGACATTGGCGTCATTATAATGCGGCTTCGTGCCCTTGCTCACCACCCGGTCCCGCAGATACGGATTATAAATGATATGGTAGCTGCCCACCAGTCCCGCCAGATTAAACGTCTTGCTGGGCGCGTACAGCGCCACCGTGCGGTTCCTCGCGTCCTCGCTGACCATCTGAACCGGCACATGCTTATGTCTGGTCAAAATGATATCCGACCAGATCTCATCGGAGATCACCAGGCAGTCGTTCGCCCGGTACACCTCCATGGCCTTCTCGATCTCCCGGCGCTCCCAGACGCGGCCGCAGGGGTTGTGGGGGCTGCAGAATACAGCCACATGGATCTTCTCTGCCTTCAGCTTCGCGTCCATATCCTCGTAATCCATCCGCCAGACGCCTTTCTCATCCTTCTTCAGCGGCGAATGGACGATCCGGAACCCGTTGTTCCGGATGCAGCCGGTAAAACCGATGTAGGTCGGACTGTGCAGAAGCACCGCATCCCCCGGCGCCGCGAAGGCGGTCAGCGCCGAGATCAGGCCGCCCAGCACGCCGTTCTCATAGCCGATGCACTTTTTCGTAAGACCCGTAACGCCGTTCCGCCTCTCCTGCCAGCGGATGATAGAATCATAATACTCGTCTGTCAGTTCAAAATACCCGAACGCCGGGTGTTTCGCCCGCTCGATGATCGCCTCCTGGATCGTCGGGCAGGTCGGAAAATTCATGTCTGCGATCCACATAGGGATCACATCGAATCCCTCCCGCGGCTTCGCGGGCGCCGTCCCGGCACCCAGCCCGTCCACCGCGATGGCGTCGCGCCCCTGCCGGTCTATGATGGAAATGAAGTCGTATTTCATAGATGCCGTCCTCCCTGTCAGTAAGAACCTGCTGCCTGCTATCCGTTCTATGATCCGATTATACGGGATTTCCCGCCATCTGCCAACAAGAATACACGAAATGTCATATCTCCGCAGTCATTATCCTGCACCGGTGTACCTTTTTCTTTTTATCATAATTGATGCCGACCAGCAGCACCTTACCGCGGTATCCCCGCAAGGAATCCACACGTAAATTTCAGGACGGATTGCTTCCGCGAAGCAGCGTATCCAGCACCCCGCGCACGCTCTTCTCCTCCACCGGCAGCCGCAGCTGCGGTTCGTTGATGTGTTCCAGGTAATGCGCATCCGAATTGCTGATGATCCGGCATTTCT
>CAYYHX010000092.1:0-3442 GCA_964471835.1 uncultured Hungatella sp.
TAAGAGGGGAGCGGAATATGGGATTTCTGTCTTATTTTATCAGCGGCGTCAGTTTAGGCTCTGTCTACGCGATCATCGCCCTGGGCTACACCATGGTCTACGGGATCGCCCGGATGCTGAATTTCGCCCACGGGGACGTCATCATGGTCGGCGGCTTCGTGATCTTCACCATTGTAAGTACCATGGGAATGCCGCCGCTTCTCGGGATTCTGGCGGCGGTCGCGTTCTGCACGGTACTGGGTGTGACAATCGAACGGGTGGCGTACCGGCCGCTGCGCGAGGCGTCGTCCCTTGCGGTTCTGATCACGGCCATCGGGGTCAGTTATCTGCTTCAGAATATCGCCCTTCTGGTATTCGGTTCCAATCCCAGGCAGTTTACGTCGGTCGTGACGCTGCCGAACCTCGTGCTGGCCGGAGGAAGGCTGACCATCTCCTCCACGACGATCGTGACGATTATCAGCTGTATCCTTATCATGATCGCTCTGACCACATTTATCAATAAGACGAAAATGGGACAGGCCATGCTGGCGGTTTCCGAGGACAGGGGCGCGGCGTCCCTGATGGGCATCGATGTAAATAAGACCATCGCGGTAACATTTGCCATCGGCTCGGCCCTGGCGGCCATCGCGGGCGCGCTGCTCTGCTCGGCCTACCCGTCCCTGACGCCCTATACCGGCTCCATGCCGGGCATCAAGGCATTTACGGCCGCCGTCTTCGGCGGCATCGGGTCGATTCCGGGCGCGTTCATCGGCGGCATCGTTCTGGGTGTGATCGAGAACCTGTCAAAAGCATACATTTCTTCCCAGCTGTCGGACGCGATCGTGTTCGCGGTACTGATCATCGTGCTTCTCGTGCGGCCGACCGGACTTATGGGCAGGAAGATCAATGAGAAAGTGTAGGTGAGCGGAATGGCGAAGAACAAAGTGCGGTTCCAGAACGCGGTCACTTACGGCATGGTCATCCTGTTCTGGCTCGTGGTGCAGATCCTGGACCGGACCGGCCATCTGAGCAGTCTGTTTAAGGGGCTTCTGGTGCCTCTGTGTATATACGCGATCCTGGCGGTGTCGCTGAACCTGACCGTCGGGATCCTCGGCGAACTGAGCCTGGGACACGCGGGCTTCATGTGCCTGGGCGCCTTCTCCGGCGCGTTCCTCACGAATTGCCTGGAACCGGTGATTCCCAGCGTAGGGCTGCGGTTCTTCCTGGCCCTGCTTCTCGGCGCGGCGGTGGCCGGCGTCTTCGGTCTGCTGATCGGCATTCCGGTGCTGCGGCTGAAGGGCGACTATCTGGCGATTGTGACGCTTGCCTTCGGCGAAATCATCAAGAATCTGCTCAACGTCCTCTATGTGGGGCGCGACGCGAACGGGTTCCATTTTTCCATGAAAGACACCACGTCCCTCGGTCTGGACAAGGAGACGGGCGTGATCCTCATAAAAGGCGCGCAGGGCATCACGGGTACGCCGAGGGCGGCGACCTTCACGATCGGCATCCTGCTGCTTTTGCTGACGCTGTTTATCGTGCTGAACCTGATCCATTCCCGGACCGGGCGCGCGATCATGTCGATCCGCGACAACCGGATCGCGGCGGAGTCCATCGGCATCCATGTCACGAAATACAAGCTGATGGCGTTCTCCATCTCGGCGGCCCTCGCGGGGATGGCGGGCGTGCTCTACGCGCACAGCCTGTCCACGCTGCAGGCTTCGTCCAATAACTTCGGCTACAACAAATCGATCCTTATCTTAGTGTTTGTCGTGCTGGGCGGCCTGGGAAATATGCGCGGGTCCATCATCGCGGCGGTGCTGCTTACGGTTCTGCCGGAGATGCTGCGCGGGCTGAACGACTACCGGATGCTGATCTACGCGATCGTGCTGATCGCGATGACGATCTTCAACTCCAGCCCCAAGGCAATCGAGATGCGCAGCGTGGTCATGGAGAAGCTGCGCAGCCGCACGGCGAAGAAGGAGGTGGCGTGAGATGGCTGCTACCCCCACGCTTGAAGTAAAGAATTTAAGTATCTCTTTCGGCGGCCTGAAGGCTTTGGACAGTTTCCATGTCACGATTGAAAAAGGCCAGCTCTACGGTCTGATCGGTCCCAACGGCGCGGGCAAGACCACGGTATTCAACCTGCTGACCGGCGTGTATAAGCCGGACACGGGTACGATCCTGCTGGACGGCGAGAATATGACCGGCAAAAAGACGATTGAGATCAACCAGGCCGGCATCGCCAGAACATTTCAGAACATCCGTCTGTTCAAGGATCTGAGCGTGCTGGACAATGTAAAATCGGGCCTTCATAACCATTACAAATATTCTACGCTGACGGGGATCCTGCGTCTGCCGTCCTTCTATAAGGTAGAAAAGGAAATGAACGAGAGGGCCATGGAACTTCTGTCCGTCTTTGATCTGGATCAGGAATGGGATTACAAGGCGTCCAACCTGCCTTACGGCAAGCAGCGGAAGCTGGAGATCGCGAGGGCGCTGGCTACCGATCCGAAGCTCCTGCTTCTCGATGAACCGGCGGCCGGCATGAACCCGAATGAAACGGCGGAGCTGATGGAGACGATCCGCTTCGTGCGCGAGCAGTTCCACATGACGATTCTCCTGATCGAGCATGATATGAAACTGGTTGCTGGCATCTGCGAACGTCTGACCGTGCTGAATTTCGGACAGGTGCTGACCCAGGGCGAGACCTCGGAAGTGCTGAATGACCGCCGCGTGATCACGGCGTATCTCGGAGAGTAGGAGGAGAGGACATGGCGATACTGGAAGTCAAAGACCTGGAAGTCTGCTACGGCGTGATCCAGGCCATCAAGGGAATCTCCTTCGAGGTGAACCAGGGAGAGATCATCGCGCTGATCGGCGCCAACGGCGCGGGCAAGACGACGACGCTGCAGACCATCACGGGGCTGATCCCGGCCAAATCCGGCAAAATCTTGTATGAAGGCAAGGACATCACGAAGACGCCCGGATACCGGCTGGTATCCATGGGAATCGCGCACGTCCCGGAGGGGCGGCGCGTGTTCGCGGAGATGACGGTTCTGCAGAATCTCCGCATGGGGGCTTATACGCGGAACGATAAGGCGGAAGTGGAAGAAACCTTAAAGACGATCTATAAGCGCTTCCCGCGTCTTGAGGAGCGCAAGAACCAGCCGGCCGGCACGTTAAGCGGCGGCGAGCAGCAGATGCTGGCGATGGGCCGTGCGCTGATGTCGCGGCCGCGGCTGATGCTGATGGATGAGCCGTCGATGGGTCTTTCGCCGATCTATGTAAATGAGATTTTCGATATCATAAAGGAGATCCACCAGAGCGGGACGACGGTTCTTCTGGTTGAGCAGAACGCGAAGAAGGCGCTTTCCATCGCGGACAAGGCGTATGTGCTGGAAACCGGCAGGATCGTCTTAAGCGGCAGCGCGCGTGAGATGATGGACAACGAGCAGGTGAA
>CAYYHX010000092.1:3542-6580 GCA_964471835.1 uncultured Hungatella sp.
GCGGCGTCCTGCATTTCCGTCTGTTCTTCTTCGGTCAGGTTTTCCCGGAAGCTGTCATGCAAATGCGAGGTCTGATCTCTTCTCCAGGATTCGATGAGTTCCTTGCCTTTATCCGTCAGCTGGATGAAAACGACTTTCCGGTTCGTCTCGTCGTGCTCGCGCAGGACGTATCCTTCCTCGACGAGAAACGCGACGGCCCGCGTGGTCTGTTCCTTATTGGAATGAACGTAATTCGCGATCTGTGTCATATTGAGCGTCCCGTGCAGCGACAGGGACAGAAGAATGATGATATGGCTTTTCGTCAGTCCGTATTCCTTTGGATTTGCAGAATTCAAGATCTGTTTGTAGAGAACCGGCAGAAGAAAAAGCAGCGGTGCGTCGTTCTCCTCGGTCGTCTGTTCCATGGAAAATCACCCTCCCTTTTGTGGCGCACCCTAGCATACCATCAAGGGGGAGGAAAGTCAAGAAAAACTTATAAAAACGTCGAAGAGTATTGCTTTTTTCGTGCGATTCGCATATACTGTAACTACCAGCAAGAAGGGAGATGTTTTTATGGCTGGCTCCACCACAAACATCAGCATTCGTATGGATTCAGACTTGAAAACGCAGGCGGACATACTCTTTGGAGAACTTGGCATGAACCTCTCTACGGCTTTCAATATCTTTGTCCGTCAATCGCTTCGCGAGGGCGGAATTCCTTTTGCCATTTCTCTGAACCGGCCCAATAAGGAAACCGTTGCCGCCATGTTGGAAGCGGAAAGGATTGCGGAAGATCCGTCCGTGAAAGGGTATACCGATCTGGATGAACTGTTTGCAGACTTAAAAGCATGAGGAAAGCAAGGTACACGGTCAAGCCTACAACACAGTTCAAAAAGGACTACAAACTGGCAATGAAACGCGGCCTCAAGATCGATTTGCTGGACGATATCATCGCCGCCCTTGCAATGGGAATTCCACTTCCTGATAGAAACAAAGACCACGCGCTTGCCGGGAATTGGGCAGGACATCGTGAGTGTCATATTCTTCCGGATTGGCTGCTGCTTTATCGCATCGAGGATGATGTTTTGATACTGACACTGGCGCGGACCGGAACACACAGCGATCTGTTTGGGAAATGAGAACAATGGCCGCTATATGGAAGTTCTTTCTGTATGGCGGTTTTGTTACGTTTATAATCTGTGGTATAACAGCTTCTTAAAGAAAATCCTTGCGCCGCCGCAGATTATTATTTATACTGATAGGCAGGCGTTAGGAAGGATGGGGGGGTGATGGCATGGCGGCGACGGACAAACGGCTTCCCGTAGGATTTGACAGTTTTGAGAAGATGATACGGGAGGACTGCTATTATCTGGATAAGACAGGCTTTATCCGTCAGCTGCTCGGCCGGAAAGGCCAGGTCAATCTGTTTACCAGGCCCAGACGGTTCGGCAAGACGCTGAACATGACCATGCTGAAAGCCTTTTTTGAGATTGGCGCGGATCCCTCTCTGTTTGACGGGCTTGAGATCAGCAGGGACCGCGAATTGTGCGGGAAATATCAGGGGCAGTACCCGGTGCTGTTTTTCTCACTGAAAGGAATTGACGGCAGAAACTTTGAGGACGCGCTTGGGGCTCTGGCGGAGCTGCTTTCAGCCGAATGCCAGCGCCTGTATTTTCTTATGGAAAGCGACCGCCTGAATCAGTATGATAAAGAGCGGCTGGTGCGTTATATCCGAAAAGACGTCAAGGAAGCGGATCTGAAGTTTGCGCCGGCCCATCTGATGCGTATGCTGTCTACCCATTACGGCCGGCAGGTGATTCTTCTGATTGACGAATATGACGTGCCGCTTGATAAGGCGAACGATAAGGGTTATTACAGTGCGATGGTTGATTTTCTGCGCGGTTTTTTCGTGGAAGCCTTTAAGACGAATTCCGAGTTGTTTTTTGCGGTTCTTACCGGCTGCCTGCGGATTTCGAAAGAGAGTATTTTCACGGGATTGAATAACTTAAAGGTCGACACGATTTTTGACGACCGGTATGATGAATATTTCGGGTTTACCGACGCGGATGTGCGAAAAATCCTGAAGGATTACGGTTTGTCTGATGCCTACGGGCCGGTGAAAGAGTGGTACGACGGATACCGCTTCGGGGATACGGATGTCTATTGTCCGTGGGATGTGGTATGCCATTGTGACAAGCTGCTTGACAGTCCGGATGCGGAACCGGATCCATACTGGGACAATACCAGTTCGAACCAGGTGATCCGCAGGTTTGTCGAACTGGCTGATGCGCCTCTGAAGGAGGAGATCGAGCGCCTGATTGCGGGGGAGGCGGTGGAGAAGCCGCTGATCCTGAATCTGACGTACCAGGAACTGGATAAAAAGGAGATGCTTTACAGCGTTTTGTATCAAACCGGTTATCTGACGCTTGAACGGAACGGCGGACCACAGCGGCGGGACTGCGCCCGGTTTGTCATCCCCAACCGTGAGGTTCGGGAAATCTTTGTGAGGAAGATCCGCGAATGGTTCGCCGAGGATGTACTGCCGAACCATCAGACCGGATTGTATGATGAGGTCTGGAACTGCCGGACAGATGCCCTTACGGAACGGATTCGCGGTATCCTGTATGATACCATCAGCTGTTATGATTATCATGAGGATTATTATCATGCCCTTCTGGCGGGGCTTCTCCACAGTTCCGCTTATCTTGTGCGTTCAAATGATGAAATGGGGTCGGGGAGATGCGATATCGCGGTTGAGGATCGTAAAGGCCGGCGGGCTGTTGTGATTGAAACGAAGCGGTCAAAGGGGGAAGCGGGGCTGGAGCGCGACGCCGAGAAAGCGCTTCGGCAGATCGAGGAGCGGCAGTACGCCATCGGCTATCAGCGGAAGGGGTACGAAGTAATAATTTATGGAATTTCATTTGCGGGAAAAGAGTGCTGCGTAAAGGGGAAAAGATTAGGGAATGAATAAGAAAAAAAGGACGGAACCTGAGATTAATCTGGATATGACATGGCAGCGTGACGGGGAACGTCTACAGCCTGAGCGTGGCCGGACCGGA
>CAYYHX010000093.1:0-6504 GCA_964471835.1 uncultured Hungatella sp.
AAAATCTGCACTGGGAATACTATAACATAAGTTGACGGCTACCGCAATTACTAAAATAAATACATTTTTGGCGATATATTTTACATGCCGTAACAGTCTGAACTGTTACTGCACGCCGTCTGAACGGTTCCGCTTACATAGACAGCCGTCTGGTATTCTTCACGCGCAGCCGTCTGAACGGTTTCGCTTACCTTCTCACCGCCGCGTAGAACACCGCCACCGACCGCGGCCGCATGATGAACTCATGCTCGATATGCGGCGACTGCCAGTCCTGATAGCAGTAGCGCCCCCGGCTGTCGCCGGCCGTGTTGACCGCCAGATACCAGTGTACCCGCCCGTGCGTGTCGGGCAGCGTGATGGCCACATCCTCCCAGTAGGTATTGATGGCCAGATAGATAATATCGTCCTGCCCCCGCGCCTTGTCGTACCCGGCCATACTGACGCCAATCGTGCGGGCATTCGGCGGCAGGTTCGTGATCTCGGCGTTCACGTCATGGGCGTGCAGCGCCTCCATGCCGCAGATAGCGGCCGGAAGTCTCCGGCTGATGATCGGATGCTTCTTCCGGAACGCGATCATGAACTGAAAGAATTCGAACAGGCCGCGGTTCTTCTCGAGCAGCCGCCAGTCCAGCCAGGAGATCTCGTTGTCCTGGCAATAGGCGTTGTTGTTGCCGAACTGGGTGTTGCCGAACTCGTCGCCGGCCAGAAACATCGGCGTGCCGCGGCTGCACATGAGAACCGCGCAGGCGTTGCGGATCATCCGGAAGCGCAGATCCAGGACCTCCGGGTCCCAGGTCTCCCCTTCCGCCCCGCAGTTCCAGCTCCGGTTGTCGTTCGTTCCGTCGGTATTGTTCCAGCCGTTGGCTTCGTTGTGCTTGCCGTTGTACGAATACAGGTCGTAGAGCGTAAAGCCGTCATGGCAGGTGAGGAAATTCACGCAGGAGTTATAGCCGGCATAGTTGTCGTTGCCGTCGGAGTAGACGCCCCCGTACATATCGCCGGAACCGCAGATACTCCAGGCCGCGTCCCAGCTGTTCCAGGCGTCGCCCTTTAAGAACCCCCGCACCGTGTCCCGGTAGCGCCCGTTCCACTCGGCCCAGCGCTTGCTGGCCGGGAATTTGCCCACCTGGTAAAGCCCGCCCGCGTCCCAGGCCTCGGCGATCAGTTTGACATTTCCCAGCACCGGATCGTAGGCCAGAGCTTCCAGAAGCGGCGGTTCGTTCATCGGCGCGCCGTCCGCCTTCCGGCCCAGAATGCTGGCCAGGTCGAAGCGGAAGCCGTCCACGCGGTACTGGATCGTCCAGTAGCGCAGGCAGTCCAGAATCAAGTTGCGGACCACAGGCTGGTTGCAGTTTAGGGTATTGCCGCAGCCGCTGAAGTTGTAATAAAATCCGTCGGGCGTCAGCATGTAGTAAAGCTGGTTATCGAGGCCCTTGAAAGAAATGACCGGGCCTTTCTCATTTCCCTCGGCGGTATGGTTAAAAACCACGTCGAGGATGACTTCGATGCCGTTGTCATGGAATTCCTTGATCATCTGCTTCAGCTCCGTGCCTTCCCGGTGGTACTCCCGCGTCGAGGCGTAGCTGGTGTTGGGCGCAAAGAAACAGACGGAGTTGTAGCCCCAGTATTCCAGCAGATGGTTGCCGTCCACATCGCGGGCGTTGACCGTCTCGTCGAACTCGAAGATCGGCATCAGCTCCACGGCGTTGACGCCAAGCTCCCTTAAATACGGGATCTTCTCCTTCAGCCCCGCGAAGGTTCCCGGATGCTCTACGCCGGAAGACGGGTGCTTCGTAAAGCCCCGCACATGCAGCTCATAGATGATCAGGTCGCTCATTTTCTTCGTAGACTGGGGCATATCGCCCCACTCGAAGCTGTCCCTCACGACCCGGGCGTGGTAATCGCATTCCGTGTCCCGGACGCCCCAGACGCCCTGGCCGGTGACCGCCTTGGCGTAAGGATCCAGCAGGATCTTCGTCTTGTCGAAGCGGTAGCCTTTTGCCGGGTCCCAGGGGCCGTCCACCCGGTAGGCGTATTCAAACTCATCGTGCTTCAGGCCGAGAACCAGCATGGAATAGACGTTGCCGATCTTGTATTTCTCCGGAAACGGGAGCACGGCGAATGGCTCCTGCTCCCCGTGGCGGAACAGCAGAAGTTCCACCGACGTGCCGCGGATGGTGTAGATCGTGAAATTGACGCCGTCGGCGAGGGCCGTGGCGCCGTTCATATCGTAGAACCCCGGCCGCACCGGATATCCGGCGATGATATCCATGGGGCGGACGGAAACCGAGTAGTCCATTCGTTCATAGCGGTGTGTGACTGGGTCCATCGATGCGTGCCTCCTTGTTATCTGTACGTTGTTTGTATGGCTTCCTCTTAGGTATCCTTGTCTTTGGGTATCCTTCTTTTTGGTATTCTTAGTTTCAGGCAGCCTTGATTTTGGATATCCCTGGTTTTATGTATCCTTGATTTTGGTATCCCTGGTTTAAGTATTCTTGGGTTTGGGATATCCTTGGTTTCAGGTATCCTCGTTTTTAGACCTTCTCGTTTGGATATCTTTGTCTTCGGTACGGCAGCTCCCCGAATTCCTCTTATTATAGTATGCGGCACGGAACGCGTCAAATGAAATTTAGACGGAACGTATGAAATGGAATTTGGGCGGATCGTATGAAATGAAATTTGGTCAGAGCGTATGAACCGGAATTTGGTCTGAGCGTCTGAAGCGGAATTTGGGGAACGCAAGATTAATGAAATTCTGATGGATTCCTGAACGGTTACGCGAGCATTCTGAATGACAGACATTACTCATAAAAATAGATAGACGGCAGCGGAATTCTGTGCAATAATAAAAGGAAACAGCATATCTTTCGCAAAAAGGAGGCGATTGCGGCAATGGGCATGTACGTAAATCCAGGCAACCGGGGATTTCAGATGGCACTCAACTCACAGGTTTATGTCGATATGACCGGCCTGATCTCCTACACGAATCATGCGCTCGGTACGGACCGCCGTTTTCTCTGCGTCAGCCGTCCGAGACGATTCGGCAAGACGATGGCGGCCAAGATGCTGACCGCCTATTACAGTATGGGATGTTTTTCTGAAATGCTGTTCGAAAATCTGGAAATTGCCCGTGATCCTGACTTCAGGAAACACCTGAACCGGTACCATGTTATTTATCTGAATATGCAGGATTTCCTGTCGCCTTCCTGTTCCGTTGACGCCATGCGGCTGTCGCTGGAACAGCGTCTGCTTCACGAACTCATTTCCGAATATCCGGAACTGAGCGGCCCGGCGCCGGATGGTCTCATGGCGGCTTTTTCAGAACTGTACCGCTCGACGCGCATTCCATTCATATTCATCATAGACGAATGGGACTGCCTGTTTCGCGAGAAACGGGAATCCGCTGATGCCCAGAAACAATACCTGGATTTTCTTCGGAATCTCCTGAAGGATAAAGATTACATAGAATTGGTGTATATGACCGGAATCCTTCCGATCAAGAAATACGGAACCCATTCCGCTCTGAATATGTTTGACGAATATTCCATGATGAATCCCGGTGCGCTGGCAAGATTTGTCGGCTTTCCGGAGCAAAAAGTATCCGAACTCTGCATCCGGTATCAGGTCGATTTCTCAGAAATGCAGCGTTGGTACGACGGCTATATCTTCGAGAACGGACTCCATATTTACAATCCGAAGTCCGTCGTAGATTCTATCTTCTTCCGCCGCTTCGGCAGCTACTGGACGCGGACGGAGACGTACGAGGCCCTGAAAATGTATCTTGTCATGAATTTTGACGGCCTGAAGGACAGTATCATCCGTATGCTGGCGGGCGAGCGCTGCCGCATTAATCCCGCGACATTTCAGAACGATATGACTACATTTCAATCTCGCGACGATATTCTGACGCTGCTGGTTCATCTGGGATATCTTTCTTTTGATATGGAATACAGTGAGGTTTTTATCCCCAACCTCGAGGTGGAGATGGAGTTTAAGAACGCCGTGGAAAGCGTGGGCTGGAGCGAAGTCGCGAAAGCATTCCGCCAGTCAGAGACACTGCTGCAGGCTACATTGAAACTGGATGCAGAGATCGTTGCGCGCCAGATTGAAGATGTACACAATGATACCGCTTCTATCCTGACTTACAACAATGAAAATGATCTGGCATGTGTAATTAAAATCGCTTACTACAGCGCTCGTGCCTATTACACCTGCATCCGGGAGTTTCCCAGCGGAAAAGGCTTCGCTGACGTCGTATTCCTTCCCAGAAAGCACAGGCCGGATATGCCGGCTATTCTGGTGGAATTAAAATGGGGCCGCAGCGCGGAAGAGGCGGTTAACCAGATAAAAGAACGGAATTATTTGTATGCTCTGAAGCAGCAGGCTGGCTCTCTCCTTCTCGTAGGCATCAGTTATGACCGGGCATCTAAAACCCACTCCTGCGTCATAGAAAAAATCGAAAATCCCTTGCGCGATTCCATTTTTCCTATATAATAAAGTAGCAGCCGGCGGAACCGCCGCCCGGCGCCGTGCCGGGAAAGAGCGGAAAGGGCGTCCGCAGGAGCGGCCGCCTTCCCTGCGCCCTTACGCGATAGCTATAACAGATACGGTACCAGATACAATACCAGATACAATACCAGGCGCGATACCAGATCACCATCAGAGAATCATAAGGAGGAGCACCCATGCCCAAACGCACCGACATCCATAAGGTACTCATCATCGGCTCCGGCCCCATCATCATCGGCCAGGCCTGCGAATTCGACTACTCCGGCACCCAGGCCTGCAAGGCCCTGCGGAAGCTGGGGTACGAGATCGTTTTAGTCAATTCCAACCCGGCCACGATCATGACCGACCCGGAGATGGCCGACGCCACTTACATCGAACCGCTCAATGTCGAGCGCCTCGAACAGATCATCGCCAAGGAGCGCCCCGACGCCCTGCTGCCCAACCTCGGCGGCCAGTCGGGCCTAAACTTAAGTTCCGAACTTTACAAGTCCGGCGTCCTGGACAAATACAACGTAAAGGTCATCGGCGTGCAGGTAGACGCGATTGAGCGCGGCGAGGACCGCATCGAATTCAAGAACACGATGAAGATGCTGGGCATCGAGACACCGCGCAGCGAGGTGTCTTACAGCGTCGAGGAGGCGCTCGCGATCGCCGACCGGCTGGGCTATCCGGTGGTGCTGCGCCCCGCCTACACGATGGGCGGCGCCGGCGGCGGCCTGGTCTACAACCGCGAGGAGCTGAAAACCGTCTGCGCCCGCGGCCTGCAGGCCAGTCTGGTGGGGCAGGTTCTGGTCGAGGAATCGGTTCTGGGCTGGGAGGAGCTGGAGCTGGAAGTCGTGCGCGACGCGGACGGCCGGATGATCACCGTCTGTTTCATCGAGAATATCGATCCGATGGGGACCCACACCGGCGATTCCTTCTGCGCGGCGCCGATGCTGACGATTTCCGAAGATCTGCAGAAGCGGCTGCAGGAGTACGCCTACCGCATCGTCGATTCGGTGCAGGTGATCGGCGGCACCAATGTGCAGTTCGCCCACGATCCGGCGACGGACCGCGTGGTGGTCATCGAGATCAATCCCCGCACTTCCCGCTCTTCCGCGCTGGCCTCGAAAGCCACCGGCTTTCCGATCGCCATGGTCAGCTCCATGCTGGCGGCCGGCCTGACGCTTAAGGAGATTCCCTGCGGCAAGTACGGTACTCTGGACAACTATGTCCCGGACGGCGATTATGTGGTGATCAAATTCGCACGCTGGGCTTTCGAGAAATTCAAGGGTGTCGAGGACAAACTGGGTACGCAGATGCGCGCGGTCGGCGAAGTCATGAGCATCGGCAAGACCTTCAAGGAAGCCTTCCAGAAGGCGATCCGCAGCCTGGAGACCGGGCGCTACGGTCTGGGCCACGCGAAGAATTTCGACACGCTCTCCAAAGAGGCGCTTTTGAAAATGCTGGTCAATTCCTCCAGCGAGCGCTATTTCGTGATCTACGAGGCGCTGCGCAAGGGGGCGACGATCGACGAGATTTACAACATCACGAAAGTGAAGAAATATTTCCTCGAACAGATGAAAGAGCTTCTGGATGAGGAGGAAGCCATCCTGGCCTGCCGGGGCGGGCTGCCTTCGGACGAACTGCTGATCGCGGCCAAGAAGGACGGCTTCTCGGACAAATATCTAAGCCAGCTGCTGGACGTCCCGGAGGACGACGTGCGCAGCCGCCGGCTGGCTCTGGGCGTGGAAGAAGCGTGGGAAGGCGTCCATGTCAGCGGCACGCAGGACAGCGCCTACTACTACTCGACGTACAACGCGCCGGATAAAAATCCGATCCGCGGCGGACGGCCGAAGATCATGATTCTGGGCGGCGGCCCCAACCGCATCGGCCAGGGCATCGAGTTCGACTACTGCTGTGTCCACGCCTCGCTGGCGCTCAGGAAACTGGGATTTGAGACGATCATCGTCAACTGCAACCCGGAAACCGTGTCCACCGACTACGACACCTCCG
>CAYYHX010000094.1:0-2150 GCA_964471835.1 uncultured Hungatella sp.
CCGCGGGCGGGTACAGCCAGAGAAGCAGTTCCTCCTTCCCGCGCACGATGCTGCGCAGGACGCCGTTGACATAACCTTTCAGTCCGGTAAAATGCCGTTTCCCCGCCAGCTTTACCGCCTCGCTGCAGACTGCCGCGTCCGGAACCCGGTCCATATAAAGAATCTGATAGACCGACATCCGCAGAAGCGTGCGGATCAGCGGTTTCATGTCCCGCACTTTCGTGCCGGAATATTGATCCAGAATAACATCCAGCTGAAGCTGGTATTCCAGCGTCCCTTCCGTCACTCTCGTGATGAAGGCCCGTTCCTGTTTGTCCAGATACCGGTATTTGGCGAGGGCCTGACGCAGGACCACATGGCTCGGCGCGCCACGCTCTAGAATCTCCATGAGAATGTCCAGAGCCAGCTCCCTGCCGGAGACGGCGCCCGCACTTTTGCCCCGCGCCTCCCGCTTATCTGTCATCCCGGTTCCTTCCCCCGAACAGGATAATCAGCCGCAGAAGCTGGAGGATCGAACCCATGGCGGACGCCACATAGGTCAGCGCCGCGCTGTTTAAGACCTTCCTGGTCTGTCCCACTTCCTCGCCGCGCAGAATCCCCATGCTGTCCAGAAGCCGCACCGCGCGCGAGGAGGCGTTCAGTTCCACCGGCAGCGTAATCAGTTGGAACAACACCACCAGCACGAACATCCAGATGCCGATCTGCACGATTGTGCTTCCCGTGCCGCCGATCAGCAGCCCGATCAGGATGAGCGGCCAGGAAATCCGGCTCCCGAAATTCACCACCGGCACGATCGCGGTCCGCAGCCGCAGGGGCGCATAGCCCTCATTGTCCTGCATCGCATGGCCGCACTCGTGGGCCGCCACGCCGATTGCCGCCACCGAAGCCGAGCCGTAGACCGCGTCGGAGAGATTCAGTGTCTTCGTCCGCGGGTCGTAATGATCCGTCAGGCTGCCCGCGACACGATGGATCGTCACGTCAAAGATTCCCTGCGAATTCAGCAGCCTTTTGGCCGCTTCCGCGCCGGTCATCCCCGTCATGCTGCGGACGGAGGAATATTTCCGGAACGTCCCGTTGACACGCGCGGACGCCCACAGGGACAACACCGCTCCGATCAGAACGAGCAGGATCGTCCAGTCATATCCGTAAAACAGCCCGCCATAACCATATCCGTATGGCATATCATTCGCCCCTTTCTTTCCGCTCCCGGCTCCTCGCGAATACCGTCCCCGTTTCTATCGGGTATCCCCGCAGAAATGCGTCCGCTCCCATCCGTTTCTTCCCTTCCGGCTGGAGCTCCGTCAGCGCAAGTGTACCCGACCCGCATTTCACATACAGCCGGTCCTTCTGCGCGGACACCACCTGCCCGCAGACGCCACCGTACTCCTGCGCGACCACCCGTGCGCCCCAGATCTTCAGCGTCCGCCCGTTCCAGCCGGTATAAGTTCCCGGCCATGGGTCCAGGCCGCGGATCAGACGCTCGATTGCCTCCGCGTCCATGCTCCAGTCGATGTCGCCCATGTCTTTCTTAAGCATCTTCGCGTAAGAGGTTCCCGCGTCGGACTGCGGCGTGCGGATCGCATTTCCCGTCTCCAGCTTCTCTAAAGTAGAAACGATCAGTTCCGCTCCCAGCGCGCTTAATTTGTCATGGAGGCTCCCGCCGGTCTCATCCGGCGCAATCGGCACGGCCGCCTGTTCCAGAATATCGCCGGTGTCCAGTCCCTCATCCATCATCATCGTGGTCACGCCTGTCTCCTTCTCGCCGTTGATGATCGCCCACTGGATCGGCGCGGCGCCGCGGTATTTCGGAAGCAGTGACGAATGGACGTTCACACAGCCGAGCCGGGGAATCGCAAGAACCGTCCCCGGCAGGATCTGCCCGAAAGCCGCCACTACGATTCCATCCGGGGCAAGCCCGCGCAGAATCCCGACAAATTCCGGTTCCCGCACCTTCGCCGGCTGGTAAACCGGCAGTCCCAGCGCGAGCGCCCTCTCCTTCACGGGCGTCATAAGAACCGCCTTACCGCGGCCCTTCGGTTTATCCGGCTGTGTCACGACGCCCACGACACGGTGTCCCGCCGCCGCGACCGCCGAGAGGATAGGAACAGCAAAATCCGGGGTTCCCATAAATACGATTCTCATGCGTTTTC
>CAYYHX010000094.1:2250-6446 GCA_964471835.1 uncultured Hungatella sp.
TCCTGCCCCTTCTTCCGCTTCTTCCAGCTCGGAGTTGTCATGCAGGCCGTCTTCCGCCAGATCCACGTAAAGACTTCCGTGCAGATGATCGCATTCGTGGCAGATGCACCGGGCCAGAATCCCTTCCGCCTCCAGTTCAAACGGCCTCATATGCTCGTCGAGCGCCCGCACCGTTACCTTCGCCGGACGCGTGACCACGCCGTATTTGCCGGGAACGCTTAAGCACCCCTCGTTGCCCGTCTGGCTTCCTTCCGCAGAAAGGATCTCCGGGTTGATCAGCACATACGGCTGGGAATCCTCCTCTCCTACATCGATGACCACCACCTGCCTTAAGACGCCAACCTGGGGCGCGGCCAGCCCGGCGCCATCTTTCGAATACATGGTTTCGAACATATCCCCGATGAGCATCGATATCCTGGGAGTCATAAACTTCACCGGTTTACACTGCTTCGTCAGAATCTCGTCCCCTATGATCCGGATGTTTCTGATCGCCATCGTTCCTTTCTCCTCCTCGTTCCGCAGCCAGCATGTTAAACAAAATCTAACAAAACAAAATCAGACAAAATAAAATCAAACGAAACAACATCAAACTATGCGCAACCAAATTAAGTAAAATCGAACTGCATCATTACACGGGAAAACCGGTTAAGCAAAATCAAACTGTATCATTACATGGGAAAACCGGTTAAGCAAAATCAAACTGCATCATTACATGGGAAAACCAGTCTGCCTGCCCGCTTAGGACATCCAGACGGTTCTTTACCCGTATCAGTATATCATAATTTTCCTGTTTCATATACAAAATTTTTTTATAGATGTCATTCACTTTATAAATGGGCGCTTCTGCGGGGCCGATCAGCTGGATCTGCGCGGCTTCCGGCATCTCAAGCACCCACCGGTACAGCCGGGAAACGGCCTCATTTAACCTTCTCTCCTCACGGGAGGATACGAGTACCGACAAAAGCCCGCAGACAGGTGGATAGCGAAGCACCTGCCGGTAGGCCATCTCCTGCCGGTAAAAGGATTCGTAATCCTGCCGCGCCGCGCAGTCGATCGCGTAATGTTCGGGGCTGTAAGTCTGAATGATCACCTGCCCCGGTGCCTCATCCCGCCCGGCCCGGCCCGCCGCCTGGGTGAGCAGCTGGAACGTCCGCTCTCCGCACCGGAAATCCGGCGAGTACAGCGACAGATCCGCCGCCAGGATTCCCACCAGCGTCACATTCGGGAAATCATGCCCTTTCACGATCATCTGGGTACCCACCAGAATGTCCGCCTCTCCCTCCGCGAACGACGCCAGAATTTCCTCGTGGCCGCCCTTTTTTGAAGTCGTATCCAGATCCATCCGCAGGACCCGCGCCGCCGGGAACATCTCTTTCGCCAGCGACTCGATCTTCTGGGTCCCCGTGCCGAATCCCGCGATGTAAGGCGAACCGCAGGAGGGACATTTGCGCGGCAGGCCGGCCTGGTAGCCGCAGTAATGGCAGACCAGACGCCCGTTGTAATGCAGCGTCAACGTCACGTCGCAGTGGGGGCATTTTATAGCCTTCCCGCAGCTGCGGCAGGAGACAAAGGTCGAATAGCCGCGGCGGTTCAGGAAAAGCATGATCTGGTGTCCCGCCGCCAGCTCCCGTTCCATCGCCGCGCGCAGTTTCCGGCTGAAAATGGATCTGTTGCCGGTGCGAAGTTCCTCGCGCAGATCCACGACCTGCACATCCGCCAGATGGCTGCCCGCCTTCGCGCGCTGCGTGAGGCGGTAGAGATGATAGCCGCCGGAAGCGTTTCCCACGTTTCCTGTGATTCCCGCGTTTTCCGCATTCTCCGCTTTTCTTGCATTTCCTGCGGTTCCTGCGTTTTCTGCATTTCCTGCGTTTCCCGCATTTTCTGCGTTTCCTGCCAGCGCCCGCGAATACGCCTCGAGCGACGGCGTCGCCGACCCGAGAACCAAAGCGGCATGGTTCATCCGCGCGCGTTCTTCCGCCACTTCGCGGGCATGGTAGCGCGGCGACAGCTCACTCTTATAGGCGCTTTCGTGCTCCTCGTCGATCAGGATCAGACCCAGATTTTCAAACGGCGTGAACAGGGCCGAACGCGGGCCGATCATGACCCGCACCTCGCCGGTTCTCGCCCGCTCAAACTGGTCGTAGCGCTCTCCCGCCGATAGCCGGGAATTGACGACCGACACCAGATCGCCGAACCGCCGGTAAAACCGCAGCACGGTCTGGTACGTCAGCGCGATCTCCGGGATCAGCACGATGGCCTCCCGGCCCTGCTCAAGCACATGGCTGATCATTTCCATATAAACTTCTGTCTTGCCGCTCCCCGTGACGCCGTACAGCAGCGACGTCCGCCTGTCACCGCGGTCATAGCGGGCGATAAAATCATCCACGACCGCCTGTTGCTCCCGATTCAGCACAACGGCGCCGCCTGCCGCATCTCCTTCCCTCGCGCCGTTTCCCACTTGGCGCGGCCGCATTTTTTGAATTGTCTCCACCGGGCTGCGCGTCACCATCCGCGTTTCCAGCGACAGAGTACCGTTCTCCAGAAGCGGCTTCAGGGTCCCCGCCGTCAGATTCATCTGCCGCACCGCGATCGTGTAAGGAATCCGCGGTCCATCCAGGAACGCCCTCAGAAGCCGCTCCCGCGCCCGGTACCTTTTCCGGGACGCCTCATTGACCGCGTCCCGCAGTTCCTCCGGCGACAACAGGCACACCAGCACCCGGTCTTCCTTCCTCTGAACCTTCTGCTTCACCGGCAGCACGGTCTTTAACGCCTGGTTCATCGTGGAACCGTACCGCTCCTTCATCCACCAGGCAAGCTGAATAAGCTGGGACTGCCCCGTCACACTGCCGGCCACAACCCCAGCGATCTCCTTGATCTGCTCCTTATTCCACTCCGCCCGGTCCGTGATCTCCACCACGTACCCTTTTCTTTCATGATTCCCCGCGCCGAAGGGGACGCGCACCTGAACCCCCACCCGCACTTCCCCGGCAAGCATCTCCGGAATCCGGTATTGGAACGTCCGGTCCACCTTCTCGTGGGAAATATCAATGATGACGTTGGCATACATATTCTGCCGTTTCTCCCAGATTCATGCTGTTGGAACCTTTCATCAAAATGCAGTCGCCCGCCCGGAGTTCCCCGGCGATCCACTGCTGCATCTCCGCCTTTTCCGTTTCTTCAAAATGACGGACGGCAAGCCGCGGGTTCACCTTAAGCGCCCCCGTCTCGATCTCCTTCGCCAGCTCCCCGAACGTTACCAGCAGATCCACGGGCCGGCCGCCCAGATACGCGCCCGCCTCCCGGTGGAAACGCGCGCTCTCCGGCCCCAGCTCCTTCATATCCGCCAGCAAGGCGATCCTGCGGGTGCAGTCCCCGGCCGCCGTCAGGTTGTCGATTGCCCCCCGTAAGGAAACCGGGTTGGCATTATAGGTATCGTCGATCAGCGTAATGCCGTCGAAACGGCGCACCTGCTGCCGGCCTTTCATTCCCTCGAACCGTCCCAGCGATTCGGCGGCCGCCGTCCAGTCCACGCCGTACAAATCCGCCGCCGCCAGCGCGGCCATCGCATTGCGGATCTGGTGGACGCCCATGACGTTCAGCCGGACCTCCGTCCTCCTGCCGTCCCTGCCGCACACAGCCGTAAAGACCGGATAGCCGTTCTCCATGCGCACGTCCGCAGCCCGGTAATCGCAGCCTTCACTCATCCCGTAAGTAAGCGTCCGGCAGCTTTTCTTCGCTTTCGCACCCTTCAGGAACGGGTCGTCGCCGTTGAGCAGCAGAATCCCGCCGTCCTTTAAGCCGTTTTGGATCGTCATCTTCTCCCGGAAAATGTTCTCCTGCGAGCCAAGCTGTTCGATATGGGCCACGCCGATATTCGTGATCACCGCCAGTTCCATCTGAACCATCTCCGCGATGACCGTCAGCTCGCCGGGTTCACTCATACCCAGCTCAATGACGCCGATCTGGTCTTCCCGGTCGATGTCCGTAAGCGTAACCGGCACGCTGACCTGGCTGTTGCGGCTCCCGAATGTCTTAAAGACCCGCAGTCCCGCCGACAGCGCCGCCGCCATCATCTCCTTGGTCGTCGTCTTGCCGACGCTCCCCGTGATACCGATAAGCGGCAGCGTGAGGGAACGGCGGTAGTCGCGGCCGATGGCCTGAAGCGCAAGTTTCGTGTCATCCACGGCGATCCACGC
>CAYYHX010000095.1:0-2755 GCA_964471835.1 uncultured Hungatella sp.
CAAGCGCTTTTTATAAAAAAGTAAGTGACCGGGCGCGGGCCGCGGCGATGGATTCCGCAGCGCTCACCGCCCTCGTGCCGGGGACAGGCGGGTATTCCACCACATAATATTCGTAAGCGTTGATAACCACCGTCTCGCCGTACAGATCCTTCCGGCGGAACCCGCTTCCATATGTGGCATGAACATGGCCGTGGATATACAGCTTCGGGCGGTACTTGTCCAGAAGTTCCAGGAAACACCGGAATCCCCGGTGCGGCAGATCCGGCATATCATTCAGATGATATGCCGGGGCGTGCGTCACGAGGATGTCAAAGCCTTTCTTCTTCCACAATTGGAACCGCAGCCGGCGGATCCTCGCGCTCATCTCCTTCTCCGTGTACTGGTTCGGCTTGTCATAGGAATAACGCATCGAACCGCCGAGCCCGAGGATACGGATTCCGTTGAAATCATAAATCCGGTCCTCGATATCGACACAGCCCTCCGGCGGGCTGTCGATCAGCCGCCCGTCATGGTTCCCCTTGATGTAGAGGACCGGCGCGTGGCAGAGGGTCGCGAAAAATTCCAGATAGACAGCGGGCAGATCCCCGCAGGAAATGATCAGGTCGATGCCGCGCAGCCGTTCCGGATCGTAGTAATCATATAAACTTTTTGCTTCCCGGTCCGCCAGCACGAGAATATTCATGACCGCCCTCCGTCCGCACGCTGTTTTCTTCTATCCTTCTTTTTCGGTGCTGTTTCCCGCCGGTTCTCCCGCTCACGGTTCTCCCGTGTTACCCTTCTTTTTCTTCCGTTTCCATGACGCCCTGCAGGCGCACCAATGTCTTCGCCTCATCGTTCAGCTCCGCATAGTCCGGAACCCGGCCGACCACATTTTCCGCCAGCCAGCTCATGGAAACGATGTCCTCCGGCGAGAGGGATTCCCCTTCCCGGCACTGAATCACTCCGTTCTGGGAATAGATCAGCCCGTCAAACGGGTGGAAACTGCCCGCGCGGATGGAACTCTTGAGGAATTCGATCAGGCGGTGGGTCCCGTGCGGGATTTCCCCGGAGCAGATCACATCGATCACGTCCGACGACATCCCCAACCAGTAATTGACCGCCTTCTTGCCTTTGGTCACGTCCTGCTCGTCGCTGCCCTTGCAGATCAGTTTCACAATCTGCTCATAAAACTTTCCCCAGTGGCAGATCGGCGTCGCGAAATTCAGAAGGCTCCCGTCGTCCATGACCTGATAGAGGCCGTATTCCCTGGAAGCCCGGCTGGGCGTGATCACGTCGTCGCCGGAAATGTAGCGGACCCCCATCTCTTCCAGGCTCGCCTTGGCGTCTCCTTCCCTGGTCCGGGACCATTCCAGATAGACCTTCACCTCCGGATCGATCATGCGCGCCCCCAGTGCAAACGCGTTGATATTCGCCAGCGTCCCGTAGATCGGATAGTCGGCAATATAGCCCAGCCTGCCGGTTTTGGACATGGCCGCAGCGATAGCCCCCATCAGGAACTTGGCTTCATACACCTTAGCGTAATAGGTGCAGATCGCTGAATAGGACAGGTTGATGGAACAGTTGTAAATCTTCACCTGCGGATGCAGCAGCGCCAGCCGCGCGCTCTGCCGGGCCATCTGGGGAGCCGTCGTGAAGAGCAGGTTGCAGCCGTCGGCAATCGCCTGCTCGATGGCCTGTTCCACCAGGTCGTCATTGTCCACCTGATCGTAAACCATGGTCGCCAGACGACCCTTATAGACTTCGTTCAGGTGCTGGCGCCCCAGCTCATGGTTGTAGGTCCAGGCGGAAGTTTCCTTGGTCTTTGTGTAAAGGAACGCGATCTGGAGCTGTTCGGGGTCGATGGAGCCGGCCAGCAGCCAGTTGAGAAGCAGCGGCTTGCGCGTGACCTCCTCCACCACCTTCGGGCTCTCCACCAGCTCTACGGGACGTCCGCTGTCCTCCAGCTTCACTTCCCTGCGGATCTTCGCGATGTCCTGCGCCATCTCTTTCTCTGTCTGGCGGGACACAACATCGTATTCGAAGACTTCCGTATAAAGCAGGAACATATCGCTGTAATTCAGGTTCTCCGCCGCCAGATCGGATTTCCCGCATGCTTTCACGAACCGCCCGTAGGTGGAATTAAAAATCATGCGGTCGTCATCGCTCCATTCCTGTCCCGGTTCCTTGCCCATCAGCTTCAGGAGTTTCGCATAGCTTCCCTCCTTGCTGAACCAGACGTCGCAGGTATGCGCCACCTCGTAGAAGTCCAGGAACTCATAGTACAGCCTGTTTTCGAGGGTATCGTTCCTCTTTGGAACCATACGGATCACATTGCCGTGGATGCTGTACGCGCCCAGGAACTTCATAACGCTCACGCGCTTATTGCCTTCCTGGACATAGAACCGGTTCATATATTCATAAGCCAGGATCGGATCCTGGATTCCTTCTTCAATCTGGTAATCGTAGAGGCCGCCCCATTTGAGCGCGAACTCGGACTTATCCTCCAGCAGCGGCATGAAATTTCTCGCAAACGCCTGGGTCCTTCCGGCCGTCTTGGTTCCCACGATCCTGGAAAGGGGAATGTCAATGGTGCCGAGCGGCACCTCCGCCGCGATATCCGCGTCGGAGACAAGATTCTCCAGAACCGGCAGATACGGATATTCCCCTTTCGCGACCGCGTCCTGATATGCTTTTTTCCCCAGCCTTAACGCCGCTACATATTCAAGTACTGACATAAATGCCCTCCCATGTATCTCTGAATCGCCTGCTCAGGACG
>CAYYHX010000095.1:2855-6426 GCA_964471835.1 uncultured Hungatella sp.
AGCTCCTTCGCGGCAAATACCAGACCGTCCGGCCCGGCCGTGATCTCCACCCGGTCACCCTCCTTCACGGTCCCTTCCAGGATTTTCTCCGCCAGCCGATCCTCCACCTCGCTCTGGATCGTCCGCCGCAGGGGCCTCGCGCCGAATTTCTCGTCGTAGCCCTTGTCGATCAGGTATGCCTTGCCGCTGTCCGTCACATCCAGCTCGATTCCCATCTGCTGGCCGGAACGCTGGTTGATGTCCTTCAGCATGATATCCACGATCTCTTTCATGTTCTCACGGCTCAGCGGATGGAAGACAAGGATCTCATCCACGCGGTTGATGAACTCCGGCTTGAAGATCCGCCTGACTTCCTCCATGACCCGTTCCTTCATGAGTTTGTATTTCTCCGTGTCGTCGTCCACGGAGGTGAACCCGAGGCGTTTCGGGGAAATGATGTTCTCCGCGCCGGCGTTGCTGGTCATGATCAGGATCGTGTTCTTGAAATCGATCTTCCGCCCCTGAGCGTCGGTGATATGGCCATCGTCGAGTACCTGCAGGAGAATGTTAAATACATCCGGATGGGCTTTCTCGATCTCGTCAAACAGGATCACGCTGTACGGGCTGCGGCGCACTTTCTCACTTAACTGGCCGCCCTCGTCGTAACCCACATAGCCTGGCGGCGAGCCGATCATTTTTGAAACGCTGTGCTTCTCCATGTATTCCGACATATCCACGCGGATCAGGGCGTTCTCCGTGCCGAACATCGCCTCCGCCAGCGCCTTGCAGAGCTCCGTCTTGCCCACGCCCGTGGGACCGAGGAACAGGAAGGAACCGATCGGGCGTTTCGGATCTTTTAATCCCACGCGGCCCCTGCGGATCGCCCTGGCCACGGCCGTGACGGCCTCCTCCTGGCCGACCACCCGTTTGTGCAGGATGTCCTCCAGCCTGCGGAGGCGTTCGGACTCCTCCTCTTCCAGTTTCCGCACCGGTATCTTCGTCCAGCCGGACACCACATCGGCGATCTCCCCTTCGCCGACCACCAGTTTCCGCGTGGTCTTCTCCTTCTGCCAGCGGTCGCGAACCTTCTCGATGCGCTCCCGCTTCTTCTGCTGCTTCCTCTTGATCTCGCCGGCCTTCTCATAATTTTCCGTGGAAATGGCCTGCTCCTTCTGCTTCTCCAGCGCCTCGATCTCCTTCTCCAGCGCCTTGATCTCCTCCGGCTCCACAAACACCGTCAGGCGCAGTTTCGAGGACGCTTCGTCGATCAGGTCAATCGCCTTGTCCGGCAGGAACCGGTCGTTGATATAACGGGCCGACAGGCGGACCGCGGCGCGCAGCGCCTCATCCGTGATCGTCACCTTATGATGTTCCTCATAGCGCCCGCGGAGGCCCTTGAGGATCTCATACGCCTCGTCCTCCGACGGCTCCTCCACCGTCACCGGCTGGAACCGGCGCTCCAGGGCCGCGTCCTTCTCGATATATTTACGGTACTCGTCAATCGTCGTCGCGCCGATCAGCTGGATCTCGCCGCGGGCAAGCGACGGCTTCAAGATATTCGAAGCGTCGATGGCCCCTTCCGCGCTGCCCGCGCCGATGATCGTATGGATCTCGTCGATGAACAGGAGCACCTCGCCGTCCTCCATGACCTCGGCGAGCACTCTCTTGATGCGCTCCTCAAACTCGCCGCGGTATTTCGACCCGGCCACCATGCCGGACAGATCCAGGGTCATGACGCGTTTCTTGGAAATGGTTTCCGGCACGTCGCCCTCGGCGATCATCTGCGCCAGCCCCTCCACCACGGCGGTCTTGCCCACGCCCGGCTCGCCGATCAGACAGGGATTGTTCTTCGTGCGGCGGCTTAAGATCTGCACCACGCGCTGGATCTCCGTCCTGCGGCCGATCACCGGGTCCAGCTTCCCTTCCCTGGCCAGCGCCGTCAGATCGCGGCTGTAGCTGTCCAGCATCGGCGTATTGGTCTTGGACCGGGAAGAAGCGCCCGCCCGCGCGCCCTGCATGTCCTCGCGCCCCGGAGCCGCGTCCTCGCCCATGGCGCCCATCAGATCCACATAGAGCCGCTGGATGCTGACGCCCATCGTATTGAGAAGCCGGGTCGCCACGCAGTCGCTTTCGCGAATCATGGCGATCAGGAGATGTTCCGTGCCGATCAGCGGGGCCTTGAAGCGCACTGCTTCCCGGTAGCTCCCCTCGATCACCCGTCTGGCGCTGGGCGTGTAGGTGCTCTGGCCGGCCAGCCCGATGTTCTGGTTCGCGTTGATCAGATGGCTGATCAGCTCGACCACCCGTTCCTCCTCCACTCCGCATTCTTCCAGCACACGGGCCGCCACGCCCGTCCCTTCCCGCAGAAGGCCCAGAAGCAGGTGCTCGGTTCCCACATAATTATGCCCCAGCTCTTCCGCCGCTTCCGCCGCCAGCTCGATGGCATTCCTTGCTTTTTCCGTAAAACGATCTATCATAAATGACATTCCTCCTTCAGATTACTGCCGGCAGCTGCTCCCGCAGATACGCGGCCCGCGCGATGTCCAGTTCGTCCTTGTCAAGCGGCTTCTCGGACCGGCTCTGCAGGCCCGCCGTCTGGATTCCCAGAATCAGCTGGTAGATCTCACACGGCGCCTCAAAACGGATCAGCCCGTCCGCATACCCGGCCATCAGCTGCGACAGATACGTCATTGCCTCTTTCATCGTGATCCGGCGGGCGTATCGCAGCACGCCGTAAGATTTGTAAATCTCATCCTCGCGGAGAAGCCGGTGGCTCTTGTTCGCCATCGCCCGGACCTGCTTCTCCTGCTCATCTAACTGAAGCGCCACGCGGCTCACCAGATCTACGATCTCCTCCTCCGTGAGTCCCATGGTCTTCTGGTTGGACACTTCATAGAACGCGCCGTAATTCTCACGTCCCTCCCCGTACAGACCGCGGATCGAGACGCCGAACCGCGCCATATCGGCGATCAGGGAAGAAAATTTCTTCCCCATGGCCATGCTCGGCAGATGGACGACGGCGGCCGCCTTCATGCCCGTCCCCACATTGGTCGGATAAGACGTCAGGTAGCCGTATTTCGGATCGAACGCATAGGGAAACCTGGCATTGACATAATCGTCCAGCTGATCGGCGTCCTGATAGACCCCGTCCAGCTGAAATCCCGGCTTCGTCACCTGGATCCGTATGTGATCCGCACCGTTGAACACCAGGCTCACGTCCTCATTTTCCGAAAGATACATGGACATGGGAGCCTGCTTCTGGAGGATCACGCGGTTGATGACCCGCCGCTCTTTTAAGAGCCGTTTCTTCAATTCGCCGATCTGTGCCAGATCGATCAGATCATACCGCAGGTTCAGCTGCCCGTCAATATCTTTCAGGCCCTCGCACAGCCGCCCGACCATCTCCTCCGCCTGCTCGTCCGTCAGTTTCGACGGGAAGACATATTCCTTCCAGTTACGCGCCAGCCGGACCTTGCTGTAAATGATATTGCCGTAGTCACTCATTCTGCTGCGCACCTCCTTTCAAGGCGCGGATCCGGTCCCGGCACTCCGCCGCCGTCTCGTACTCCTCCCGGCGGAGGGCATCCTTCAG
>CAYYHX010000096.1:0-6362 GCA_964471835.1 uncultured Hungatella sp.
TAATCCCCCACGCCGGTTCCGATGCAGATATGCCCCAGAAGCAGATCCTCGCCGTCCCATTCCAGGCTGCGGATCACGCCCTCGTAGCCGCGCCGGGCCGCGGACAGATATTCTTTCCCCAGAATCCCCTTGCGAACCGCCTTATGCAGCGCCGCCGTGAAGAGACAGCTGCAGGAATTCTCCAGCCAGTTGCCTTCGCATCCGCCCTTGTCAACCACCTGGTACCAGCGTCCGTCCTCCGCCTGATACCGGCACACCGCCCGCAGCAGATCGGCAGTCAGATTTTCCAGGTCCTTCCGCTTCGGGTGATCCTGCGGAAGAAAATCCAGATCCTCCAGCACCGCCACCGGCACCCAGCCGATGGAACGGCCCCAGAACTCCGGCGACAGTCCGGTTTCGGGATCGGCCCAGGGCTGCACGCGCGCGCAGTCCCACGCATGGTACCAGAGGCCGGTTCGCGGATCTTCGGTCTTTTCCCGCATCAGGAGCGCCTGCTCCGCCATGATGTCCCAGAACCTCGGCTGCCCGAAGCGGGCCGCGTACTCGGCGATGATCGGCCCGCCCATATACAGGCCGTCCAGCCACATCTGGTTCGGGCACCCTTCCTTATGGAAGAAGCCGCCCGCCTCATTTCTGGGAAAATGCTCTACCAGCGAGGCCAGCTCATCCAGCACCTTCCGATAGTGCGCATCCCCGGTCGCCTCATACAGCGGGAACAGCAGCACCCCCGGCTGAATGTCATCCAGCTGGCCGGGATCATAATCCAGGATATGCCCGTCGGCGTCGATCACCGAATCCACCCAGTCCTTCATGTACCGGAAATATTCTTCTCTCCCGCAGAGCCGGTATGTCTTGTATACCCCTGACAGGAATACCCCCTGATGGTAGTGGAACCGTCCCTTCGGCGGCAGATCGGCCGCCCGGAACCTGCGCATCATCGTATCCACCGCCGCCTGGGCATAGGCAAGCGGCTGCATTTTCTCCGTATTCATCCCGTACCTCCTGTATGTTCAGGAAAGATTTCCTGCGGAATACCCTCTGCGGAACACCTTTATCCTGTGCAGCACATTGTACTACAAAGGGGTAGGGATGTCAAATTGTAACCCGTTCAGACGGCCGAGACGGGATTTTTCCGTGACAGCTCAGGCGCCGTCTGAACTGTTACATTTTTCCGGACAGACGACCGAAACGGAATTTTTCCGTGTTGACAAATGCAGATTTCCATGTTAAAATAAATATCGAACAGATGTTCGCGCCTTTGCGATTTTCAAGAGGGGAGGCGGAAGCCGGTGGGGGAACGGACATACATCGCGATCGATCTCAAGTCTTTCTACGCGTCGGTTGAGTGCAGGGAGCGCGGGCTTGATCCCCTGGACACTAATCTCGTCGTCGCGGACGAGAGCCGGACGGATAAAACGATCTGCCTCGCTGTCACCCCTTCCCTCAAGAGCCGCGGCATACCAGGGAGAGCGCGCCTGTTTGAAGTCAGGCAGAAAGTTCTGGAAGCAAATGCCGCCCGCAGGCAGGCGGCGCCCGGCAGGAAACTGAACGGTTCTTCCTGCTTAAGCTCCGAACTGGCGGCCGATCCGAACCTGGCGGTTGATTTTATCATCGCGCGCCCGCGCATGGCACTTTATATGGATTACAGTACCCGGATCTACAGCATTTATATGAAATACGTCGCGCCGGAGGACATCATCGTCTATTCCATCGACGAAGTTTTCATGGACGTCACCGGCTACCTGGATACCTATCGGCTCTCGGCCCGTGAACTGGCGATGAAGATTATCCTGGATGTTCTGGGCAGCATGGGCATCACGGCGACAGCGGGGATCGGGACGAACCTCTACCTCTGCAAAGTCGCCATGGATATCATGGCCAAGCACATACCGGCGGATAAGAACGGCGTGCGGATCGCCGAGCTGGACGAGATGCGCTACCGCCAGGCCCTGTGGACGCACCGTCCCCTGACGGATTTCTGGAGAGTCGGCCGTGGATACGCGAAGAAGCTGGAAGAACACGGGATGCTCACGATGGGTGACGTGGCGAGGCGTTCCGTCACGGACGAGGATTCGCTTTATAAGCTGTTCGGGAAGAACGCGGAACTTCTGATCGACCACGCGTGGGGCTGGGAACCCTGTACCGTCGAAGCGGTCAAGGCGTACCGGCCCGCCGAGAACAGCCTCAGTTCCGGACAGGTGCTTTCCCGGCCCTATGAGGCGGAGAAGGCGGGTCTTGTCATCCGGGAGATGGCCGATGAACTTGCGCTGCACCTGGTCGATAAAGGACTCGTGACCGACCAGATCGTCATCACGGTGGGATACGATGTTGAAAACCTCATCGACCCCGTAAGGAAAGATGCCTACCATGGGGAAGTCGTGCAGGACCGCTACGGGCGCAGGATCCCGAAGCACTCCCACGGCACGACCAACCTTGGAACACACACTTCGTCCACGAAGCGGATCATGGAAGCGGCAGCAGGGCTTTTTGACCGTATTACAGATCCCCGGCTCCTGATCCGCAGGCTGAATCTTACCGCCAACCATGTGATCAGCGAAGCGTCCGTTGAATGGGAAGAGCCGTATGAGCAGCTGAACCTTTTTACCGACTATGACGCCTTGCGCAGGCAGCGGGAACAGGAAGAAGCAGAACGGCAGAAGGAGAAGAACATGCAGCAGGCCATGCTGACGATCAGGAAGAAGTATGGAAAGAACGCCATCCTCAAAGGGATGGATCTGGAAGAGGGCGCGACGGCACGGGAACGCAATTCGCAGATCGGGGGACACAGGGCATGACGCGGCATGAAACGGATCCGCAAGGTGCGAATCTGTATGACAGGAGTCCCTACGAGGACATCATCCATCTTCCGCATCATGTGTCAGCGACAAGGCCGCAGATGCCCATGCAGGACCGGGCGGCGCAGTTTTCGCCCTTCGCCGCCCTCTCCGGATATAAGGACGCGATAGAAGAAACCGCCCGGTTGACAGACGACGGATGACGGAAAGACGGACGATAGGAGGACAGACGACAGAGGGACGGACGACAGGAGGACAGACAACAGAGGACGAACGACAGGAGGACAGACAACAGAGGGACGAACGACAGGAGGACAGACAACAGAGGGACGGACGGATGAAGGACGAACGACAAGAGTACGGAATACGGACGACAGACGACAGAAGGATGAACGACAAGGGTGACAGGAGCGAACCGGATGAACCGGAAGGGCCGGCCGGAGACATACCCTGTCACGGCGCCGTACTGTAACCGGGTATGAAGAAACTTTCCTTCCACGCTCCTTCCAGTTTGAGAAGCGCGATCTTCTTATCGATGCCTCCCGCATAACCTGTCAGGCTCCCGTTCGCGCCGACGACACGGTGGCAGGGAACGAGAATGGAGATTTCATTACGGCCAACTGCCCCGCCCACCGCCTGGGCCGACATGGATTTCCGCCCATGCCCCGCGGCAATCCGCCTGGCAAGCGCTCCGTAGGTTGTAGTCTGCCCATACGGTACGGTGCCGAGAATCCCCCACACTTCATTCTGAAAATCGGTTCCGGTAAAATGAAGCGGCACATGAAATTCCGGTTCTCTGCCCGAAAAATACAGATCAAGCCATTCCTTTGCCTGCGCGAGTACCGGTATTTCCTTTTCCTCGTGTTGTTTGTCCAGATAAAAGGCAAAATATTTCTGCCCCTCGAACCACAGCCCGGTCAGGCCGGTCCAATCGGCAGCCAGCAGGATATTCCCGATCGGGGACCGGTAATGGCTAGTATACTGCATGGTATCCTCCCTATGCCGGTATTCATCTGCTTCCCGGCCTGCAACCGTTTCCGGCGTCTGCCTTTTCCCACGCCGGCCCGGTCCGATGGTCCGAGGCAGCCGGCGTTTTCCCCGTTTGGTGGCCGAAATGCAGCTTGAAAACGAAGCAGCCGAAAATGAAACATCCAAAACGAAAACAAACAGCACGCAAGGTTCTGCCTGCGTGCCGGACTGGAGCATATGGGATTCGAACCCACGACCTTTTGAATGCCATTCAAACGCGCTCCCAACTGCGCTAATGCCCCATCTCCTCTTCCTGCCGAAATACCCGGCCGGTTCGGTATGGTAAGAGGATACCACAAAAAACACGTTTTGTACAGTAGCAAATTTATTTTTTTCAAGATTGCAGGCAACCGTTCAGGCGTCCGAACCGCCACACAGCAAAAACCAGGCATGACGTCGTTGTTTGTATCCGGGCGCAGCAGACGCTCCGGCTTTTGCCGGATACTTTAGAAAGAACGCGATCCGCATGACGAAGGAAGCTGTACTTGTACGGCAGGACGGCTACGGATGGTCACAAATGCGCGGAATATGGTCAATTCTGCGCATTTTTTCTGCGTGAATGACTAGATTCCGGTGGATGAAAGAGAGATAATAAAACCCGGAGTCTGTCTGTTAGAATCTGTCTGTTTCGAACAGGAGGGGCGGCATGAAACTGAATTATGACAAGGCGCAGATCGAGGATGCCATTGACCGCGTCGTGAAGCGCACGATGAACATGGATCTGACCTGGGACTGGCCCTGCGGCGTGGCCTATTACGGCGTCAGCGAGGCGTATGAAAAGACGAAGAATGAAACCTATCTGGAGCTGTTGAAGAACCGTGTTGACGAGCTGATCGGGCTGGGGCTGCCGAAGTCGTGGACGGTGAACGCATGCGCGATGGGGCATTGCCTGATCACGCTTTATGAAGCGACCGGGGAGCGGAACTATTGGGACATCCTGATGAGCAAGATCGCGTATCTGCGCAAAGACGCCCTCCGTTTCGGCGATCATGTGCTGCAGCATACGGTGTCGGCCAATAACGATTTTCCGGAGCAGGCGTGGGCGGATACGCTGTTTATGGCGGCGTTCCTGCTTCTGCGCGCCGGTGTGCTTCTGCAGGATGAGGAGATCATCGGCGACGCGCTGAACCAGTGGTACTGGCACATCAACTATCTGCAGGATGAGAACACCGGTTTTTATTTTCATGGCTATAACAATATCACGAAGGATCACATGTCCGGCATCTACTGGGGCCGCGCCAATGCGTGGGCGGCGTATACCCTGTCGAAAGTGGCGGGGACGCTGCCCCGGTGCTATCTGTACCCGAAGTACCTGGATGTGGCCGGTTCCCTGAATGACCTTCTGGCCGCGCTGAAAACCGTGCAGACGGAGAACGGACTGTGGCGCACCGTGCTGAATGATCCGGACTCCTACGAGGAGGTCTCCGCATCGGCCGGCATCGCCGCGGCCATGGTGGAGCGCGGCAATCCGCTGCACGCCAGATATGTCGATAAGTCCATCCGCGGCATCCTTGCCAATATCAGTGCGGACGGCCGCGTCATGAACGTATCCGGCGGCACGGCGGTCATGCGGGATGCGGACGGCTACCGGGGGATTTCCAGACGCTGGATCCAGGGATGGGGACAGGGACTGGCGCTGGCGTTCCTGTCAAGCGTGCTGGCGGCGGACGACGCGCAGAAGGACGGGGCGCTGTAAGTTCGGGGATGGGCGAGTTGTTCCCGTAAGTTCATGGGGATGAGGTTGGCAGGTAAATGCGGCGGCCGTCATTCAGGATCGGTTTGTTCCTGTAAATTCGCGGGGATGAGTCTGGAGGGTTAAATACAGGGATGTCATTCGGGATTAGTTTGTTTATGGACGTTCGCGGGATGAGGTTGGTGGGTAAATGCAGCGTCTGTCATTCAGGGTTGGTTTTGTTCCTGTAAGTTCGTGGGATAAGGCAAGAAGAAAATGGATTAGGGATTAGAACTGGAAAGAGAGAGGGCATCGGAGGAAGACGAATATGAGCAGAAGAAAAGGTGGATTTACACTTCCGGGAGAATCCGGCTATGAAGCGCTGACACGAGAGATGGCGGAGAAATGGGGAGCGGACGTGATCCGTGACAGCGATGGGACCGAGCTCTCTGACGATATTATTCATGCGGGGTACGGGATCTATTCGACCATCTGCGTGATCCGCGAACACAATGACTGGGCGAAGCGGCATCCGGATAAGCTGCAGCAGACGTTTCTGTGTACGGAACCGGTCGTGGCCGTACCGGAGGATGCGGCTGCGGGGAGCGGGGCGGATGGCGGCGAGGCGGACAGAAGCGTCCGTGGTGCGGCGGATGTCGGCAAGGCGGACGGCTGCGCCTGCAGCGTGACAATCGATCTGATGGCAGATTTCTTCTCGGAACAGTTTCGGATTAACGATGGGCCTGCGGCGATGAAATACTGGCAGGTCTGGGACCGGACCGCAAATCTTTTGGTGAAGCCAGGCAGCATTGCCGCCGTGTCGGAAGACAGCCGCGCCAGCGTTCCGGCGGCCCCCTTCTGGACCT
>CAYYHX010000097.1:0-1525 GCA_964471835.1 uncultured Hungatella sp.
GAACCTTGCCGGTGTTGTTGATGGGGAACATGACATTGGTCTCAGAGCCAACGGTAATCTCCTCCGGCATCACTTCGATGGTTCCCGTATTCAGGCGGGCGATCTGCCAAACCGGAATGTTAATGCTGACCTCCGCCTTCGCATTCTTGTAATCCGGGCTGTCGTAGGTCTCCTTGATCTTCAAAGCATAGGTCCGCTGATCGATTCCCGCAGCAGCCTGCATTTCCAGAACCACCTCTTTTGTCTCATTGGGAGCCAGGGAACTGATCACCATGGAGGAGGAACCGCTTGTCGTCGTGAAGACAGCGCCCCCGGACTCGGAAGACATCTCGGATTCCAGATCCAGCAGGATGTTTGTTGCGGAAATGTCGGAGGAAGCGTTCTTCATCCGCAGAACCAGCTGGAACGGTTCGCCGGCAATGATCCGCTCCGGCGTCGTCTCAAATCCGTCGGTAATGATTCTGGCGTATACGGACACATTCTCACCGACCGGTTCCGGTTCCGTCTGCGTCGTTGTCGTCTCCTCCTCGACCTCTTTATTCTTGACGCGCACCCAATAGGAATCCTCCAGCTTCTGCAGATCCCCTGTGGGCGTTTCTCTGTAATAAATGTTGAATTTCAGTTCATAGAAACCGCTGTACACATCTTCACGCACCGACATGGTATAGGGTACCTCGACGGTCTCCCCCGCAGTGATCTTCTCAAAATACCGGTCATAGCTCCCATCGGTGATTTCAAAGGGAAACACCTCGCTCGACTTGTCAAGCACCATCTCCAAAGTCACATCCAGGGCATCGGACAAGCCGGTGTTTCGCAAATTGATATAGAAATCCAGCACATCCGGATAGATGGCGTACGGCGTCTCCTGCCCTTCGCCCAGGGCAAAAGCTACCTGTTTGGGCTCTCCTTCCGTCTCGGTTGTCTCGCTCTCCCCGGCTCCATGGGGATAAACGTAGATCGCGGCGTCTCCCTCCGCCGATGTCTCTCCTCCCGCTTCTTCGCCTAGCGTAGAATACCTGTAAGATACCCGGATACGAACCATATAATAGCCTTCGGTTAAGTCCGCCCGCACCCTCAGGGACGGGATCGTCACTTTTCTTTTACCGCCGCTGGCTAACTCCCCGCCGACCGTTTTCTCCCCTGTCTTCTCGAATGGAAAAATGGTCGCGAATTGTTCTTCCCCGCCGCTTACGCCCGAGTTCAGCGGATTGCTTAAAACCTCCACCTTAATATCCCGCCAGGTCTCATCCAGCGAATCGTTCCATATCTCGAAGGACAGGTTCATGGTCCTGCCGATAACCCCCCTGGAAACAGCATCCTGTTTGATGATGGAATCTTCCGGAACCTGCCAGTAATCCGCCTCCGCCGTTATGCTGTGAAATGGTATCATCAAGGGTATCGTCACAAAAGCCAGCATCAACGCCGCCCCTGCTATTCCCGCCGCTTTCTTCCACGCCGCAATCATCGCTGTTCTACCTCCTCCGCCAGACCTGGCCTGCCCTTTCCTGCATCCGTACTCTCCTGC
>CAYYHX010000097.1:1625-6353 GCA_964471835.1 uncultured Hungatella sp.
TTCTACCTCCTCCGCCAGACCTGGCCTGCCCTTTCCTGCATCCGTACTCTCCTGCCGCGAAGCCTCCTCCGGCCCGCCCCCGGCAGGCACGTCTCCTTCGTATACCCCGTTCCAGGCCGGACTGCCTCCTTCGTATATCCCGTTCCCGGCAGGCACGCCTCCTTCGTATGCCCCGCTCCCGGCTGGCACGTCTCCTTCGTATCTCCCGCTTCCGGCAGGCACGCCTCCTTCGTATGCCCCGCTCCCGGCTGGCACGTCTCCTTCGTATGTCCCGTTCCCGGCAGCCACGCCTCCTTCGTATGCCCCGCCCGGGAACTCCTCCGGCTCCCGCGCCTTCTCATCGATCCTTACGATCTTTCCGTCTACGATATGGAACTGCCGGTCCGCGTAGGAAGCCAGATGATTGTCATGGGTAACCATCACAAGCGTCTGATTCCGCTCCCGCACCACCTGCTGCATCAGTTTCAGGATCTCCATCGTAGTTTTCGAATCCAGGTTCCCCGTAGGCTCATCCGCGAAGATGATGCTCGGATTCACCGCCAGAGCCCTGGCGATGCCAACACGCTGCTGCTGTCCGCCTGACATAGCGTTAGCCATGTGTTTCATCTGTTTCTCCAGGCCGACCAATTTCAGGTACTTTACAGCGATCTCGTTCCTCTTCTTCCGCGGGACCCCGCGAAACGACAGCGGCAGCGCGACATTCTCCACGGCGTTCATCGTCTGCAGGAGGTTATACGACTGGAAAATAAAGCCGACCTTCTTCCGGCGGAATTCTACAAGCTGATTCTCGGTCATATTCTCTATATGGATCCGGTCAATGACGATCTGCCCCCTTGTAGGCTTCTCAAGTCCGGCAAGCATATTAAGAAGCGTGGACTTGCCGGAACCGGACGGCCCGACAATCGCGCAGAATTCCCCTTTGTATACCGTAAAATCCACGCCGTCCAGGGCATGTACGCTGGTATCCCCCACATGGTAAATCTTATATAATTTTCTCACTTGAATAATAGGGTTCTTCCTGTCAACCAAAATATGCCTCCAAAACCCGCCTGGCATCTGCATTATCAGTTTACATAGATTCCCCTCTTTTTTCTATAAATTATATTCTTAATATTTATTACAGTTTCCTTAAATAGATTTCTTTGAAAAGCCTGCATTTCACCGCCATTTTCAAAAAGGTATGGCAATCCGGTGCGGAATCCGCTATAATAAGGAGCGGTACCAGATTCATTCTAAAGGAGAGACATATGAGACATCTGCTTAACCCGCTGGATTTTTCCGTCGAGGAGACCGGCCGGCTGCTGGATCTCGCCGCCGACATTGAACGCAATTTACCCCGGTACGCCCATGTCTGTGACGGCAAAAAGATAGCCACCCTGTTTTATGAGCCGAGCACACGGACCCGCCTTAGTTTTGAGTCCGCCATGTTATCCTTAGGCGGAAGTGTCCTTGGCTTTTCTTCCGCCGATTCCAGCTCGGCTGCCAAAGGAGAGAGCGTAGCGGATACGATCCGCATCATCTCCTGTTACGCGGATATCTGCGCCATCCGCCATCCGAAGGAAGGCGCCCCCCTGGTAGCGGCCAGCAACGCCTCCATCCCGGTCATCAACGCCGGGGACGGCGGCCATCAGCACCCGACCCAGACGCTGACCGACCTGATGACCATCCGCTCGCTGAAGGGCCGCCTGGATCATCTGACGGTGGGACTCTGCGGTGATCTGAAATTCGGCCGCACGGTCCATTCGCTGATTAACGCCCTGTCCCGCTACGAAGGCATCCGTTTCGTCCTGATCTCGCCGCAGGAACTGCGCGTTCCCGGCTATATCCGCAAGGACGTCCTGGACGCGAAAGGCATCGATTATAAGGAAGTCTGGAACCTGGACGAAGCGATGCCGGAACTGGATATCCTTTACATGACCCGCGTGCAGAGGGAACGTTTCTTCAACGAAGAAGATTATATCCGGCTGAAGGATTCCTATATTCTGGACAGAGCGAAGATGAAACTGGCCCGGGAAGATATGTTTGTCCTTCATCCCCTTCCCCGCGTCAATGAGATCTCCGTGGAAGTGGACCAGGATCCGCGCGCCGCGTATTTCAGGCAGGTCCAGTACGGGGTGTACGTCCGGATGGCATTGATCATGACACTGCTGGAGGTAGAGAAACCATGTTAAGTATCAGCGGACTGAACGAGGGCATCGTGCTGGACCATATCCAGGCGGGCCGCAGCCTGGAGATCTACTATCATCTGGGTCTGGACCAGCTCGAATGCCAGGTAGCCATCATCAAAAACGCACGCAGCAATAAAATGGGGCGCAAGGATATCATTAAGATTGAGGGACCCATGGAGAATCTGAACCTGGATGTGCTAGGCTATATCGACCACAATATTACGGTCAATATCATCCGGGACGACAAAATCGTGGAAAAAAAGAGGCTGAAGCTGCCTCGGAGAATCACCAACGTGATACACTGCAAAAATCCGCGCTGCATCACTTCCATCGAGCAGGAACTGCCCGATGTGTTCTATCTGGCCGATGAGCAGACAGAAACGTACCGATGCCTGTACTGCGATGAAAAATACGGCAAATAGACGCTGCTTGCCGGCCCGCAAGGAACCGATGGGCGGCGAGAACCTTTCCAGGAATGCCCCGGGTCCCCATTCCGGGAATCCCGGGGCATTCCGTTTGGACAGCGCCGCAGGCCGCCCGGACAGGTTCAGCGGACGATGCCGTTTTCATCTGCCCAACGGCCGTCCGGCGTGGCTTTATTCGTATACATAGCGCCATAATACCCGTCATGGATTTCGTTAAAATAATATGTGAATCCGTTATAAGCCTGATACCCTGTCAGCATCTTCCCGTAGGTTCCGTCGTGGCTGAGATTCAGCAGATAGACGTACGCGCCGTCATTGATCCATCCCGCCTTCATAAGTCCGCTGCCGTCGAAATAATACCACTCATCGGCAGTTACCGAGAGCCATCCCGTGGTTCGCACCCCGTTCGTCTCATAGTACCAAGTATCGCCGCCGCCGACCCATCCGTTCCCGCCGGAGGCGCTGCCGGAAACTGAGCCGGAACCGGATGCGCCGCTCGAAGAACCGGCTCCCGCCGGACCGCCGGAACCGGAAGCGCTGCCGGATGTGCTGCCCGAAGAACCGGCCCCCGCCGGACCGCCGGAACCGGAAGCGCTGCCGGATGTGCTGCCCGAAGAACCGGCCCCCGCCGGACCGCCGGGTCCGGAAGCACTGCCCGAGGGTCCGGAACCCATGCCCGAACTGCCGGAAGACCATGCCGCCGGATCGAAGGGATTACTCCCTGTCGTACCGTCGGCAAGCGTACCGGAGACAGACGTCGGCAGATCAAATTCATAGCTGTTTACGTATTCTTCATCATACGCCCCGCCGTCCGAGGTCGTGTAATTCGGCTCCGCCACGTACCGGTCCTTCACCGCCGATCCCTTGGAAGGACGTACCGCGACCGCGACATAGTCATATCGGTCCACATAGCCGCTGAGACTTATCTTTGTACCCTTAACCGTCTTTTTGGCCTGGCGGATATTCCCCCCGTCGCCGGAATACAAGATGACGACAGAATAGGAACTCGCCCCTTCGACGGGCGTCCATGTCGCTTCCTTGCCGTTCCAGTCGATCGAGATATCGCTCACCTCATCCAGAACCCTGAGCGGGTATGCCTTCGCGGTGACACGGATCCGGTCCGAACTGCGGGACACGTTCACGCTGTAAGCCGCATAGACGGATACCATGGTATTACTGTCAAAATACGCGCCGTCTGCGGCATAGATATCCATCGTGCAGGTGAGGATGCCGGAAGACGAATTCTCCTGGATATCGATATCCGAGATGTAATAATCACCGTCCGCCGCCTCAGGATAGAGATCGGTTCTGTATTCACCGGGGGACATGGAAAACGGACCGATGTCCGACGCGAGACTCAGGTAGACGGCGTCTACCCTCGTATCCGCCATCGATGGAAATGACGCCGCAGCACCCAAAACTCCAGCCAAAAGCACAGCCGCCAAATTCCTTGCTTTCATTAAAGTTCTCCTTTCCGCTCCTGAAAGCATATCAGATACAACATGGGAATGAGCAAGACGATAAGCCGGGTTATGTCGTGGGTGATCATCTATCTAGGCCTGACGTCGCCGCCAGGCTCGAGCGACCTACCCGAAAGCAGACGGGCCGCCTTATGCTTTCTGTTCGGTCTTGCTTCGGATAAGGTTTACATGTGCCCCGGATGTTGCCACCCGGGCGGTAGTCTCTTGCACTGCCCTTCCACCCTTACCGGCCAGAGGGCCGGCGGTATATTTCTGTTGCACTGTCTCTGGAGTCGCCTCCGCCAGACGTTATCTGGTATCCTGCCCTGTGAAGCCCGGACTTTCCTCCCCCGCGGCCTTTCGGTCCCGCGGCAGCGATCACCTGTCTTGCTCAAATGCTATTTTAACACATTACTTTCAAAATATCCATTCCTTTTCTGTTACGGTTTACTACCTCTTTGCGAACCTCCACGGTCGCTCTGCCGGCTTCCCCGGCGGCCAAATGCTGCGTAAAAAGGCAGGCGTCCTGAACTGCTGCAAACCCTTTCCCGTTCAGCCGGACTTCTCAGACCGGAAAGCAGCTGCCGCCGATGAATTCCCTCACGATGGAATTCCGCGGAATCCTCTCGCTGTCGATCCCCAGAAAATAATCCAGGAATTTCAGCAGCCGCTTCG
>CAYYHX010000098.1:0-6346 GCA_964471835.1 uncultured Hungatella sp.
GGCTGCTGGTAATCGCGTTGTATCTGGTCGAGGCGGCACTCCGGGCGAAGAAAACATGGTTCCCGGCCGCGGGCGCTGCGAAAGCGGACGCTGCCGGCGGAAAGAGATCGCAGAGCAAAGCGGCGGGAGCCGGGGAAAATGCTGCCGGCGGAAAGAGATCGCAGAGCGGAGCGACGGGAGCCGGGGAAGATGCTGCAGGCGGAAAGAAGACGCGGAGTGGCGCGGCGGCGAATGGGAAACCGGCGTGGTTCGCGCGGGCCTGGTGGCTGGTAATCATCGCCGCCGTCGCGCTGATCGCCTTCGCGGTATATGACGCGACAATCGCGGGGAACGCGGAGCGGTACGGCGCCCTGCAGAAATATGTATTATTCCAGGACAGCTGGGGAACGACCCGGGGGTATGCGTGGAGAATCGCGGTGGAAAATTACATGGATTTTCCCCTTCTTCAGAAGATATTCGGTTCCGGTCCGGACACATTTGCCATAGTAGCCTACTACAATAATCTGGACGATATGGTTTCACGGTACAATGTCCGTTTTGACAGTGTCCATAATGAATTCCTGCAGATGTTTGTAACGATAGGACCGCTGGGTCTGTTGTCGTATCTGGGGATTCTGGTATGTTCTGCGTGGAGAGCCGTGCGCCGCCATATGGACAATCCATACATCATGGGTGCCGTGTTTGCCGTGGCATGTTACAGCATCCAGTCCCTGGTCAATATCAACCAGCCGATCGCGACGCCGCTGATGTGGGTGCTGCTGTGCATATCTGCGGCGGAGCCGGGCGATCCGTGGAAATGCCCTTGGAAAATACCGCGGAAACCGCAGCCGCGCCGATCCAATTCTCCTGGAGGGAAGGGCAGGCCATGACCGCGATCATCGATTATGGCGCAGGGAACTTAAGAAGCGTAGCCAAGGCGATCGAGGCGCTGGGCGAGGAAACGTGCGTGACACGGGACTGCGGGGAACTCATGGGGGCGGACCGTGTGATCCTGCCGGGCGTCGGCGCGTTCGGCGACGCGATGGAACGGCTGGAACGGTATGGCCTGACGGAGGCGGTGCGGAAGATCACGACAGGCGGGAAGCCATTTCTGGGGATCTGCCTGGGGCTTCAGCTGCTGTTTGAGAGCAGCGAAGAAAGTCCGGGCGCCGCCGGGCTGGGAGTGTTCAAGGGCCGTGTTCTGCGGATCCCGGATGCGCCCGGGCGTAAAGTCCCGCATATGGGCTGGAATTCGCTTGATGCTGCGGCCGGCAGCCGGCTGTTCGCCGGGATCCCGCAGGGCAGTTATGTCTACTTCGTCCATTCGTATTATCTGAAGGCGGCGGATGAGGCCGTCGTTGCGGCGTCAACGGAATACGGCGTCCGCATCCATGCCGCGGTGGAGCGGGGCAATGTATGCGCCTGTCAGTTCCATCCGGAGAAGAGCGGGGCTGTCGGACTCCGGATCCTGCGAAATTTCCTGGCGATGTGACTTCCGCCCCGCGAGAAGATAACCGGATCCTATCCGGCAGGAAAGGAGCGTTCATGCTTACCAAACGGATCATCCCCTGTCTGGACGTCCGCAACGGACGCGTGGTCAAAGGGGTGAACTTTGTCAATCTGCGGGATGCCGGAGATCCGGTGGAGATCGGCGCGGCCTATGATGAAGCCGGGGCCGATGAGCTGGTGTTTTTGGATATCACGGCCTCCTCCGACGCCAGAGCTACGGTAGTGGAGATGGTGCGGCGGGTGGCCGAGACTGTGTTCATCCCGTTCACGGTGGGCGGCGGCATCCGCACGGCGGAGGATTTCCGCCTGCTTCTCAGGGCAGGCGCGGATAAGATTTCGGTCAATTCGGCAGCGATCGGTACGCCGGAACTGATCAGTGCCGCCGCGGAGCGGTTTGGGCGCCAGTGCGTGGTCGTAGCTATCGACGCAAAGAGGCGGGAGGACGGTTCCGGCTGGAACGTCTATAAGAACGGCGGCCGCATTGATACCGGTCTGGACGCGGTAGAATGGGCGATGAAAGCGGACCGGCTGGGAGCCGGGGAGATCCTTCTGACCAGCATGGACCGCGATGGGACGAAGACCGGTTATGATATGGAACTAACGGCACTCATCGCGGACAATGTATCGGTTCCGGTGATTGCCTCCGGCGGCGCGGGAGAACCCGCGCATTTCTACGATGTGCTGACGGCAGGCAAGGCGGACGCGGCGCTGGCCGCGTCCTTGTTCCATTATAAGGAGCTTACGATCCGCCAGGTGAAGGAATATCTGGCCGGGCGCGGCGTGGCGGTGCGGCTGTAAAATGTTATGTAATTTAAGAAAGAATGGCGGAAGGCACCGGCGGGCTGCGGCAGCAGGATACGGTTTGCTGAACAGGAACAGCAGCAAAAAAGAAAAGGCAGATAAGAGGACAGCAGAAGAAGTAGACAGCAGGAGAAATGGACAGCAGGAGAAGTAGACAGCAGGAGAAATGGACAGCAGGAGAAGTGGGCAGCGGGAGAAGTGGACAGCGGGAGAAGAGAACGATAAGAAGATAGGCTCTTGGAATCCCGATAGAAGCACCTCCGATCAAAAAGTATGTGCCGGCTGTGCCGGAACGATATGTCTTTTGATCAAGGGCGCGAAGCGCCGCATATTTTTGGCGGTTTGTCAACCCCTTTTTTGAAAAAATGGGGGGATTTATAAAAAAGAATCTCAAAAGTCTCATAAAATAAGGATTAGAGATTCCGAGAGGCTATTGAAGAACGAGGGAGGGAAAATCATGGGTGCCATCCAGAACGACTGGCTCACGGCCATCGGCGGTGAGTTCCGGAAACCATATTATAAGAAACTGTATGATTTCGTCAACGAAGAATACCGCACGCGGGTCATCTATCCGCCGGCGGACGATATTTTCAACGCGCTGCATTTGACGCCGCTCAAGGAAGTGAAAGTGCTGATCCTGGGGCAGGATCCTTATCACAACGCACATCAGGCCCACGGACTGTGTTTTTCGGTGCTGCCGGATCAGAAGGAAATCCCGCCGTCGCTGGTGAACATTTATCAGGAACTGCACGACGATCTCGGCTGTTACATCCCGAACAACGGCTGTCTGGTTAAATGGGCCAGACAGGGAGTGCTTCTGCTGAACACGGTGCTGACCGTGCGGGCGCACCAGCCGAATTCTCATCAGGGGAAAGGCTGGGAACAGTTTACCGACGCGATCATCGAGGCGGTGAACCGCGAGGACAGGCCCATCGTGTACATGCTGTGGGGCAGGCCGGCGCAGGCGAAGATCCCGATGCTGACAAATCCGGAACACCTGGTTCTGAAGGCGCCGCATCCAAGCCCGCTGTCGGCCAGCCGCGGCTTCTTCGGATGCAGGCATTTCAGCCAGTGCAACGATTTCCTCGAAAGCCACGGCGCAGAGCCAATCGACTGGCAGATCGAGAACATTTAATTGTGACAGAATAATGCGGGAGGCGGTACGATGAATCTGATAGAAGTTTTGAAGGTACTGGTATTCGGAATCGTGGAGGGGTTCACCGAGTGGCTGCCGATCAGCAGCACCGGACACATGATCCTTCTGGATGAGCTGATCCGGCTGGACATGACTCCGGAATTCAGGGAAGTGTTCCTGGTCGTGATCCAGCTGGGGGCGATCCTGGCTGTGGTCGTGCTGTATTTCCAGAAGCTGTTCCCGTTTACAGCCATCCGGGGCCGGAGCATGGGCAGGAAGAACTTCTCCGTGCCGCTGGGGGGAAGGAGCGGCAAATCGTTTGTGATGGTTACGGATTCCTACCGCACCGCGCACGGCGGCGTCCGCGACGACATCATTTCCCTGGCGCTGCCCGCGGGCAAGAACGGCAGCCATCTGGGGATCAAGGCCGCTACGCTGGCGCTGTGGGTGAAAGTCATCATCGCCTGCCTGCCCGCGGCGATCGTAGGGATCCCTCTGGACGGCTGGATGGAAGAGCATCTGCGCGGACCGTACGTGGTGGCAGCCGCCCTGATCCTGTACGGCGTCCTGTTTATCGTGGTGGAGAATCATAATTATAGGAAGCGGGCCGCTACGGAGAAGGTCGAGCAGATCTCCCTGCAGCTGGCGCTTTTTATCGGGCTCTTTCAGATCCTTTCGCTTGTGCCAGGCACGTCCCGTTCCGGGGCGACGATCCTCGGCGCGATGGTTCTCGGCTGTTCCCGCGATGCGGCGGCGGAATTCTCCTTCTTCCTGGGTGTGCCGGTCATGTTCGGGGCGAGCCTCATTAAACTCATCAAATACGGCCTGAACTTCACGGGTTCGGAGGTGTTCCTCCTGCTGTTCGGCATGGCGGTGGCCTTTCTGGTGAGCGTGTACGCGATCCGCTTCCTGATGTCTTATATCCGGCGGAATGATTTCAAGCTGTTCGGTTACTACCGTATCGTGCTGGGTACGGTTGTGATCGTATATTTTGCTGCCAGGCAGCTGATTCCGTGGCTGAAAGCGCTGTGACGGCCGAAAATCCCTTGTGTCGTCTCCCATGGCGGCGGTATTCTGCGCAGCGGCACGTTATGGGGTATCATGTGATGTGCGGCGTCTTATCGCCGGTGCTGCCGCAAACTGCGGGAAAGGAGGCCCGGCAGGATGGGAGATAAGAAAAAGAAGATGTTCCCGATTGGGATTGAAAATTTGACAGAAAAAGCGGATTTTATAGGATCTTCGTCGATTGTTTCTTTATGCAACTGTCGAAAACCCGAACAGGGACCGGCAGGAGCCAGTCCCCCCCGCAGGTCGCGTACGGTTCGCGCAGTCACCGCGCGCGGTTTGACGAACCGCCCCGTCACACAAACAGAAAAGGAGGCACACAACATGAACATTTCCCCATCCCTGCAGGAAGTCCGCGCCATCGCCGCGTCCGGGCAGTACAAGGTACTTCCGGTCAGCTGCGAGATCCTTTCGGACATCTGCACGCCCATCGAGGCGCTGCGGATCCTGAAAAACGTCTCCACCCACTGCTACCTGCTGGAGTCGGTGGCAGAGAAGGAGAAATGGGGCCGCTACACGTTTCTGGGTTATGATCCGAAAATGGAAATCACCTGTCTGGACGGTGAGATGAAGGCCGGCAACATCCGTTTCCATACCGACGATCCGTCCGCGCATCTGCGGCAGATCCTGGCGGATTACAAAAGCCCGCGTTTTTCGTATTTGCCGCCTTTTACCGGCGGGCTGGTGGGATATTTTTCCTATGACTATCTGGGTTACAGCGAACCGGCGGTGCGGACGAAGGTGGAGGACGAAGAGGCGTTCCGCGATGTGGACCTGATGCTCTTTGACAAGGTAATCGCGTTCGACAATTTCCGCCAGAAGATCATTCTCATCGTCAATATGCCGCTGACGGACCCGGAAACTGGCTACAATAAGGCGGTGCTGGAGCTCAGGCAACTGTGCGAACTTTTAAGGCACGGCGAGAAGAAACAGGAGGAGGGCGGACGCCTGTTGGGGGAGGTTACGCCGCTGTTCGATAAGGAGACGTACTGCGGCATGGTGGAGAAAGCGAAGCATTACATCCGGGAAGGGGATATCTTCCAGATTGTGCTGTCCAACCGCTTAAGCGCGCCGTTTGAGGGGAGTCTCCTGAATACTTACCGCATCCTGCGGACGCTGAATCCGTCGCCGTATATGTTCTATTTCTCAGGAACCGACGTGGAGGTGGCGGGCGCGTCGCCGGAAACGCTGGTGAAGCTGAAAGACGGCGTGCTGCATACGTTCCCGCTGGCTGGCACGCGGCCGCGCGGGAAGACGGAGGAGGAGGATCTGGCGCTGGAGAAGGAGCTTCTGTCCGATGAAAAGGAGCTGGCTGAACACAACATGCTGGTGGATCTGGGGCGGAATGACCTGGGCCGGATCAGCCGTTTCGGGAGCGTGAAGGTAGAGCAGTTCCATTCCATCGAGCGCTACTCCCATGTGATGCATATCGGTTCTACGGTGCGGGGGGAGATCCGCCCGGAATGCGACGCGCTGGACGCTGTCAGCGCGGTGCTGCCGGCCGGTACGCTGTCGGGGGCGCCGAAGATCCGCGCCTGCCAGCTGATCGGCGAGCTTGAAAATAACAAGCGCGGGATCTATGGCGGCGCCATCGGCTACATTGATTTCACAGGCAATATGGACACCTGCATCGCGATCCGCATCGCCTACAAGAAGAACGGCAAGGTATTTGTGCGAAGCGGGGCGGGCATCGTGGCCGACTCGGTGCCGGAGAAGGAGTTTGAGGAGTGCATCAACAAGGCGAAGGCCGTAGTGAAAGCGCTGGAAGCGGAGGCAGAATGATGAAAGGGTTTGCCGCCGATCACGGCCCGGATGCCTGCGATGGGGAAAGGAAGTGTAGAGCATGATCCTGCTGAT
>CAYYHX010000099.1:0-6336 GCA_964471835.1 uncultured Hungatella sp.
ATGCATCCGCACTCAACAGGCGACTCGCAGACCGCACAGCATTTTGCCTCAACCGATACACAACTGCACCCGGCAGGCGGTGCGCAGCCCGTACAGCATATCCGCCCCGGAAGTTGCCCCGCAGGCGGCGACAGCATGTGCGCGCTCCGGCGTTGGGTCGTCCAGCAGTTCCGTCAGCATCCGCGCGTAATATCCTTCCTGCCCGCAGTTCAAATATTTGGCGCTGATGGCCGATGTCCGCGCTAACATGGCATCCGGGAAATGTACCGGCGCGGGCCACAGCATCGCCGTTATCGCGAGAATAGCATCGTCCGCCGCAGGCGTCGCTCCGGGGCCAAGCCCCAAGATCTGCTCCGCAAACTTTCTGCCGTTCTCTCCCCGCCTGAGCGCCCGCGTGTAATCTTCCAGTGCGGTGCGGACCCGGGTTCGCCACGAATCGGGAAGCCGCTTCAGCGCGCTCTCTTTCTTTTCCGATTCGCACGCCTCCAGAAGCCGTTCCGCCCAGCCTTCGTTTCGCGGCTTAGGCGTGTACCCTTCCATCGGGGAACCCATGTCCGCCGGCAGACGGATCAGGAAACCGCCGACCGCAAGCACCCCGTTTCCCGCTATGACCCATTCCTTCTCCCGTACATTTTGCAGCAAATCCATCCATTCCGCCGGCAGATACAGCGTGTCCGGCATATCCCCAAGGGATTCGTCGGCCAGAGAAAGCATCCTGCCGCCCGCTGTCAGATTCACAACCCTGCGGAATACGGAGTGGACGCGAATTCCGCCCGTGCGGGATTCCGCAGCCGGTGTCTGGCTGGATTCCGCAACAGCCATCCAGCACGATTCCGATTCCATAACCGATGCCAATCGATCCAAGATTTCCGGCGTCAGGCAGGCCCGGACGACGCGGCAGTCAGACATTGTTTTGTCCCCCTGGCTACCATGAGCTCTTCATTCGTTTCCAAAACATATACGGCCACGGGGCTGTCCGGACGGCTGACCTTTCCTTCCTGTATCTGCTCATCCAGGCCGATACCCAGGGCGGCGCACACCTGCCGCCGCACCTGCGGACAGTGCTGTCCGATCCCGCCGGTAAAACAGATGGCGTCCAGTCCGCCCAGATAAGCACTAAACATGCCGATATAGCCCACCACATTGTCGCAAAAAGAGTCAAAAGCCAGTTTCGCGCGCTCATTTCCTTCGTCCATGGCAGTCAGGATATCCCGCATATCCCCGCTGACGCCGGAAATGCCAAGAAAACCGCTCTGGCTGGAAAGCGCATCCAGAACCGCTTCCTGAGAGCCTTTCGCCTCGGTCAGCGCGGGCAGGCAGAACACATCGAAATCGCCGACCCGGTTATTGTGGAACAGCCCGGACTGGGGCGTCGCGCCCATGGAACACGCGATGCTCCTGGCGTCCAGGATGGCGCACAGGGAGGACGAACCGCCCAGATGGATGGAGATCAGCCGTCTGGCTCCGGGTTCCAGTTGCGCCATGCGCATGGCGATGTAGCTGTGGCTGGACCCGTGGAAACCGTAGCGCCTCACGCCATAGCGCTCCACCCATTCATAAGGAACGCCGTAGATCGCGCGGTGAAGCGGAATCGTCGCGTGGAAAGCAGTTTCGAAACAGGCCACCTGCACAAGACCGGGACACCGCTGCTTCACCCCGCGCATCATCCGCAGGTACATCGGGTTATGCGCCGGCGCAAATGACTGGCAGCGTTCCATTTGCTCCATGAGTTCGGGAGTGACCAGGGCGGCGCCGCTTAACGGGCCACCGTGTACCGCCTTGTAGCCGACCGCGTCCAGTTCTCCCAGATCCCTGAGAACGCCCATTTCCGTCAGTTTGTCAAGCATTGAGACAAATGCGTCCTCATGGGTCTGGCACTCGCTTTCCCCGGTCCGTTCCTCAAGGGCGGAGACGCGCCAGCTTCCGGTTCCCCGGCCGATGCGCTCCACGGCGCCCGAGGCCAGGAGCCGCTCCTCCTCCGCCATATCGAACAGCTTGAATTTGAAACTGGTAGAACCGAGGTTCAAAACCATAATCTTCATAGTATGCCGCGCCTTTCCGCTCCGGTGTTTCAATTCCGGTATTCTGCCGAAAAACCAGTCATTTCCGCTCCGGCATTCTGCCGCAAAACCAGGCATTTCCGTTCCGGCATTCTGTTGCATAACCGGACATTTCAGTTCCTGTACTTTGCCGCAAATGCTTTCATTGCTTTCTGGAAGCACTCCATCGGGACGCGCGCCATGCCAGCCCCGATCAGGCCGCCCTCCCGGTGGAACATACCGCCGTGGATCGCGGGGAGGATTCCCGTTTTCAGCACCAGCCGGATGTCGATGCCTACCGGCAGGAAATCAAAATCAAGGGACGGGATGGGGAAATTATGGTTGTGTGTGATGCAGATGCGCTCCATTTCCTTCGTCTGCGCGATGGCCTGCTGACTGGTCATGCCCCGCAGGTTGCAGACGATGGGGCTGGCGGCGGCGGCCATGCCGCCCATGCCGTAACATTCCACCACGCAGCTGTCCCCGATCCACGGGATCTGATCTTCTTTCGTAAATTTGCTGGACGTGTAGCGGCCTTCCATCATCGGCGCGGGTGCGCAGAACCACTGGCCGGGCAGACCGGCCACCTTAATCCCGAATTCCACACCGTTGCCGCACACGGCCGTCACCATCGTCGAATACTCCGTCCCCTCCGCCGCGGCCAGCGCGCTTCTCGCGGCGCCCTGCCCGTAACAATGGAAGAACCGGGGCGTTTCCACGATATAGCGGACTGCTCGCATAATCTCCTCTTTCGGCCGGTCCATCATGAACAGGTCCGGCAGAATTTGTTTGTCAAAGAGCAGGTCGCTCGCCGTCTGCCGGGTATGGTTCTCGTCGCCCATCTGCATACTCTCGGCCAGAATGGGCTTGATCGACAGCCCGCCGCGCTTGTGGAGCATTTCACGGATCACGGGGAAAATTTCTTCGCGCATCACGCGCAGATTTTCCGCGATCTCCGGTGAATACAATCCCCAGCCGCAGAAGCCGCCCTGGAAGCGGATGCCCTCCGCCGGGAAAGTCGCCGCACGCTTGCCGCTGTTCCGATCCTCGATAACATTCATCGCCACGGATTTGGTGATGATCCCCGTTCCGGCACCGACCGTGTTGTGGTTGAGGGCGCTGTCAATCTTCACCTCGCCGGCGCGGATACGCCGAATGGCGTCTTCCTCGTCCTTGGCCCACCCCTCGAACAGCATGGCGCTCACCATGCCGCGGCGGTGGAGCATGACCATATCTTCAAAATCAATCGGCGGGCCGGAATGCAGGATCATGTGATCCTCCAGCCCCTCGACGCATTCACCCGCAGGCTGAATGTCCACCCAGACCGGATCGCTCTCGGTCAGGCAACGGACGGCCTCCTCATTCGCCTGATTGATCTTCTCACGAATCTCCATCGTAATAATCCCCCTTTTTGCTTACAAAAATTCATCCAGCAGATCTAAGATTTCTTCATCCTGGCTTACAGGCGGGTGCCAGCGGATCTGGGCTGTCTTAACGCCCTGATCCTGAAGCGCCTGATAAAATGTTTCTATACCAAGGTTGAGGACTCTGATTTTCTTGTCGTTCCCATTCCCGCATTTCTTGTCGTTACTATTCTCGCATTCCCTGTCGCTGCCTTTTCCGCATTTCCTCTCGTTGCTATTCCCGAGTTTCTTGTCATTCTCATTTTCACATTTCTTCTCGTTGCCATTCCCGCATTTCCCGTCATTCCTATTTCCATATTTCTTGTCATTCTCATTTCCGCAATTCCAGTCGTTCCCATTCCCTCGTTTCCTGTCTTCTCGATCCCTGTCCTGCATTTCATTGTCTCCTTTCCAGCAGCTCCATCATGACGGACGCGAGATAGGCGCTCTGCGCGTTGCTGTCCGCCACGATGCAGCCCGCTTCTTCCAGAGCCCTACGGGCGCCGGCAATATCCTGCGGGTCGCCGGCCGCGCCGCAGATGGTCGCGATAAAACGGATCTGCGGATGTTCCCGGATGACGGATACAAACGGCATGACCGGATCGCGGTGGACGCCCGGACCGGTGATAAAGTCCAGAAGGATCACCCCGGCCTGCGGGTCCTCCAGTTCCTGTTTCAGCCGCCGCAGGCGCAGTTCCGGGTCAAAGACGGGATGGGGCGCTTTCGCGGTGAATTCCTCCGCTCCCAGATCCAGAATCGCGTGGCCGCGGCTGACGAACGGGTCTTCCAGCTTCTCCGCATAGACCGTGTCCAGATTGGAATACAGCGGGACATCGGGATTGTACCGCCGCATGAGGATCAGCGCTTCCTCGGTGAATGTTCCGCCGCAGTACAGCCCGCGGAAATATCTTCTCTGCGGTTCCAGCCCGGAGACTGCCTCGCGGGCGATCTCATCCAGTTCTTCCCGCGTGCGGCCAAGAACGGGCGCGGCTGCACTGACTGCGCCGGGGGCCGCTTCCTGTGCGGGCGTGGCAGGCTGTCCGTTGCCAGCATTCGCTTCCTGTGCGTCATCGACGGGCTGTCCGCATACGACTTTCTGTGTATTCGCATTGAACTTTCCGTGGCTGCTTTTTGTTTCCTGTGCGTCATCGACGGGCTGTCCGCAGCCGGCTTCCGCTTCCTGTGCGGCCGCAGCGAACTGCTCGTGACGGACTTCCGCTTTCTGCGTACCGGCTTCTATTTCCTTTACCAGCCGTACCGACTGGATGGCCGCTTCTTCCAGACTCTGCGCGCCGACCACATTTCTTCCCTCAAAAAGCGTTTCCGGCGCTCCCAGAAAGACCGCCGTTACTGGCTTTCCCACGTTCCCGGCCGCGTCGAGCACCTTTGCCATAACCGCCGGATCCGCCAGCTTGGAGACAAGGCAGATCACCTGCGTCTGCGGGTCTTTGGCCAGCCTCTCAAGCGCCATCAGCATCGTGATCCCGCCGATGGCGGGGCTCAGATCGCGCCCGCCTGTTCCGATGATACAGCTGACGCCATAGCCCATACGCTCGATCAGGCAGGCGACCTCCTGCGCGCCGGAACCGCTCGCCCCGATGATGCCGACCGAACCGCGCCGCACGATGCTTCCGGCGGCCAGCGCCACTCCGTCGATCAGCCCCACGCCGGCATCCGGACCCATCACCAGACGGCCCAGCTCACGGCCCAGCTCCTTGCACTCAAGTTCCTCCTGCAGAGAAACATTGTCCGAAAATACAAAGCAGTCAAGCCCTTTGCGCAGCGCCTTCTTGATCTCTTCCGCGGCATACTCACCGGGAAGGGAAATCTGAACCAGATCATACGGGTCTGCCTCAAGATCAATCTCGTCAAGATCCGTATAAACCTTTTCCGACGAATTCCCCTTATGATCCAGAATGTCCATCGCGGCCCGGAAGCATTTCTCCTGCTCCTCCTCCGGGGCGCTGACGGCGATGATCAGATCGTTGCGGGTCACGCCCGCCGGTACGGTATAGCCCAAACTCGTAAGCAGATCGATATTCGCCGGGGTTCCCATGTCACATTCCGCCCCGCCGATGCCCGGCATACGGCTTAAACGATCCGCCACGTCCATAAGCGTAACCGAGTCCACATACCGGTTCTTCAAAATCGAAACTTTTTGCACGTTCACGCTTCTACTTCCTCTCTTTTGCACCCCTCAAGGGACTGAACCAGACGGTAAGGGGCTTCCCGCCCGGCCTGCGCCGCGGTTCGGGTGTCTGTCCGCGTATGGCAGCCCAGCGATTCCCGGCGCAGGAGTGCGCCGCGGCAGACCAGTTCCGCCGCCGTCAGGTCATTGAGCAGCCTCAGACGGGCAAATGCATCGTCCCCGCAGCGGTTTGCCTGACTGCGGATCTCCTGCAAAGCGGCAAGCGCGGCCTGCAGTCCGTCCGAGGAGCGGAGCACACCCGCCCCTTCCTCAAGCGCCCGGCCCATGCGGACACGGAGCTCCCGCGTTTCCTCCACGCCGCATCCCGCTTCGCCCAGAATCCCAAGCGCCCATCGTTCCCAGCCTTCGGCGTCGTCTTTTCTAATCTGCGGAATCCCTTCTGCGTTTCCAACCGCATCTTTCTCCACATTTTCTTCCACGTCGGACGCGTTTCTCTCCGCGTTCCCTTCCACATCGAACGCACAGCTCTCTCCGGCCCTGCGGCCGAACATCAGCGGTTCCTGCCCTGCATTCCCCGCTGCGTTTCTCTCCGCGTTCCCTTCTACGTCAGCCGCGCAGCTCTCTCCGGCCCTGCGACCGAACATCAGCGGTTCCTGCCCTGCATTCCACGCCGCATTTTTCTCCGCGTTTCCTTCCACGTCAGCCGCACAGCTCTCTCCGGCCCTGCGGCCGAACACCAGCGTTT
>CAYYHX010000100.1:0-4584 GCA_964471835.1 uncultured Hungatella sp.
TGCCGTCTCGGAGATCCGCGCCCGCGGCGACTGCATTTCCCTCAAGACGCTGAAAGTGACCGGAAGTGATCTGATCGCTCTTGGCATCGGGCCGGGGCGGGAGACGGGGGCTGCTCTGGAACGGCTGCTCGAACTGGTACTGGAAGATCCCGAAAGGAATACGAGGGAAGAGCTGATGCGTATCGCGTCCGGCTTTGCGGATCATTTTTAACCTTCCTTTTTTCGGCGGGATGCGATATACTTGATTTAGAAAGCAAAGAGGGGAATCTGCCGTGCCGTATCGGGGCGGGAGGCCGGCCGCCGGCGGACGGCAGTGATTTCACAGGCAGACAGGAAACGAGGAGGAATGTACGATCATGAGAGATTATAAAAAGATCTACCGGGAATGGCTGGAGAACCCGTATTTTGACGAGGCGACGAAGGCGGAGCTTCGCGGGATTGCGGACGACGAGGACGAGATCAAAGAGCGTTTCTATATGGATCTGGAATTCGGCACCGCCGGCCTGCGCGGCGTGATCGGCGCGGGCGTCAACCGCATGAACATCTATGTGGTCCGCCGCGCGACCCAGGGGCTGGCCAATTACATCATCAAACAGGGCGGGGCGGGAAAAGGCGTGGCGATTGCCTACGATTCCCGCCGGATGTCGCCGGAGTTCGCGGACGAGGCCGCGAGGACGCTGGCCGCCAACGGGATCACGGCCTATAAGTTCGAGTCCCTGCGTCCTACGCCAGAGCTGTCGTTCGCGGTGCGCGAGCTGGGCTGCATCGCCGGAATCAATATTACGGCCAGCCACAACCCGCCGGAGTATAACGGCTATAAGGTTTACTGGGAGGATGGCGCGCAGTTTACGCCGCCGCACGACAAAGGCGTGACCGAGGAAGTCCTGGCGATCGAGGATCTGTCCACGGTGAAGACCATGACCGCGTCCGACGCCAAGGCCGCCGGTCTCTATAAGGTAATCGGCGCCGAGATCGATGACAAATATATCGCCCATGTGAAGGCGCAGGTGGTGAACCAGGATGCCATCGACCGGATGCAGGACAGCATAAAGATTGTCTATACTCCGCTGCACGGCACCGGCAACATTCCGGTCCGCCGCGCGCTGAAGGAGATCGGCTTTACCCATGTGCAGGTGGTTCCGCAGCAGGAACTGCCCGACGGGGATTTCCCGACCGTCAGTTATCCGAATCCCGAGGCGGCGGAGGCATTCGCCCTGGGACTTGAGATCGCGAAGAAGACCGACGCCGATCTGGTGCTGGCGACTGACCCGGACGCCGACCGTCTGGGCGTGTATGTGAAAGATACGAAAACCGGCGAATACATTTCCCTGACCGGCAATATGTCCGGCTCCCTGTTGTGCGAGTATGTGCTGAGCCAGAAGGCGGCCGCGGGCCTGATCCCTGCTGACGGCGAAGTCGTGAAGTCCATCGTGACCACGAATCTGGTGGACGCCGTAGCCGCCAATTATGGCTGCAGACTGGTGGAATGCCTGACCGGATTCAAGTGGATCGGCCAGCAGATTCTCAGGGAGGAGCGCACCGGCACCGGGCATTACATGTTCGGCATGGAGGAAAGTTACGGCTGTCTGATCGGCGCCTACGCCCGGGACAAGGACGCGGTCAGCGCCAGTGTCGCCCTCTGCGAAGCCGCCGCTTACTATAAGACGAAGGGTATGACGCTGTGGGACGCGATGCTGGCGATGTACGAGAAGTACGGCTATTATAAAGATGCCGTGAAGTCCATAAGCCTTGCCGGAATCGAGGGGCTGGCGAAGATCCAGACCATTATGGAGACGCTGCGCGGCAATACCCCGGTGCGGGTGGGCGATTACACGGTTCTGTCCGTGCGCGACTATAAGCTGGATACCGTGAGGGATATGAAGACAGGCGAGGTGAAGCCGACCGGGCTTCCGGCTTCCAACGTGCTGTATTATGACCTGAATGACAACGCATGGGTCTGCGTGCGGCCGTCCGGCACGGAGCCGAAGATTAAGCTGTATTATGGTGTCAAGGGGAGTTCCATGGAGGACGCCGAGGCGAAGTCCGCCGCGCTGGGTTCCGCGCTTATGGCGATGGTGGATGCTGTGTAAAGGTAAACTGTGCAGGGACAGTCTGTGTTAGGATCAGCTTTGTAAAGGAAAACTGTGTAAAAGCCGGGTGTGCAGCAACGGAAAACGGAAAAGGTTCTGCCGGTTGCAGAACCTTTTCCACAGGGAATGGTAGGTATATGTCAGGAAATTGTCTTAGGGGGGCCGGACGGTTCGCACCGTCCGGTATGAGTATGAAAAAGCTTTGTCCCGCACTAACCTTTCAGTCAGTGCTTTTTTACTATATCCGAGAATTATGTCCAAACTATGTACAGGGGATAAAAACACCGTAAAAAGCATAAAGAAAAGGAAAAGGAAAAAGAAATAAAAAATACCCTCTTTCAAAAGGCAGGCATGTTGTATATAATGGATAGACAAGTGTCTGAAAACGCGGGGTACGGGAAGGGAACGCGCCAGCAGGAGGAATACAGAATATGATGATCTCCAACGATATCGGAATTGATCTGGGTACGGCCAGTATCCTTGTATATATTAAAGGCAAAGGGGTCGTCTTAAAAGAGCCGTCGGTGGTCGCCATCGACCGTGATTCCAACCGCATCATCACCTTCGGCGAGGAGGCGCGTCTGATGATCGGGCGCACTCCCGGCAATATCGTGGCGATCCGTCCGCTGCGGCAGGGAGTCATTTCGGATTATACCGTGACGGAGAAGATGCTGAAATATTTTATCAATAAGGCCGTGGGGCATAAAACGCTTCGCAAGCCCCGGATCGCCGTCTGCATCCCCTGCGGCGCTACGGAGGTGGAACGCAAGGCGGTGGAGGACGCAACCTACCAGGCCGGCGCCCGCGAGGTTATCATCATCGAGGAGCCGCTGGCAGCCGCCATCGGGGCCGGTATCGATATCTCGAAAGCCTGCGGCAATATGATCGTGGACATCGGCGGAGGCACGGCGGATATCGCGGTGATTTCCCTTGGCGGCAGCGTGATCAGCTCATCGATCAAGGTGGCGGGCGACGATTTCGATGAGGCGGTGGTCCGCTATATGAGAAGAAAGCACAATCTCCTGATCGGGGAGAGAACCGCCGAGGAGATGAAGATCAATATCGGCGCGGCCTACCCGCGCCCTGAGGTGCTGACGATGGAGGTGCGGGGCCGCAACCTTGTCACCGGCCTGCCCAAGACGATCGTCGTCACTTCCGACGAGACGATGGAAGCCTTGCAGGAACCTGCCATGCAGATCGTGGACGCCGTCCATAATGTACTCGAACGCACGCCGCCGGAGCTGGCGGCGGATATCTACGACCGGGGCATCGTGCTGACCGGCGGCGGGGCGCTGCTCAGCGGTCTGGACGCCCTGATTGAAGAAAAGACCGGCATCACCACGATGATTGCCGAAGATCCGCTGACCGCCGTGGCGGTCGGAACCGGTAAGTTCATCGAATTCGACCGCGGCGAAGCGGACCGGAGAGATTTCTGAGAACTGTTTTGCGGAGCAGAATGATGGCTACAGTGACCGGTTTTGTCGAGAAAATCAAATTCCGAAACGAAGAGAACGGCTATTCTGTCCTGGAAGTTTCTTCCGACGGCGAGGAGTTCATCCTGGTCGGTACATTTCCTTCCATCAGCGAAGGCGAGATGATCACGGCTGCGGGAACCATGACGGAGCATCCGGTCTACGGCGAGCAGCTGGCGGTGGAATCCTATGAAGTGAAATCGCCGGAGGACGCCGCCGCCATGGAGCGGTACCTGGGTTCCGGCGCCATCAAAGGGGTGGGCGCGGCCCTCGCCGCGCGGATCGTGCGCCGCTTCAAGGCGGATACCTTCCGCATCATCGAGGAAGAACCGGAGCGGCTCTCGGAGGTAAAAGGCATCAGCGAGCGCATGGCCATGTCTATCGCCGAACAGGTGGAGGAGAAGAAGGACATGCGCCAGGCCATGATCTTCCTGCAGGGGTACGGGATATCGATGAACCTGGCCGCGAAGATTTACCGGGAATACGGTTCGCGGATGTACAGCATCATCCGGGAGAATCCGTACCGTCTGGCCGACGATATTCCGGGCGTGGGCTTTCAGAAGGCCGACGAGATCGCCCGGCGCGTGGGTATTCTGGCTGATTCCGATTACCGAATCAAGGCGGGTATTCTCTATACGCTTCTGAGGGCGTCCGGGCAGGGGCATACCTGCCTGCCGCGTGAGGAGCTGGCGCGCCAGGCGTCGGAACTTCTGCTGGTGCCGATCGAGAACATGGAGAAGCATCTGCTGGACATGCAGATGGATCGCCGGATCGTCGTGAAACCGGTGACGCTCCAGCCGGTCGCGGCCCGGGATGCGGCTGGGGATGCTTCCAGGCTTTCCGCGGATCGGTCTGCCCATGAAGCGGCCGCGGCATCCGCCGTGCGGGAACATGGCGCGGAACCGGCTACTGCATCTGCCGCACAGGGACCTAGCGCGGAACCGGCCACAGCATCTGCCGTACAGAAAGCTGGCGCGGAACCGGCCACTGCATCTGCCGTACAGGGACCTAGCGCGGAACCG
>CAYYHX010000100.1:4684-6163 GCA_964471835.1 uncultured Hungatella sp.
ACAGGGACCTAGCGCGGAACCGGCCGGGAGAGAGGCGTCCGCGCAGCCGTCCGCCGCGCCGGTTCCGGTTCAGGCCGTCTATGCATCCTCCTACTATTATATGGAAATGAATACCGCCCGCATGCTGCATGATTTGAACATCAGGGGCAGCACTCCGGCAGAAGAGATCCGCGCACGCTTATCCGGGATCATGGAACAGACCGGTCTTGAACTGGATCCGCTGCAGGTTCATGCGGTCGAGGAGGCGGTAAACAGCGGCATTCTGATCATCACCGGCGGCCCGGGTACCGGTAAGACCACCACAATCAACGCGATCATCCGGTATTTCGAGATGGAGCAGAGCAATATCCTTCTGGCGGCGCCCACGGGACGCGCCGCCAAGCGCATGACCGAGGCGACCGGTTATGAGGCGAAGACTATCCACCGGCTCCTGGAGATGAACGGTGGCCCGGGTGAGGACGGCTCCGTATCCCCCCGTTTTGAGAGAAATGAGGAGAATCCGCTGGACGCGGACGTGATCATCATCGATGAGATGTCCATGGTGGATATCCAGCTGATGCAGGCGCTTCTGAAGGCAGTAAACGTGGGTACCCGGCTGATTCTGGTGGGCGATGTGAACCAGCTTCCTTCCGTCGGCCCCGGCAATGTCTTAAAGGACATGATCGGCTCCGGCCGTTTCAACGTCGTCAGGCTGACACACATTTTCCGTCAGGCCGCCGAGAGCGATATCGTCGTCAATGCCCACCGGATCAACGAGGGCCTGCCGGTCGATCTGACGAAACGGAGCCGGGATTTTCTTTTCATCCGCCGCGGCCATCCGGACGCGATCATCAGTGCCATGATTACCCTGCTGACTCAGAAACTTCCCGCTTATGTCCATGCGAAGCCGCTGGATATCCAGATCCTGACGCCGATGCGCAGGGGAGCGCTGGGAGTCGAACGCCTGAATTCCATTTTCCAATCCTGCCTGAACCCGCCGGATAAAGAGAAGGCGGAGCATGAGACGGGCGGGGTCGTCTTCCGCGAGGGCGATAAGGTGATGCAGATCCGGAACAATTACCAGATCAAATGGGAGGTCCGCAGCCGGTACGGGATTCCGACCGATACCGGAACGGGCGTGTTTAACGGCGATATGGGCGTTATCCGGGAGATCAATACTTTCGGTGAGACGATGACCGTTGAGTTTGACGAGGGCCGGATGGTGGAGTACGAGTTCGGACAGCTTGAGGAGCTGGAGCTGGCCTATGCGGTCACGATCCACAAATCCCAGGGGAGTGAATATCCGGCGGTGATCGTCCCGGTTTACAGCGGCCCGCGGATGCTGATGACGCGCAACCTGATCTATACGGCAGTGACGCGTGCGCGCGCCTGTGTGTGTCTGGTGGGGCTGCCCCAGGCGTTTCAGGCCATGGCAGATAATCAGACGGAACAGAGGCGGTACTGCGGCCTGCGCGACCGGATTCTGGAGATTCCGGGGTA
>CAYYHX010000101.1:0-6090 GCA_964471835.1 uncultured Hungatella sp.
TTTCTGTGTTCGATATTCACCGGTACAGTCTCCTTTCAACGCGGCATCAGCCGCGTCTTTCACGCAGCACTGAGCCAATCTTCATCGCGGTATCGGCCACGTTTGCAGCGCAGTTTCATCCCGCCTTTCACGCAGCTTCCGCTCAGATCTCTCGCCGCAGCATTCTTCCTCATGCCTCAACGATTGCCTCGTCGATGGCCTTCCCGATATCATGGCGCATGTATTTATTCTCGAACCGGACCCATTCCGCCGCCGCGTAAGCATTCTTCCGAGCGTCCCGCAGCGTATCGCCCAGGGCGGTCACGTCAAGGACACGTCCGCCGTTTGTGACGATCTCGCCGTCCCCGCGGAACTTCGTCCCGGCATGGAACACATAATAGCCGTCCTTCCCCGCAAATGCGTCCAGCCCGGAGATCACAAAACCCTTCTCATAATGTTCCGGGTAGCCTTCGCTGGCCAGCACCACGCAGACCGCCGCGTTCTTCTCAAACTGCAGATTGATCCGATCCAGAGTCCCGTCGATGCAGGCTTCAAACACCTCCACGATGTCATTCTTCATCCGCGGCAACACCACCTGCGTCTCCGGATCACCGAACCGCGCGTTGTATTCCAGCACTTTCGGTCCGTCTTCCGTCAGCATCAGCCCGAAGAAAATCACGCCCTTAAACTCACGCCCTTCGGCCCGCATCGCGTCCACCGTCGGCTGGTAGATCCGCTCTCTGCACCAGGCGTCGATCTCCGCCGTATAGAAGGGGCTCGGGGAAAATGTCCCCATGCCGCCGGTATTCAGCCCAAGATCCCCGTCTTTCGCCCGCTTGTGGTCCTGCGCCGAAGCCATCACCTTGACCGTCCTGCCGTCCACAAAGGTAAGCACCGACACTTCACGCCCCGTCAGAAACTGCTCGATCACGATTCGATCCCCTGCGGAGCCGAACTGCCTGTCCAGCATCAGAGTCTTCACGCCCGCCTTCGCTTCCTCGCGCGTATTGCAGATCAGGACGCCTTTCCCTAGGGCAAGCCCGTCGGCCTTTAGGACGACCGGAACCGGCGCCGTCTCCAGATATGCAAGAGCCGCATCCGGCGTATCGAACGTCTCATAAGCCGCCGTCGGGATCCCGTACTTTTTCATCAGATCCTTTGAAAATGCTTTCGACCCTTCCAGGATTGCCGCATTTTTTCGCGGTCCGAACGCCCTGAGTCCGGCGGCCTCCATGGCGTCCACCGCGCCGGCCGCCAGCGGATCATCCGGCGCCACGACCACCAGATCGATTCGGTGCTCCTTCGCGAACTTCACCTGTGATTCAAAATCCATCACCTTGATATCCACGCACTCGGCGAGAGCCGCGATGCCCGCGTTCCCCGGCGCGCAGTAGATCTTCTCCACCCGCGGGCTCTGCGCCACCTTCCAGGCGATGGCATGTTCCCGCCCGCCGCCTCCGATGATCAGAACCTTCATCCTGTCCGCCTCCTCTGTTTCATTCCGCTTTGTTTCATTCCGGGACTCCCAGCCGCATACTTACCTCCCCGTTCGCTATCATCTGGATCGCCTGCGGCAGAATCACCCACTCCGCCTGCTCCATCACCCGCCGCTGCAGCGTCTCGGGCGTATCCCCGGGCAGCACCTCCACTGCTTTCTGCAAAAGGATCGGCCCCGAATCCATGCCTTCGTCCACGAAATGCACGGTCGCCCCCGTGATCTTCACGCCGCGGGCCAGCGCCGCCTCATGCACCCTCAGTCCGTAATACCCCACGCCGCAGAACGACGGGATCAGCGACGGATGGATATTGATGATCCGGTTCCGGTACTTCGCAATCATCGCAGGAGGGATCTTCACCAGATAACCGGCGAGAACAATCAGATCCAGCCCGCGGGCATCGACCGTCTCAAGCAGAGCCCGGTCGAATTCCTCCCTCGACGCGAACTGCTTCGGCGACAGGCACAGCGCTTCCACGCCGTGGTTCCTCGCACGTTCAAGCGCGTAAGCGCCCACGTTGTTGCTGATCACCACTTTTACTTCGGCATTCGTGATCCTCCCGCTGTCAATCGCATCAAAAATCGCCTGCAGATTCGTCCCCCCGCCGGACACCAGAACGCCGATTCTCAGCATAGGGACACTCCCTTCTCGCCCGCCTCGATCTGTCCGATCACATAAGGCGTATCCCCGGCCGCCCTCGCCGCTTCCATCGTCCCTGCAGCATCGCCGGGAGACACGGCCACGACCATGCCGATCCCCATATTAAATGTATGATACATCATTTGTTCCGAAATATCTCCCTTCTCCGCCAGAAGCCGGAAGACAGCCGGAACCTCGTAACTATCTTTGCGGATCACTGCGCGGACGCCGTCCCGAAGCATCCGCGGCACATTTTCATAGAATCCGCCGCCGGTAATATGGCTGCAGGCTTTCACCCGCACACCGGCCGACCGGATATTCTTCAACGCCTGCACATAGATCCGGGTCGGCCGAAGCAGCGTCTCGCCAAGCGCCGCACCGCCCAGTTCACGATAACAGGTATTCAGCCCTTCCGGCGTCATTTCCTTTTCAAATACCTTCCGCACCAGCGAGAAGCCGTTGGAATGCACGCCCGTGGAAGCCAGGCCGACCAGCACGTCGCCGGCCTCCAGATCATGGCCGTCGATCATCTCCTTCTGCTCCACGACGCCGACCGCAAATCCCGCCAGATCGTATTCCTCCTCCGGCATCAGCCTCGGATGTTCCGCCGTCTCGCCGCCGATCAGCGCCGCCCCGGCCTGCCGGCAGCCCTCCGCCACGCCTTTCACGATCGCGGCGATCTTCTCCGGGATATTCTTCCCGCAGGCAATATAATCCAGAAAGAACAGTGGCTCGCCGCCGGCGCAGGCCACGTCGTTGACGCACATGGCCACGCAGTCAATTCCCACCGTGTCATGCCGGTCCATCAGATACGCCAGCTTGATCTTCGTCCCCACGCCGTCGGTCCCGGACAGGAGCACCGGATGTTCCATCCTTTTAACGGCGTCAAGGGAAAATGCCCCCGAGAAACCGCCGATGCCTCCCAGAACCTCCGGGCGCATCGTCGCCGCCACATGCTCCTTCATCAGTTCTACCGCCCGGTAGCCGGCCTCGATATCCACCCCGGCTTTCTTATAATCCATCGCCATAGCGAACCGCTCCTCCGCATCCTCTCGCGCAAATCACATTTTTTCGTGCAGATTGCATCTTCTCGCGTAAATCATTTTTTCATGCAGATTGCATCCTCTCGCGCAAATCACTTTTTTCGTGCAGATTGCATCCTCTCGCGCAAACCACATTTTCGTGCAGATTGCATCCTCTCATGCGAACTGCATCTTCTCGTAAAAATTGCATCTTCTCGCGAAAATTGCATATTTCATCTTTTTACTTCTCTGTTCTCCCGCCAGGAACGCCGTCCCCGCGCCCCAGGGAAGCATAGTTTTCCACAATCCGCCGCATCTCATCCCATTTCCGCTCCATATCGGCGACGAGCGTGAACTGCGACCGCGCGCGCACCAGATTGTGATCCGGATACGCCGTCTTAAAATAAACGCTGCCTTCCAGATAATCCGTCAGGAATCGGATCCCGCACTCCAGCGTCATCAGCTTCGCGCCCATCGGGAGCATACGGATCTCCTCCTCCTCGAGACTTCCGCCGCATCCTTCCAGGAATCCCTTCACGTAAAGCTCATAAAGTTCAAGCGACAGCGAAACGCGCTGCAGATCCTGCTCATCCTCCGCTCCCGTGTTCGCTCCGAAACGAATGGAATCCCCAAAATCGAAGATCGAAAGGCCTGGCATGATCGTATCCAGATCCACGACGCAGAGCACTTCGCCGGTATCGGCGTCGAACATGATATTGTTCAGCTTCGTATCGTTGTGCGTGACGCGCAGCGGCAGCCGGCCCTTATGAAGCATATCCATGGCCACATGGGTTTCCGCCTCATGCGCATACACAAAATCCAGCTCCCTGCCGACGCGCCCGGCGTACCCCCACGGGTCCGCCTCCACCGCGCGCTTCAGCGCCTCCAGCCGCTTGGGGGTATCATGGAAATCCGGGATCGTCTCCTTCAGTTTCTCCGCCGGAAAATCCTTTAACAGCTCCTGGAACTGCCCGAACGCCTTGCCGCTGTGGTAGAAATCCTCCGGCTTCTCCACCTGATCATAAGAGACTGAATTCTCAATATACAGGAATAACCGCCAGCACTGCCCGCGCTCATCCGTATAATGCTTCCGCCCGTCCTTCGTCTCGATCAGGGTGAGCGCCTCCCGGTCCGGGTCGCCTCCCCGTTCCACGATCTTATCGTGCAGAAACTGCGTGACCAGCTCGACATTGCTGTTCAGCGCGTCCAGATTCTTGAATACATCCCCGTTGATCCGCTGGAGCATGTAGCGCGGATATCCCTTCACGCACTCGACCAGATAGGTATCATTGATATGTCCGTTTCCAAACAGCCGGTAGCTTACGACTACGCCCGCCGGCAAAAACTGCCCCAGCGCTTTTTCAATGTGTTCCCCGCTTTCCGTTTTCATGGTACTTTTCCTCTGTTTTTATCGTTAGTCTTGCCGCCAGGGACGTGCCTGCCGCATCCCGCCAGCCAGTCTGCGTGCCTGCCGCATCCCATTAGCCTGTTTACAGCATCGACCGCCAGCGGCAGGTTCTCAGCTCTGTTTCAGATATTCCTTATATCCGACCGCGTCCAGCTTCTCCGCCTTTGCCGCGACGACATTTTTCAGAGACTCCGTATAGGCCTTAAGCCGGCCCAGAAGTTCCCCGTCCGACACCGCCAGGATCTTCGCCGCCAGAAGACCCGCGTTCGTCCCTCCGTTAATAGCCACCGTCGCCACCGGGACGCCGCCCGGCATCTGAACGATGGAATAGAGCGAATCCACTCCGCCCAGATCCGACGTCTTCATCGGAATGCCGATGACCGGCATCGGAAAGATCGCCGCGCACATGCCCGGAAGATGGGCCGCCTTGCCCGCCCCGGCGATCACGACTTTCACGCCCTTCTCCTCCAGGGTCTTCGCATAGTTAAAAAAGATGTCCGGTTCCCTGTGAGCGGAAATGATCGTCATCTCAAACTCCACCCCCAGTTTCTCCAGAACATCCGCCGCCTGTGCCATAACGGGCATATCGGAATCGCTGCCCATGACAATACTGACTTTCGCCATTCTTATTCTCCTGTTCTGCCGGCAGCTTTCATCCGGTCTCCCGAAAGCCGTCCGGCGAAAGCTGCATCTTTGTCTGAAAATATTCTACCTGCAAATTCGGGAATCCCGTTGCCGGTATTCTTTCCCATACGCTGATATCATGCGAAATACATGCCGCCGATGCTCTCTCATGCTGACATTATACAGATGAAAGCCTGCTGCCGACGTCTTTTCCCGTATGCTATCACAATAGAAACCGGCAGCCAGCATATCCGCAGATGGCATTATAATACCATCAGAACGGGTTTCTGGCAACTGATTTTTTCAGATCCATGTATGTCTGATTTTTTAACGTTACTATTCACACCAAATCTGGATACGACAGACATGCTTTCCGACATCAGGTGGAAAGCTGCATTTCTTTTACTGATGAAAACTGGCTGCAAGCCTTCATCTTCGTCTTTACTCCGCGCAGCGCCCGCTTCGAAAGATTATTCGTTGTCGGAATGGTGAAATCCCTGACCCAGGAAAAATAATTATCACGATATTTGTGAATCCTTTTGATGACTGCCCTTTCAAACGGGGCGGAATAAATAGAAGTGTTCTTCTCCGCCTCTTCCTGTGCCTCCCTGAGGATCTTTTCTAACTTCCGGTCAAATTTTTTATATAAGACGCCTCAAATCCTGTGTGGATACCTTCTCTTATCGATTTCAGGAAACGGATCCGGAAACCGGACGGAAAGTCGAAACCTCGTTTTCCGTAAAAGAAAAGCGGATTGTCTCCTATAATCCTGCCCTTGCCAAAAAGCAGAGGGCGGAGATTATGAAGATGGCGGACAGGGCCGCCAATTACACCACCTGCAAGAAGATGACACGGGAGGAGTTGGGAGATTCCGCAAAATATGTCAGGATTACGAACAAAGACAAAAACGGGAAGAAGGTCA
>CAYYHX010000102.1:0-6036 GCA_964471835.1 uncultured Hungatella sp.
CCGCCGGAGATACTCGGCGAAGTTCTTCCCTTGTTTTGCTGTTCACAGTCTGTACGGCGTCCTTCAGCGGGCATCCTGCCGGAGATACTTTGCGATGTTCTCGCCCGCCATGCGCCCGGTGTTCAGGCAGTAGCCCATGGAATTCCCGGGCAGCAGGAACATGTAGCTGTCGCCGTAGATAGTGCAGGTATCGGTGCCGGCCGCGTAAAGGCCGGGGATCGGCTTGAAATCAGGGGTCAGAACCTCCGTGCGCTGATTGATCTTGATGCCGCCCAGCGTACCGTAGGCGCCGGGAAAGAATTTCGCGGCGTAGAAGGGAGCGCGGCGCACGGGCTTCAGGTATTTCTGGCATTTGCCGAACCGGAAATCATAGGTATCGCAGCAGCGGTTGTATTCTTCCACCGTAGCGAGAAAGGCGTCTTTTTCGATACCGGCCATGTCCGCCAGTTCTTCCAGGGTATCCGCCTTGAACACATACTTGCTGCCGTTTTTGATGCCGCGCTCCAAAGCCTCGTCGAAGCCGTCCAGGGTGTCCACGTTCAGCACGAGACTCTGCACGTCAAGGCCGTTGCGGACGTAGCCGTCTTTGGCGGCGCTGTCCATGACCATGACGCCGCAACGGCCCTTCTGGATATTGACGGCGTTGGCCGCGAAGGTGCTGTTCTCAAAAAGTTCCTCATTGAAAAACCGTTCTCCCAGCAGGTTCACCAGCAGGTTGGGCTGGTGGAAGGCGGCCCGTACCGTGTCGTTGAGGTATTTGGTCGGCAGCATGATCATCAGCTCCATCTGGATCTCGGTGGATGCCGCCCCCGCCTCGCGGGCCATGCGGATTCCGTCGCCGGTGAGGCCGGGAATCTGAAAGCCAAAGAAATCCTTATTGTAGACGTAGCCCGTCTCCTGACGGACCATCTCCGGGTCTCCGCCGAAACCGCCGGTGGCGACGACCGCGGCCCTGCAGGAGATCTCGAATTCCTGCCCGTCAGGCCCCTTTGCGGCGACGCCGCAGATCCTTCCGTCGTCAAGAAGAAGCCTCACACCCGGCGTTTCCATCAGGAAACGGACGCCCAGCTCCTTCGCCCGTTCCGTCATCCGTTTTATCATGGTTCCGCCGGCGCCGGGGCCCGGCTTGCCGTTATCCGGCATGATGATGTGCCAGGTGGCTTCGGAACCGGGGAAGTAGCGGGCCGCCTTGTAGAAATGCACGCCCATGTCTTCCAGCCAGCGGATCGTGTCGGCGGACTTCTCAAAGTAGGCTTTCACCAGATTCGCGTCCACCCGCCAGTGGGTGTAATCCATGAACATCTTAAATGCTTTGTCTACCGTGACGGTGCTGAGTTCCCGGCGCTGGACATGCGTGTCGAGTCCCAGAGGACCCATGCCCGCGCTTGCGGCGCCGCCGGTGCGTTTCGTCTTCTCCAGGGCGATGACACTAAGGCCCGCTTCCGCGGCGGAGATCGCGGCTGCCAGTCCGGCGGGGCCGCAGGCTACGACGACCACGTCCGTTTGCAGATGATTGTTTTCCATGGCTTTCTCCCTTTCTCGTTCCGTTTCCCTCGCCGGCACAGCGCCGGGGGTGCTGCGTCAGCTTTTGACCTTTTCATCGCAGACTCTGTTCCGGTTTCTTTCCGCTTTCCCTTACTGGCGCCGCTCCCGGAGGTTGTTGTTCCGGTGCTTTCTGCATTTTCATACAAACACCGCACTTCTTGGCACTGTTCCGGTTTCTTTCCGCATTCTCTCACTGGCGTCGCCTTCCGGAGGTCGCTGTTCCGGTGCCTTCCGCATTTTCATACAAATGCCGCACTTCTGGGCGTCGTTCCGGCTTCCTTTGTATTTTCTTGTCGGTGCCGCGTCAAAAAGAAGCATTCTCCCAGAACTTTCCGCATTTTCCTGCCGGCGCCACTCTCCAGAGGGTGCTGTTCCGGTGCTTTCTTTTTTCACACAGATAACGCCTCGAATGCCGTTCCGCCTATCTTTTATATTTTCCTGCCGGCAATCATGCCTTGGCACCGCGCCCCGGCTTCTTCCGCCTTTCGTCAGCGCCTCCTCAGACCCGCTGCCGTATCCCCTTCGCCCAGTGTTCGAACCAGTCAAAAGCCGCCTCATTCGGCGAGTCCGTGCCGTTGCCGGAGGCGAAGACGCCGATCATGGTGCCTGTCATGCAGCCGACCTTCTCCGGGTTGATGGCGAAACCGTCGGCCACGGCAAAAATCTTGCGGTTCTCGCGGCTTCCGCCGTAGGAGAAGGTAAGCCGGTTCCCGTCGATATGGAGAGCCAGCACAATGCTGCCGCCCGCCCATTCGTCCTCGGCGAGCACCTCGGTATGTTCGACGGCCTGGAAGCCCGGGATGTAGGCCGGCACATCGAAGTCAGAAGTGCAGAGGACGAGACGGATCACCTGCCTGCCGTCCTCATTCGCGAGTTCAAGGCGGTACTGGTGGTTCATGGCCTGGCGGAGCACCAGACCGGCCGTCTCGTTCCCCTCCGGGGCAAAATCCATCTTGCAGGCAACGAATTCCGCCGGCTCAAGCTGGCGCTGGCACAGGGCCGGGGCGAAATAGCCATAGGCCATGGTGTGGACAAAACTCATGGGTCGCAGCGGCTCGGCCATGGCCTGGGCGATGCAGCGAAGATAGAGTTTCGAATCCTCGATGCGCCAGAACTCCTTGTAGGGCCGGCCCCAGAAGGACCAGTCGAGGCTGAGGGCCGGGCTGTCGAAATCGTCCACCAGATCCCTTCTCGGGAAAGGATGCTCGGGGAGGTTCGGGGCGGGGTATTCCCATTCCAGTTTGCCCGTCTTCGGGGAGAACAGCGGCCAGCCGCGCTCCCAGACGACGGGACAAATGTATGTCTCGCGGCCCAGGTTCTTGCTGACGCCGTCCACAAGGCGGGAAGCCAGCATCACGGCGTACCAGCTGCCGTCGGGCAGTTCCACGAGATCGGCGTGTCCCACGTTGCCGATGGGACAATGATACCCCATGTTGCGGTGGGTGATAACCGGGTTTGCCGGGTCATTTTCATAAGGGCCGAAGACATTCGCGGATCTCGCTACGGAGGCGGAATGGTAATGCTCGGTGCCGCCCTCAGCGATCAGCAGATAGTAGTAATCGCCGATGTGGTAGATATGCGGCGACTCCGGGGAGGCCGCGTCCGCGAAAGCGCCGCCGTAGATGGCGACCGGTTCGGAGGCCATTTTGTAGTGTTCCAGATCGAATTTTGCCACCCAGATGCCCTGCCGCAGACCTCCCTTGCCGTCCGGCCAGTTGTCACCTGTACCCATGACATAGCACTCGCCGTCGTCATCGAAGAAAATGGACGCGTCGATGCCGGGCACGTCCTTGAGCCAGTGGGGTTCGGACCATGGGCCGGCCGGATCGCTGGCCGTGACGATGTAATTCCCGTCATGGGAAAAGTTCGTATTAATAATGTAGAATGTGCCGTCATGGAAGCGGAGGGTAGGCGCCATGACGCCGCCGTTCATGCAGTTGCGCTCCACATGAAAGCCGTTTTCCGCAGTCATGGCATAAGAAATCTGCTCCCAGTTTACCAGATCCTTTGAATGGAAAATGGGGATGCCGGGATACTCTTCGAAGCTGGAGCAGGCCAGGTAGAAATCATCCCCCACGCGGCAGATGCTGGGATCCGGGTAAAAGCCGGGAATGATGGGGTTTTTAAGCGTTGCCATCAAGCGCCTCCTTCTGTTTCGTCAGGGTGCGGAAAATGCCGCCGGAGGGCAGACATTTCGCGTGATTGTGTTCCAAATTTGATTATGTCCCAAACTTGATTGTGTCCGGAATGCAATTGTACTTGAAATTCGATTGAGTCTGGATGCAATTGTATCCGGAATGCAATTGTATCCGGAATGCAATTTTCTCCAGAATGTAATTGTGTCTGGAATTCAATATGTCCAGAATGCAATTATACTCGAAATTCAACTGTGTTCGGAATGCAACTGTGTTCGGAATGTAATTTTCTCCAGAATGCAATTGTGTCTGGAACGCAATTTCCTCCGGAATGCAATTGTCTCCGAAATGCAATTATGTTCGGAATGCAATTGTCTCCGAAATACAATTATTTCCGGAATGCAATTGTGCTAGGAATGCATTTTTCCCAGAATACAATTGTGCCAGGAATTCAATTATGTCCGGAATGCAATTTCCTCCGGAATCTAATTGTCCTCTCTTGCAGGAAAGGGCCTGTCTCATTTGGTAAGGCAGGCCCCGACCGAAAGGAAATTATTCGTGATCCCAGGCATGCTTGCCGGCATCCAGGTCAGCGCGGATCTCCGCGACCTTCTTGTCATTGAGCTTGTAGAACATCATCGGGATCAGCGAAACGATGGCAAGGATGGCCGGAAGGATATTGACCATGAAGTTGATGCCGAGCTTGGTAGACGCGGTCTGCTCCACATTGGGAACATAACCGACGGCCTCGATCAGCATGACGACAGGAGCGCAGATGGCGGTGGCCAGCTTCACGCCGAAGCTGAGCATGGAAGCGGCGAGGCCCTCCTGGCGCTTGCCGAGCTTCCAGTCGCCGTACTCGATGGAGTCAGCGACCATGCCGTAGCAGATGGCGGGTGCGCCGAAGCCCAGGGAGCCGAGGAAGGAAAGTCCGATGAGGACGACCGGGTTATTGGTCGGGAAGAGGAACAGCAGGACGAAGCCGACGGCCATGACCAGGTTCATGATGATCATGTAGTTCCTCTTGCCGAACGTCTTGGTGCCCCACGGAACGGTCAGGGTGCCGACCAGCTGGCCGAACGTCATGGCGGTGAACATGGTAGCGATATACTGAGGTCCGCCGACCACATAGATCACATGGTAAGTCAGGATGCCGTAACGTCCGGTGACGCAGATGGTTCCGGCGATGGTGGCCAGGACGACCATCAGAAGCTGATCGTTCTTTACCAGATCCTTAATGCTCTGTACAAAGCTGATCTTCTCAGAAGGAGCGGAGGAGCTGTGCAGCTGATCCGTGTATTTCTCCTTGCACCCGGCGGCGCAGAGCCAGAAGATCGGGATCAAGAGGATAGAGAAGATCACGGTCGCGACGAAATAGCCGTGCGCGTCTGCCATGGGCTCTCCCGTCGAGGGATTGGTGGCGGAGGAGAACTTAAGGATAATAGGCATTGCAACAGCCGAAAGAACCATGCCGGCGATAGAGGCGCCTACGGATCTGGCAGTCGCCAGATTCTGACGGACACGGGAATCGATAGCGATGACGTTCTGCAGGGCCTGATACGCGATGGAGCATGCGGTATAAGCCATACCGGCGCCGATGTAGCAGACGAGGCACAGGACCGCCTTCGCGATACCCTGGACCGGGAATACGGTAAACGTCAGGATGTTAAAGATGGCCAGAAACGGCGGCGCGAACATCAGGTACGGACGGAACCGGCCCCAGCGGGTGTTGGTGTGGTCCGCGATGGTACCCATCATGGGATCGTTGATGGCGTCCCAGACACGGGCGATCAGCACGATAACAGAGATCGTGGCGCCGGTCAGACCAACAATATCTGTGTAGAAAATGTTCAGATAGTTGTTGATCATGTACCAGCTCATCTGACAGCCGATCTCGCCCAAAGCGTAGGCTGTCAACAGCTTGGGACTTGTCTTTTCTGTGGTTGTTGCTGTGGTTGCTGCTGTGGTTTTTGAGCTCATGGAACCTTCCTTTCTTTTTGACGGACGGCGCTGTATTGGCTCCCGCCGCGTGTGTCCGCCGTCTTGGATTATTCCAGCGGCGCCTTCCCGGCACCGCCTCACCTATAGATAATCCTATTATAGTGAAAATGTATAAAATGCACTTTTCATGTGTTGCATATTTTGGTTAAGATTATTGCAAATTCCAGGCATATGCAACGAGGACGTGCAAAAATCATCACACGATTTTTGCAGGGAAGCCGGAGAGGAGCAGAAAGCGCAGAAAACTGCAGAGGAACCGGAGAGAAACAGAAAATCGAAGTGGAACCGGAAATCGCAGAGGAAAAGAAAGTCGCAGAGAACAGGAAACCGAAGAGGAGCAGAAAACTGCAGAGGA
>CAYYHX010000103.1:0-1563 GCA_964471835.1 uncultured Hungatella sp.
TATCTTCCCGGTTCGGAACTTACGAAGCTGCCGGAGTATTTCCTGAACTGGGTCGGTTATGCCAACTATGAGCAGGAAGCGCTTGAGAGATACCGGCTGCCGTATTACGGACTTTTTAATGAAGCGGCGCAGGAAGGATTTTCCAGTGCCGTCTATAAGACGGAGATGACTGCCGCGGAACAAATCTGGCTGCGGATCAATGCCGCCCAGTCCCAGTCGTCGGACGCGGAGTATGAGTTGTATGAAATAGCCGGCCAGAGCCAGGATGAGCTGGCAGAGGCAGCCTCTAAGCTGTATGCGGTGTGGGATGATGCCTTGAATGACATTTGGGCGATTCTCAAGGCCGGTCTGGATGAAGAAACCATGAGCCGGCTGACAGATGAGGAACGTGTCTGGATCCAGGAGAAAGAGGCGGCCGCGAAAGATGCCGGCGCAAAGTATGAAGATGATCCTTCTCAGGCCGGCATACAGTCCTCGGTAACGGCAGCCAGGCTGACGCAGGAGCGTGTGTATGAGCTGACGGAATATGTGCAGTGAATGATTGGGAAGCGTTGCGGATCGTTGCCCTCAGTTGCCCGCAAGGCACTCAAAAAATGCTTGACAATCCCGTTTCTTATGTTAGAATCGTTTTCAGATCAGATTTATACAAAAAGCGATGACGGCGCACAGTAGTGGCTTCAGATCCTGCCAGAGAGAAGGAACCGCCGGCTGGAAGTTCCTTTCTGTTCCCTGAGGTACATGAATTTCACGCCCGAGCCGCGCGGGTGAAGACTGACGAAGCGTAAGATTACATTAGTATACAGAAAAGGTTCCGGATCAGCAAGTATCGTCGGAAGACGAGGGATACAGACAGGGAACCGTCAGATTATCAGCCCGCGACGCAGGATGCACGTTACGCATAAGAGAGCCTGTGCAGCACACGGGAAGCAGGGTGGTACCGCGGATGATTTCGTCCCTTCATCACGGATTGTGGTGAGGGGATTTTTTGCGGACATTCGGAGTCTGTAAACGGAAAGGAGAATCCATGAGAGAGCAGTTAGAGAAGATCAGGGAGGAAGCCCTAAGGCAGATCGAGGCGTCCGATTCCCTGGATCGGCTAAATGAGATCCGGGTGGCATATCTGGGCAAGAAGGGCGAACTGACCGGCGTCCTGAAGAGCATGAAGGATGTTGCGCCGGAGGAGCGCCCGCAGGTCGGCCAGATGGTCAACGACACACGCGCCGCTATCGAGGCGAAGCTGGAGGAGACGCGCGCCGCGCTGGCGAAGAAGGCCCGTGAGGAGCAGATGAGGCGGGAAGTCATCGACGTGACCCTGCCGGCGAAGAAGAACGACGTAGGCCACAGCCATCCGAACGCCGTCGCCCTGGAAGAACTGGAGCGGATCTTCATCGGAATGGGCTATGAGGTCGTAGAAGGCCCGGAGATCGAGTACGACGAATATAATTTTACCAAATTGAATATTCCGCCGAACCATCCGGCCAAGGACGAGCAGGATACCTTCTATATCAATAAAGATATCGTGCTGCGCACCCAGACGTCGCCGGTGCAGGCCCGCACCATGGA
>CAYYHX010000103.1:1663-5936 GCA_964471835.1 uncultured Hungatella sp.
ATAAAGATATCGTGCTGCGCACCCAGACGTCGCCGGTGCAGGCCCGCACCATGGAAAAAGGAAAGCTCCCGATCCGTATGATCTCACCCGGCCGTGTCTTCCGATCCGACGAGGTAGACGCGACCCATTCGCCATCCTTCCATCAGGTAGAAGGACTGGTCATCGACAAGAATATCACTTTCGCGGACTTAAAGGGGACGCTGGCGGAATTTGCCAGACAGCTGTTCGGCCCGGAGACAAGAGTAAAATTCCGTCCGCACCATTTCCCGTTCACGGAACCGAGCGCGGAGATGGATGTCAGCTGTTTCAAATGCGGCGGCAAAGGCTGCCGGTTCTGCAAAGGAACCGGCTGGATCGAGATCCTCGGCTGCGGCATGGTCCACCCCCATGTATTCGAAATGTGCGGCGTAGACCCCGACACATACACCGGCTTCGCCTTCGGCGTAGGCCTGGAGCGCATCGCCCTCCTGAAATACGAAATCGACGACATGCGCCTCCTATACGAAAACGATGTCAGGTTTCTGCGACAATTTTGACCCGCAATGAGGCGTGCGCAGGAAAACCGGCAGCCATTTTCAGAGGGAGCTCGCTCCCATCTGAAAATGGCGGACGATTTTCCTGCATAGGGCGAACGCCCTCAATCTCAAAAAGCGCAGCTTTTTGAGATTGCAGCACGCCGGCCCCGCTCGAAGCGCCCCCTCAAAGAGCCAGACCCCTCCCAGACAATATTCAGCGGGGACAACCCCGCAAGGGGAGTCTCCCCGCAGAGGGGGACAACCCCGCAAGGGGAACTTACCCGCACAGGACGCTTCCCCCCGCACAGGTCGTCAACCTCCAAAAATCTTCATTTTCAGAGGCCGCCGCCCGTCGGGTCGTTCAAAGCACCCCCAGAGCGGCCGCCCCTCGCTCCCAAAAACCATAGCACCCCAGAATTCAGCACCACCCAGAAATACAAATACACCATAACCCCATTTTCACCCGAAAATTCCTACAAAATAAAGGAGACACCAATTCATGAACACAGCACTATCCTGGATCAAAGCCTACGTCCCGGACCTGGACGTGACCGCCCGGCAATACACGGACGCCATGACCCTGTCCGGCACCAAAGTAGAAGGCTACACCTGCCTTGACAAAAACCTGGAGAAGATCGTGGTCGGCCAGATCACGAAGATCGAACCCCATCCCAACGCCACAAAGCTGGTAGTCTGCCAGGTAGATCTGGGCGACGACCGCAGCGTCCAGATCGTCACCGGCGCGCCGAACGTGGCGGTGGGGCAGAAGATCCCCGTCGTCCTGGACGGGGGAAAGGTAGCCGGCGGCCACGACGGCGGCCCCATGCCGGAAGACGGCATCACCATTAAGAAAGGAAAGCTGCGCGGCGTAGACTCCGAAGGAATGATGTGTTCCATCGAGGAACTCGGCTCCTCGCGCGACATGTACCCGGACGCGCCGGAAGAAGGCATCTACGTCCTGCCGGAAGACACGCCCTTAGGCGTGGACGCCGTCGAGGTTCTCGGCCTCCACGACGTTGTTTTCGAATATGAGATTACTTCCAACCGCGTGGACTGCTACAGCGTCATCGGCATTGCCCGCGAGGCGGCGGCTACCTTTCACAAACCGTTCTGTCCGCCCAGGGTAACGCCCACCGGCAACGGCGAAGACATCCACGATTATCTGAAAGTGACGGTAGAGGACACGGATCTGTGTCCCCGCTACTGCGCCCGCATGGTCAAAAACATCCGGCTGGCCCCGTCGCCGGAATGGATGCAGCGCCGCCTGGCGGCCAGCGGCATCCGCCCCATCAACAACCTGGTAGACATCACCAACTATGTGATGGAAGAATACGGCCAGCCCATGCACGCCTTCGATTACGATACGCTGGGCGGCCACGAGATCATTGTCAAATGCGCGAAGGACGGCGACGTGTTCCAGACCCTGGACGGCCAGGAGCGGAAGCTGGACCACACCGTCCTGATGATCAATGACGGCGAGAAGGAGGTCGGGATCGCCGGCATCATGGGCGGAGAGAACTCCAAGATCACCGACGACGTGAAGACGATGGTTTTCGAGGCGGCCTGCTTTGACGGAACCAATATCCGCCTGTCCGCCAAGAAGATCGGCCTGCGCACCGACGCCTCCGGCAAATTCGAGAAGGGACTCGACCCCAATAACGCCGAAGAAGCCATCAACCGCGCCTGCCAGCTGATCGAGGAGCTGGGCGCCGGCGAGGTCGTCGGCGGGATCATCGACATTTATTCCCAAAAGAAATCCGAGAAGCGGATTCCTTTCGACCCGGAGCAGATCAACGCCCTTCTCGGCACCGAGATCGACGAGGAGACCATGCTGGGATACTTCAAGAAGCTGGAACTGGGCTATGACGCGGAGACGAGGGAAGTGATCGCGCCCACCTTCCGCCAGGATCTGGAGAGGCCCTGCGACATCGCGGAAGAAGTGGCCCGCTTCTACGGTTACGATAACATTCCCACCACGCTCCCTTCCGGCGAAGCCACGATGGGCGGCCTTCCCTATAAGCTGCGTGTGGAAAATGCGGCGCGGGAGGTGGCGCAGTTCTGCGGATTCAGCCAGAGCATGACCTACTCCTTTGAGAGCCCGAAGGTCTACGATAAGCTGCAGATCCCGGCGGACTCGCCGCTTCGCGCCGCGGTTGCGATCTCCAATCCTTTGGGTGAAGATTTCAGCATCATGCGGACGATCCCGCTCAACGGTATGCTGACGTCCCTTTCCACCAACTACAACCGGCGCAACAAGAATGTCCGCCTTTACGAGCTGGCCAATGTCTACCTGCCGAAAGCGCTTCCGCTGACGGAGCTGCCGGACGAGCGGCAGCAGTTCGTTCTTGGCGCTTACGGAAATGTAGATTTCTATGTCATGAAAGGCGTCGTGGAAGAATTTTTCGACAAAGCCGGCATGACCCGTAAGGTGCATTACAATCCGGCCGCGGGACGTCCCTATCTGCACCCCGGCCGCCAGGCGAATATCCTCTACGATGGCGAGGTGGTCGGCTATCTGGGCGAGCTGCATCCGGACGTGGCCGACAGCTACCGGATCGGCGAGAAAACCTATGTGGCGGTGCTCGATATGCCGTCCGTCCTGCCGTATACCACCTTCGACCGCAAGTATGAGGGCGTCGCCAGGTATCCGGCCGTCACCCGCGACCTCAGCATGGTCGTACCCAAGGGGGTTCTGGCCGGGCAGATCGAGGACATGATCCGCCAGCGCGGCGGCAGGATCCTGGAAGACTGCACCCTCTTTGACATCTACGAGGGTACGCAGATCCTGGAGGGATACAAGTCCGTCGCCTATTCGGTCACGTTCCGCGCGAAAGACCATACGCTGGAGGAGAAGGAGGTCAGCGACGTGATGAAGAAGATCCTGCATGGGCTGAACAGCATGGGAATCCGCTTAAGAGAGTAAATTGGTGTTGACAGCCGGCTCCTTTCGCGCTATAATACACGAAACCGTTGAGGGAGAGTAAGTAGGGTCTGTCCCTTCTCTCGCAGAGAGCCGCGGATGGTGGGAGAGCGGCAGGGAATACAGGACTGAATGGACTTCCGAGGGCGAACAGAAACAGCGGCCTGTCCGCGGCGGCGCGGAGTGCGCACGGGCGGGGGCTGCCGGAGTATGGGAGACAGAGCAGGACTCTCTGTAAAAAAGGTCAGCATATAGATGTATGCGCTGAGAGGGCGCGCGCAGCGCGCCAAGCCGGGTGGCACCGCAGGAGATTTTATCCTGTCCCAGCAGAAACCGATTGCTGAGACAGGATTTTTTGTGCCGGTATGCATGCTGCAAGAAGCAAGGGAGCGTATCTGCCGGAAGATTCCGGTACTCGGCAAAATCCAATAAACGAGGGAGAGAAAAGTCATGAAGAAGAGAAACTTGAACAGAGCGGCAGCGGCGGTACTGGCAGTGGGCCTGGCGGTGAGTCTGGCGGCGTGTTCCGGCGGAGGAGAGCAGGCGGACGGATCGGCTGCGGAGACGACGTCCGCGGCGGAGACAGCCGCTGGCACCGAAGCAGGCGGCGCGGCGGAAGCGGAAAGCAGCGCAAAGACGGACGACGAAGGCGCGGCCGAAGCGGGCAGCGGCGGCGGGGCAGGCAGCGGTGCGTCAGAGGCAGCCGGCGGCGCAGCGAAAACGGATGACGGCGGCGCGGCGGAAGCAGGCCCCGTCACCGCATCGGGAACCGTCTACAAAGTTGGCATCTGCAACTATGTGGACGACGCTTCGTTAAATCAGATCGTGGACAACATTC
>CAYYHX010000104.1:0-5921 GCA_964471835.1 uncultured Hungatella sp.
TTTCAGGGAATTCCCTTTTTACCGGGAATACGAGATGCTTCTGAAGATGGTGTTCCGCGATATTGAATGACTGTCGGATCGCTGCCGGTCCGGGCTTGTTCCGGACGGCCGCGCCGCCGATGGCTGCCGTCCGGCTGAACGGGAACCCGGGCAGAAACGGGATGTTCGGATCATGAGATTTGTATATGGAAAACAGGACTGGGCGACACGGGAACGGGGGCAGGAAAATGTATATCTGCTGACCAACGGGCTGGGCGGTTTCTCGTGCGCCGCGATGATCAACTCGAATACAAGGAGCGACCATGCGCTGCTGATGGCCAGCCTGCGCGCGCCGAACCTGCGGTATAATCTGGTGAACCGTCTGGAAGAGGTGCTGGAAACGGACACTCGTGCGGAATGCGCAAAAGAAGGGTCCGCTTTGCATCCAAAACAGCCGGCGGAGAGAAGAAATACGCGCCGCGTGTACCTGTCGTCGCAGGAGTTTACGGACGCGGAGCGGAACGAGAACGGGTATCTGTACCTGAACGGTTTTGTATATGAAGATTATCCGGAATGGACGTTTCTGGCGGGCGGCGTGGAAGTTGTCAAGCGTATCGCCATGGCGCAGGGGAAGAACCTGGCGGCGGTGGAATACCGGATCAGCAACCGCACGGATACGGCGGCCAGCCTGGCGGTGACGCCGCATCTGCAGTTTGTTCCGAAAGGGCAGCCGCTCACGGGCGGGCCGGAGTTCACGATCAAACGAGTCGGAACGGTACGGGAGGACGCGGGGCCGAGCGCCGCGGCGAGCGGAACCGAGGTGTCGGACGGGAAAGGTGACGGAAGAAAGCTGAGCGCCGCGGCGAGCGGAGCCGAGGTGTCGGACGGGAAAGGCGACGGAAGAAAGTTGAGCGCCGCGGTGAGCGGAGCCGCGATGTCGGACGGGAAAGGCGGCGGAAAAAAGCTGAGCGCCGCGGCGAGCGGAGCCGAGGTGTCGGGTGAGAAAGGCGACGGAAGAAAGCCGAGCGCCGCGGTGAGCGGAACCGAGGTGTCGGACGGGGCGGGCGGCGGAGGAGAACTGAGCGCCGCGGGTTTGGAAGGATGTCCGGCGGTTTATGAGATCGCGTCCCGGGGGATTCGTCTGTATTTTCAGACGAACGGCGAGGTGGAGGTGTTCGCGCCGCGGTTCTGTGACGGAGCTTATTATGCCTATGACGCCCGCGACGGCCGCGACAGCGTGGGACGGACATGTGTCCTCCATCGGATCAGGAAGCGGGTTCCGGCGCACACGAGCGGCGTCCTGGAAATTTTATATCATACGGGAGAGGAAATTCCCCCGTCGGCGGAAGCGGTTTTTGACGGGGCGGTAAAGTACCGGCGGCAGCTGCGGGCCGAGGCGGAACGGAACGGCCTGCGGTCCAGGGCGGCGCTGCAGCTGGCGGTAAGCGCGGACCAGTTTATTTCCGAGCGGGAGTCCACCGGCGGAAAGACGATTTTGGCCGGATACCCGTTCTTTGAGGACTGGGGCCGCGATACGATGGTCGCGCTGGAAGGGTGCTGCATGGCGACCGGACAGTATGCGGCGGCAAAAAGCATCCTGCGGACGTTTGCGTCCTATTGCTGGAAAGGGCTGGTGCCGAACCTGTTCCCGGAGGGCGGTGTCCAGCCGCGGTACAACACGGCGGACGCGTCGCTTTTATTCATCAACAGCATTTACCGGTATGTAACCCGCACCGGAGATCTGGGTTTTGCCCGGGAAATGTGGCCGGTAATGACGCAGATCATCATGGCGTACCGGGACGGGACGGATTACGGGATTGGCATGGAGAAAGACGGGCTGATCCGTGCCGGCCTGGAATACGATCAGGTGACATGGATGGATGTGCGGATCGATGATTATCTGCCTACGCCGCGGCACGGGAAACCGGTAGAGATCAACGCATACTGGTATAACGCGCTAAAGGTAATGGAGTGGCTGGGGCGGGAGCTGTCCCATGGCGCGAAGCCGGGAATTTGCGCGGAAGAAGCGGCTGGCAGAGCGGGGAAAGAACGGCGTGCAAAAGGAACGGGAACCGGTAAAGCGGGAGAGGAACCGCGTTCGGAAGAAGCGGCAGCGGGCGGATATGCTTTCGGAAGTTTCTGCGGAAGGCTGTCTGAAAGGGTGCAAAAGAGTTTCCGCTCCGAATTCTGGATGGAAGAAAAGGGGTTCCTGAAGGATGTGCTCTCCGGCACAAAAGCGGATGAGCAGTTCCGGTGCAACCAGATCTGGGCCGTTTCGATGCCATTTTCCATGCTGGACCGGAAGCAGGAACTGCGGATCGTGGATGCGGTCTATGAAAAACTTTATACTCCTTACGGGTTGCGGACGCTTTCCGCGGACGACGCGGAATTCCGCGGGACATACGGCGGAGAGATGCGTGCGCGGGATTTGGCTTATCATCAGGGAACGGTGTGGGTTTTCCCGCTGGGTGCTTATTATCTGGCATATCTGAAGACGCGTGACTACGCGCCTGAGGCCGTGCGGACCGTGAAACGGCAGCTGGAACCGCTAGAGAGCGCGATGCGCGAGGGCTGCATCGGGCAGCTTCCGGAGATCTATGACGGGGAGCGGCCTTCATTTTCAAGAGGATGTTTCGCACAGGCGTGGAGCGTCGGCGAGATGCTGCGGGTGTATGAGGCCATTGAAAACCACGACGGGTTCCGCGCGGGACGGGATGCGCGGCGGGAAGGGAATCCGGAGATAGATGGATGCGAGTAGAATGGAACTGCATTATGACAATTATATCTTTGACCTGTACGGGACGCTGATTGACATCCGAACGGATGAGCAGGATATCCATGCGTGGGAGAAAATGGCCCTGCTTTACCGTTACCACGGCGCGCAGTACGAGGCGGAAGAACTGCGGGCGGCATATTTCGGAGCGGTTCGGGACGCGCTGGACGTATCCCGGGCAGAGCACGGCGGCGGACGGCCGAAGATGTCCGGCGGGCAGGCAGCAGGGGAATCGACCGCGGAAATCCGGATCGAGACAGTCTTCCGACGTCTGTACGAGGAAAAAGGCGTCCCTGCGGACGGGATTCTGGTACTGTGGACGTGCCGGATGTTCCGTATCGTCACGACGGTTTTTATTCGCCTGTTTCCGGAAGTAAAAGAGCGCCTGCGTCTGCTGAGAGCGGACGGCAGACGCATCTATCTGCTGACGAACGCCCAGCGCGTATTTACGGAATGTGAACTTCACATTTTCGATCTGGAAAATGATTTTGACGGCATCCTCATGTCGTCGGATCAATATCTCAAAAAACCGGACCGGCGGCTCTTCGAAAAGCTGATAACGACTTACGGGCTGAACCCTGCGCACAGTCTGATGTGTGGCGACGATGCGGTCTGTGACGTTGCGGGTGCGAGAAACGCGGGATTGGACGGGTTCCTGGTAAGGCACGGGAAGCACAAGGAAGATGGAGCAGGATTATGATTCGAAAATATGTATTCGGCGAGCCGGTTGAAACGGACGCCGTTGTGGTTCCGATCCCGGCGGAAGAGGAGGCGTTTACCGAAGACGATATCCGCCTGGAGAAGCCGTCTGTCTTCACTTACAGACTGTCTGACGCCGACCGGATCTACGGCCTCGGCGAGAATGTCCGCGGCATCAACAAGCGGGGATGGATCTACGAGGCGAACTGTGCCGATGTCCCGAACCACACGGAAGAAAAGCGTTCCCTTTACGGCGCGCATAACTTTTTGATTGTGGACAGAAGGAGCGCCGCGGGCGCGGGATTCTGGAACGTTGAAACTTCGGCAAGCGGCGCCGGAATTTTCGGCATTTTCATTGATGCGGGACAGAAAGTTACCTTTGACTGCGGTTATACCGACCGCCGTGAGCTCAGGATCACCGTAGACGAGGGCGGTTTTACGCTCTATATTCTGGAAAATGACACGCTCCGCGGTCTTGTGCGCGAATTCCGTTCCATGATCGGCCCCAGCTACATTCCGCCGAAATGGGCTTTCGGTTACAGCCAGAGCCGCTGGGGCTACCGCTGCGCTGATGATCTGCGCGAGGTCGTGAAACGGCACCGCGAGAAGGGCGTACCTCTCGACAGTGTCTGCATGGACATCGACTACATGGAGGGGTACAAGGATTTCACGGTAAGCGGCGAGCGCTTTCCGGATTTTGCGGCGTTCGTGGAAGAGATGAAGCGGCAGCATATCCATCTGGTGCCGATCATCGACGCAGGCGTGAAGATCGAGGACGGCTATCCGGTTTACGAGGAGGGCGTAGAGAAGGGATATTTCTGTAAAAATGAAGACGGAACCGAGTTTGTGGGAGGCGTCTGGCCGGGGCGTGTCCATTTCCCGGACGTACTGAATCCGAAAGCACGCGAATGGTTCGGCAACTGGTACAAGGTGCTTCTGGAGGCGGGCATCGAGGGCTTCTGGAACGACATGAACGAGCCGGCGCTCTTTTACAGCGAGCAGCGCATGCGGGAGATTTTTGAGGAGATCCGGGATTTTGACAGGGACAGACTGGATATCGGCCGGCTGCTCACGCTGCAGGAGCAGCTGATGAATCTCGCGTCCCGCCCCGAGGATTACCGCAAAATCCGGCACAACTACCGGGGCAGGATGGTGCGCCATGATCTTGTTCACAACCTGTACGGGTACAATATGACCCGCGCTGCGGGTGAAGCATTTGCCAGGCTGTCGCCGGAGAAGCGGATTCTTCTGTATTCCCGCAGTTCTTATGTGGGGATGCACCGTTACGGAGGTGTCTGGATGGGCGACAACCAGTCCTGGTGGTCCCACATCCTGCTGAATCTGCAGATGCTCCCGTCGCTGAATCTATGCGGTTTCCTTTACACCGGGGCGGATCTGGGCGGTTTCGGTTCCGATGCGACGGAGGATTTGATGCTGCGCTGGCTGGAACTGGGGATCTTTACGCCGCTGATGCGCAATCATTCGGCTATCGGTACGAGGCGGCAGGAATTCTACCGTTTCGGGGATGAGGAGAAGTTCCGCGGGATCATCGGCCTGCGCTACGCGCTGCTGCCTTACCTATACAGCGAGTTTATGAAAGCGGCACTCACGGGGGATATGATGTTCCTGCCGCTGGCGTTTGTATGGCAGGAGGATGAGACGGCGGCGCAGGTGGAAGACCAGCTGATGGCGGGCGACAGCATGATGATCGCGCCTGTTTACCGGCAGAATGCCGAGGGGCGTTATGTATACCTGCCCGAGCCGATGAAGCTGTACCGGATGCGGGGCGCGGACGATATGGAGGCGGAGATTCTGTCTGCGGGACACCATTATGTGAAGGCGGCGCTGCATGAAGTGCTGGTTTTCGTGCGTGCCGGAAGGATGGTTCCGATGGCCGCCCCGGCGGAGTATGTGGATGCGGTGGACACGTCAAGGCTGACGATGCTGTATTTTCTTGAGGACGGCGAGGCGGCCTATGACTTGTATGATGACGACGGCATCCGCCGGGACCCGGCTCTTGAGAGGCATATTACGAGAATCCATGCGTGGAAGGACGGCACTGTCAGCGTCACCGGCGCGGCCGCGCCGGAGTGCAGGTTATCGCCGCTGTGACGGCTGCTACTGCTGTGATACAGGAATGGGTGGCGGGACTGAGGCGGTTACAAGGAGTAGTTCGAATTACTGCCGCGGGGAACCGTGTATAGAGCAGACACGGGCAGGCTGGAACCGGTTCCGGATGGAGCGGGACAGCCGGAGTTTTTATTTTCAATATGACCGGAACCGGTTATGGAAGTCCAGAGAAATTATGGGGATACCGATTGACATTTCCAAACAGATCCATTATATTAGGAATAGTTACTGATATTTATTCGCATAGGTAAGGAGGAACCAACTATGTCAAAGTATGCAGGCACCAAGACCGAGAAGAACCTGTGGGAAGCATTCGCCGGCGAGTCTCAGGCGAGAAACA
>CAYYHX010000105.1:0-5907 GCA_964471835.1 uncultured Hungatella sp.
CCCGCGATCTCCGCGATGTTCACGCCCGTCAGGATCTGAATCCCCTGTTTCGAGGCCATTTCCTTCAGAATCTCTCCCGCGTTCTCATCCAGCTGGCGGCCCATGAGGACCGGCGCGGCTTCCAGCACGGTTACATTCAGGCCGGCCTTCTTCAGCTCCCAGGCCGCTTCCAGGCCCAGCACGCCGCCGCCGATAACCACGGCGGACTTGGACTGTTTCATCAGTTCTTCTACCCGGCGCACATCATCCAGGCGGCGGATCGTCGCCGCCTCCGGCAGATCAGAGCCGGGGATCGGCGGCACGAAGCATTCGCCGCCCAGGGCGTAGATCAGCTTCGTATAATGAATCTTCGTCTCGTCGTCCAGACACACGTTCTGTTCCTTCGGATCGACCGAAACGGCCCGTTTGCCGAGGATCTGGTACACCTGGTTCTTTTCATACCAGTCCGCGTCCTCGATGGCGATCTGATCGGCCGAGAGCCCGGCGACCAGCGCCTTTGTCAGCATCGGCCGGTTGTAGGCGCTGTAAGGCTCGCCGGAGATCAGGACGATCGTGCCGGTCTTGTCGCGCTCCCGGATGGCTTTGGCGGCGTTCATGCCGGCGGCTCCATTTCCAAGGATCACATAATATTCCTTCGTATTGTTGACAAATCCGCTCTCCTCGACCTCGACGGGTACGAAATTCTCCTTGCCGACACCGCAGACGGGGCAGACTTCGAGGGAAGAATCGAAGATCTCGCCGCAGACCAGGCATTTGACCAGCCGGCGCGTCCCCTTCTTCTTCGGAAGGGTCACTTCCTTATTCAATACACGGCAGCCGAACTGGTAGCCGAACTCGTAAGCCGTCACCAGATCGGCGTCACTGGGCTTGAAGCGGACCTTAAGGCCGTCGGAAACTTTCATTTTCAACTGCTTTAAGCGGTCGATGATATTGGGTACGCCCTCGCCGCTCCAGCCGTAGCTTCCGAAAGCGCTGGCGTATTTGCCGCCGTGGGTGGCGGGGAACATGGAGATCACCAGATCCCAGATCGGCTGCAGGGCATCGCCGACGATGGTAGGCGTACCGAAGAGCAGGCCGTCGGCGAAAAGCATTTCCTCGTTCACCTTCGCCTTGTCGGCTGTCACCATATCATAGACGCGCACATCGATGTCGCCGCTGTCGCGGACGCCTTCGGCGATCTTCTCCGCCAGCATGCCGGTGTAGCCGTAGGCGCTGACGTAAGGAATCACGACGGTCTTTCCCGGATTCGGATTCACGACGGTAGACCACTCGCGGTAGGTTTTCATGACCTGGGAAATGCGGTCGCCTACCAGTACCGGTCCGTGGCCGGTGGCGATCATCGTGATGTCCAGCGGCTCGACGCGGTCCAATGCCTTGAGCATAAACGGTTTGAAGGGACCGATGATGCAGTCGTAGTAATAACGCAGCGCTTTCTGGTAGTCTTCCTCATTCGTAATTGCGGTGGAAACCACTTCCGGCAGACAGTAGTGGGAGCCGAAGGAATCACAGGTCACGAGGATCTGCTCCTCCTCGATGAAGGTGTACATCGTGTCCGGCCAGTGCAGGTTCGGGACGATGAGGAAACGGAGCGTCCGCCCGCCGATGGTCATGGTCTGATTATCCTTGACGGGAAGGCTCACGAAATCGCGGTTTACGATCTCTTTTAAGAAACCGATGGCCGTGGCCGTGGCGATGATCTTCATCTGGGGACTGTAATCCAGCAGCTTTTCGACGCTTCCCGCGTGATCCGGTTCGGTATGGCTGACAACCAGGTAATCAATCTTGGTAACATCGATGATCTCACGGAGCTTGCCGAGGTATTCATCGAAGAATTTGGCTTTCGCGGTTTCGAACAGGATCGTCTTGCCCTCGGTCAGAAGTACATAGGAGTTGTAAGTTGTGCCGAACTCAGTGTACATGATGATATCGAAGACGCGCAGCTTGTCATCGATGATGCCGGTCCAGTAAAAATCGTCTCTTAATTTGATGGATTGCATAGGGGGTACGGTCTCCTTTCTGGGAAATGTTTTTCTTGCTGGTGTCCATTATAGCCCAGGACAGGGCGGATTACAACCGGTTTGTTTGCGGGAAGCAGGCCCCGGTTCCTCAGGAATCGGCGGCCGGTTCCGCGGGGGCGGCGGGGAGCGTCCGGAGGAACCGGTAGATCATCGGCGCCGCGATCAGTGCCGACAGGATATCCGAGAGCGCCTGCGACATCTGGATTCCGGGGATGCCCAGCAGCCGGCTGGCGATGAGCAGCACCGGGATGAACAGAAGCCCGCTGCGGATGCTGGACAGCAGGATCGCCTGCCTGCTGCTGCCGACGCTCTGAAACAGCATATTGCCGCTCAGGCACAGCGGCATGAACAGGAGCGCCACGCACTGCATCCGAAGCGCGGGGATCCCTACGGCGACCACCTCCGGATCATCCCGGAAGATGCGGATGATGGGGTCGGAAAAGGTGAAGCCGAACACGGCCATGACGGCCATGACCCCCGTGGAGAACAGCCAGGTAAAGCGCCATGCCTCCTTCACGCGGTCATAGCGGCCGGCGCCGTAGTTGAAAGAGCAGACCGGCTGGAAACCCTGTCCGATGCCAATGCCGATGCAGAACAGGAAATTCGTGACCCTCGATACGATGCTCATGGCGGCGATCACCGCGTCCGCGGTATCGGCGGTGCTGTAGATGGCCGCGCACTGGTTCAGCACCATGACCGAGATACTGGTCAGGCCCTGGCGCAGCAGGCTGGGGCAGCCCACGACGATGATGTCACGGACATAGCGGAACCGCCGCGCGATGTAGCGCGGATGGAAATTCGTCTGTACTTTCTTTAGAAGAAACGGCGCCAGCAGGATTGCGAAGCTGATATACTGGGAGACACATGTCGAAAGCCCCGCTCCGGCGATTCCCATGTGGAAATGCTCGATCAGCAGGTAGTCCCCGAAGATGTTCAGGATTCCGCCGGAAGCGAGGCCGAACATCGCGAAGATGGCTTTGCCTTCGTAGCGCAGGATGTTGTTCATGACGCATCCGGACGCCATGGCCGGCGCGGCAAGCAGGATAAAGGAACTGTAAATTCTGGCATAAGGCAGGATGGAATCCGTGCTGCCCAGCAGATACATGAGCGGGTTCAGAAAGAGGAAGCCCAGAACGGTGATCGCCAGCCCGCACAGAAGGGACAGATAGAAACTGGTGGCGGCGTAGGACCGGGCCTCGTTCAGATGTTTCTGGCCGAGCTGGCGGCTTAAGCAGCTTCCGGCGCCCTGGCCGAACATGAAGCCGAAAGCCTGGATAATGGCCATCAGCGCGAACACGATCCCTACGGCTCCGCTGGCGCTGGTGCCAAGGGTGCTGACGAAATAGGTATCGGCCATATTGTAAACGTTTGTGACCAGCATACTGATGGTGGTCGGCAGACCCAGCGTCAGGATCAGGCGGTGGACGGGCGTGCGCGTCATGCGCTCATACTGGCGGTCCGAGATATCCTTTGAAGTTTCCATAGATCGATCAACTCCTCTCGTGTTATTTTGACAGTTGACGAGAGAAATGTCAAGGACGTTTTCGCGGGAAGCGCACGTCCGTTTTCTGTCCTTGTAACCGTTCAGACGGCGGCGCCTGAACGGTTACCTGGCATTGGCAAAATCCGGGATATATCTGTCGTAGGCGCCGCTGTCCTTTTCGTTCATCAGCATACAGACATTCCATGCCCCCTCCTCATCCGCATACGGGATATGCCGGATCTGATCCACATGGAACCGCTCCGCGAAGGAATGGAGGCTGAACCCGACGGCATCGTGATTCAGCACATAGAAATAAATGGACATCAAGTCGGAGGCTTTGTATATATCCGGGGTGACTCCCCGGCTTTTGCAGCGTTCCAGAAAAGCGTAATACGTATTGAAGTTCTCATCGGCCAGGGCGATCTGTTCATGCAGGATGTCGTCAAAATGAAGGACATCGTATTCCGCCAGCCGGTTGCCGCGGTTCACGACACAGCAGATCGGTTCGGTAAACATTTTCTCCACACGCAGGGACGTATTCTGTACCGGCAGAAGCGATATGCCGATATTCAGCGCGCCATTTTCCACCATTTCCTCTATCTGCCTGTTCCATATATAGAATACCTGAATCGACAGATCCGGGTGCGCTTCCTGCAGGCGCCTGAAAAAGGTGTCGTCATAAAACAGATTCAACCCGTTGGCAATGCCTACCTTCATGACTTTCGAGGCACCATTCCGGTGCCGTTCAAAATGTGTCTGAATGTCCTGCTCGATCTGCAGGATCATGGCGGCATGCTCGTTGAGCCACCGGCCCTCCTCCGTGGGGACGACGCCGTTGGGCCTGCGCACGATAAGCGGCGCCCCCATCTCCCGCTCCAGCAGCGAGATCTGCTTGCTGACGCACTGCTGTGTCAGGAACAATTCCTTCGCCGCTTTCGAGATGCTCCGGTTCCGGCAGACTGCCTCAAAATAGGTGATCTGTCTGAATTCCATGTGTCTGTCCTCCTGTATTTCCCGTATTCTACAACGAATTATTATACAACGAATCGTTGTGACATTACAACCATTTTCTATCTACCTTATCCGGTTTTATCATCGTATTATATATACTATAAGCAACCGTTCCGACGGCAGGAAGACGTGCCGTCCGGACAGTTACAGTCTTTGAAAGGAGGATGTGCATGAAACGATACGTTAATGCGAATGCGGTTCCGGGCGGGGACGGCAGCCGGGAGCACCCGTTCCGGACCATTCAGGAAGCGGCGGATATCGCCGTGGCCGGGGACGAGGTGCTGGTGATGCCCGGAATCTACCGGGAGAATGTGAACCCCAAACATGGCGGCACGGAACAGTCGCCCATTCTCTACCGCTCCGCGGAGCCGCTGGCGGCGGTGATCACCGGCGCGGATCCGCTGAAAGGCTGGAGCCGGGAGGAGGGCGGCATATGGACCGCGCGGGTTGCGAACAGCGTCTTCACCGAGCGCAACCCCTATACCACCCGGATCTCCGGAGACTGGTTCATCGCGGACTTCATCGCCCATACCGGCGATCTGTTTCTGAACGGGAAGTCCCTTTATGAAGTTACGGACAAAGAACAGGTTCTTCATCCCGTTCCTTCCCCCGCGTCCTGGGACCCCGGATTTTCGGTGTATGTATGGTATGCCGAGCAGGATGGGGATGAGACGGTATTCTATGCCAATTTCCAGGATAAGGATCCCAATGCAGAGAATGTGGAATTCTCCGTTCGCAAGGCGTGCTTTGCGCCGGAGGCGGAGGGCGTCGGCTACATCACCCTCTCCGGGTTCACGGTCTGCCAGGCGGCAACCCAGTGGGCTCCGCCCACGGCGTTCCAGGAGGGCATGATCGCTCCCCACTGGTCGAAGGGCTGGGTCATCGAAGACTGCGAGATCTATGAATCGAAATGCTGCGGCATCTCACTGGGAAAGTATTATCAGGAAAGCAATGACAACAAGTGGCTTCACTGGAAGTACAAGGACGGCACCCAGACGGAACGGGAATGCATCTGTCTGGCTCAGGCGGAGGGCTGGTCGAAGGAAACCGTCGGTTCCCATACCGTGCGGCGCTGTGACATCCACGACTGCGGCCAGACCGGCATCGTCGGCCACCTGGGCGGCGTGTTCTCCACCATTGAGGACAACCACATCCACCACATCAACAACAAGCAGAACCTGGCCGGGGCGGAGATCGGCGGCATCAAGATGCACGCCGCGATCGACGTCACGATCCGTCACAACCATATCCACCACTGCACCCGGGGGCTCTGGCTGGACTGGCAGGCACAGGGGACCCGTGTCACCGGCAACCTGTTCCACGACAACACCGCGCCGAATCTGACGGAAACGCCGAAGGAACTGAATCCTTCCCTGTTCTCCGGCATCGGCGAGG
>CAYYHX010000106.1:0-1324 GCA_964471835.1 uncultured Hungatella sp.
GCGCTCGGTAGTCGAGGTGGCCAAGGAAGAGTAGGGGAGTAACCGGAGTGGGCGGAGCGCTTTTGCCAGCGGCGGATTCTCTGCACTGCATTGATATGCAGGAAGGGCTGCCGGCGGCGGATTCTTAGCATTTTATTGGTATGCAGGAAAAGCTGCGATGACAGATTTCTGTATGACGGGTGCATGATGTGCAGGAGATGCATTACCGTATATCAGGAAACGGTTGAGAGAGTAGGATAAGCAAATGTTTGCGGCGTCCTGAAGGTGTAAGGGGAAATGCCGGCATGGGTGGTGCGACGTCTCTCTGGGGAACGCCGAAAATGCCGGGACAGCGGAGAAGAAGATGCTTTCCCGGAGAGCGCCGAAAATGTCCGCGGCGCGGAGAGGATAAGACAGCAGGAGGAAAAGAAAGATTATGGATTTGAAGGGAAGACATTTTCTGACCCTGAAGGATTACAGCCCGGAGGAGATCACATATCTTCTGGATCTGGCGGCGGATTTTAAGGAGAAGAAGAAAAAGGGGATTCCGGTGGATATCCACCGGGGGAAGAATGTGGCGCTGATCTTCGAGAAGACCAGCACCAGGACCCGCTGTTCCTTTGAGGTGGCTGCCCATGACCTCGGGATGGGGACGACGTATCTGGATCCTTCCGGCTCGCAGATCGGCAAGAAGGAGAGTATCGCCGATACGGCCAGGGTGCTGGGCCGGATCTACGAGGGCATCGAATACCGCGGTTTCGGGCAGGAGATTGTCGAGGAGATCGCCAGGTACGCGGGCGTGCCGGTCTGGAACGGCCTGACCAATGAGTACCACCCGACGCAGGTGCTGGCGGATCTTCTGACGATTCGGGAACATTTCGGACATCTGAAGGGCATGAAACTGGTTTACATGGGCGACGCCCGCTACAACATGGGGAATTCCCTGATGATCGCCTGCTCGAAGATGGGTTTGGATTTCGTGGCCTGCGCGCCCGAGAGCTATTTCCCGAATGCGGAGCTGGTGAGGCAGTGCCGGGAATACGCGGCCGCGTCCGGCTCCACGATCACGCTGACCGACGACGTGCCGTCCGGGACGAGGGGAGCCGATGTGGTCTATACCGACGTCTGGGTATCCATGGGCGAGCCGGATGAAGTCTGGGAGAAGCGCATCCGGGATCTGACGCCGTACCGGGTGACGCGGGCCGTCATGGAAAATGCGGGCGGCGAAAGCATTTTCCTGCACTGTCTGCCGTCGTTCCATGACCTGAAGACGAAGATCGGGAAGGAAATGGGCGAGCGGTTCGGCATCTCGGAGATGGAAGTCACGGACGAGGTGTTTGAGTCG
>CAYYHX010000106.1:1424-5865 GCA_964471835.1 uncultured Hungatella sp.
GGGCGAGCGGTTCGGCATCTCGGAGATGGAAGTCACGGACGAGGTGTTTGAGTCGCCCTGTTCGAAGGTGTTTGACGAGGCCGAGAACCGTATGCATACGATTAAGGCGGTCATGGCGGCTACCTTGGGAGTCTGATGAATGTACGGATACGGACAGGATAAGAAAAAGGGAAGGCACAATGTTTCCGCGGTCATGGACGCCGTCCATATCGTGATCGGGTCGCTGATCGTGCTTCTGGCTGTGATTACCTTCCTGAATCCGGACGGGAACCAGGTCCTGCTTCCGGTGATATTCGCGCTGGCCGCGGCGCTGAACGTGGTGAACGGGTTTCACAAATTCCGCATCAGCGGCCGCTCCGCGCGCAAGAAGGCCGCTGCCGCGGCGCAGTTTCTGCTGGCGCTGTTCCTGATCGCGGTCGCGACGGTCAGCGCGATCAGCATCTGGAGGTAGCGGCGGCGGGCGGGAGGCAAGACCGGCGCCGGGAGGCGGCGCGGCTGCAGGCGCGAAGCGCGGCCATCATCTGGAGGATATGTGTGAAAGCGGAGATTCTTAAAAAACTGCGGGAAACGGACGGCTATCTGTCGGGACAGCAGTTAAGTGACTTTCTGGGCGTGTCCCGGACGGCGGTCTGGAAGACAATCGCGCAATTACGGGAAGAAGGGTATCAAATCGAGGCGGTGCGCAACAGGGGCTACCGCCTCTTGGAAACCGCGGATGTGCTGACGGAAGCGGAGTGCCGCAGCCTTCTCGTCGGGCGTTGGCTGGGGAATCCGGTTTCCTGCTTCACCGAGACGGATTCCACGAATACACAGGCGAAACGCCTGGCCGAGGAAGGCGCCCCGGAGGGGACGCTCGTTGTCGCGGAGAGCCAGACAAACGGAAAAGGGCGCCGCGGCCGGAGCTGGGTTTCGCCGCCGGGCGAGGGGCTGTGGTTCAGTCTCGTGCTGCGGCCGAAGGTTCTGCCGTCTCTGGCGCCGATGCTGACGCTGGCGGCGGCGCTGGCCGTGTCCGCCGGTATCGAGGACGTCTGCGGCCTGTCGGCGCGGATCAAATGGCCCAATGACATCGTGCTTTCCGGCAGGAAGGCGGCGGGTATCCTGACGGAGCTCTCGGCGGAAACGACGGAGATTCATTATGTTGTCATCGGCGTGGGCGTGAATGTCAATATGGCGGATTTCCCGGAGGAGATCCGGCGGACGGCGACCTCCCTTTTCATTGAGAGCGGAACCCGTTTTCACCGCTGCGATATCCTGGCGGCGATTCTGGCACGGATGGAGCAGTTCTATGAAACCTTTCTGGACACTCGCGATCTGTCCATACTCCGGGAGGAATATATGCAGCGCCTGGCGAACCTGGGCGAAGAGGTGGTCGTCCTGGCGCCGGAAGGGGAGCGCAGGGGCGTCTGCGAGGGAATCGACGAATACGGACGGCTCCTGGTGCGGGGAGAGGACGGGAGCATCGAGAAGGTTTTCTCCGGCGAGGTGTCCGTGAGAGGAATCTATGGATATATCTGAATCTGGCAATCTCTATCGAAAATTGCAGGTACTGGAACCGGAATCAGCCCCGCTTACGCGTCCGGAGCGTCTGCGGGCCATAAACGGGCCGCTTCTGGCCTGGTATGAGGAACATGCCAGGATCCTGCCCTGGAGGGAGGACGCATCGCCTTACCGGGTGTGGATCTCGGAGATCATGCTCCAGCAGACCAGAGTGGAGGCGGTCAAACCGTATTTTACGAGGTTCCTTGAGGCATTTCCCGATGTGAAGGCGCTGGCCGCGGCCCCGGAGGACAGACTTTTGAAACTCTGGGAAGGGCTGGGGTATTATAACCGGGCGAGAAATCTGAAGAAAGCGGCCGGGATTATCATGGAGCGGTACGGCGGCCGGGTTCCGGATACGAAGGAGGAACTGCTTTCGCTTCCGGGGATCGGGAGCTATACTGCGGGGGCGATCGCCTCGATCGCTTACGGAAAACCGGAGCCGGCCGTGGACGGCAATGTGCTCCGAGTCCTTTCGAGGGTTCTGGCCAGCCGCGAGGACGTGGCGTCCGCGGCGGTGAAGCGGCAGTTTGAGGAAGATCTGGCGCTTACCATGCCGCGCGGGGACTGCAGCGCATTTAACCAGGGCCTGATCGAGATCGGCGCGCTCGTCTGTCTGCCGAACGGGGAACCGCGCTGCGGGGAATGCCCCCTGCGCTCCGTATGTCTGGCGGCGAGGAACGGCCTGACCGCGTCGATTCCGTATAAAGCGCCGAAGAAACCGAGGCGCGTCGAGGAGCGGACGATCCTGCTGATCGAATCGGGGGATCTGGTCGCGATCCGGAAACGGCCGGAAAATGGACTTCTGGCGTCTATGTATGAATTTCCCGGATTGGAGGGGAGGCAGTCGGCGGAGAGCGTGCGCGAGGCACTGATGCATATGTCGTGCGGAAATTCCGGCGGCGGAGCGGGAGAACGAAATGCTGCAGACGGAAGCTCTGGCGGCGGAATGGAAGAACAAGAAACGGCGAGCGGAAGCTCTGGCGGCGGAATGGAAGAACAAGAAACGACGAACGGAAGTTCTGGCGGCGGAATGGAAGAACAAGAAACGGTGGACGGAAGCTCTGGCCGTGGAACGGGGAAAAATAAAGTGACGGACGGAAGGTTCGGCGGCGTAACGGAAGAACAGGGAGCGGCAGACGGAAGTTTCTGTATGCGTCAGGTCGGGACATCCGCGGATGGGAAGCCGGATGTAGGAATCCAAGGCGGCATACCGGAGGAATCTTCCGCTGTTAAAATGGCGGGGGGAGAAAATGAAAGCGTGAACCGGTCAGAGCGTACAGGAACTGGGAATGGCCTGACCTACGGGAGAGGTGGTACAGCAGACGACAGTTCCTGCTGCGGAGCGGAAGAACAAGAAACGGCAGCCGACAGCTCCGACTGCGGGACGGGGGGAAATAAAGCAGCGTCCGTACCCCCTGGCGGCCAGCCGGAAGAGCAAGAAGCGGCGGCCGGGCTGCAGATCCGCAGCATCACCCCGGCGCCGGAGGCCAGGCACATTTTCACTCATGTCGAGTGGCACATGACGGGCTTCATCATAGAGACGGATTCCATTCCGGACTGCTATGTGGCGGCGAACCGCAGCGAACTGAAGGAGAAATACGCGCTTCCGAGCGCATTTGAACCATATAGAAAATTATTAAACGGAAAATCATAAGGAATCAGAAACGGAATTACAGGGGATCAAAAAATTACAGAAAATCATAAGGAATCACAGGAACAGGAAATCAAACGGAATTAAGGGAAATCAAAAGGAATCACAGGAACAGGGAATCAAACGAAATCACAGGGAATCAAACGAAGTTACAGGAAATCAAAAGGAATAGTAGAGAATTATAAGAAATCAAAAGGAGAGGGAGGCCGAAGGATGGGAAAACTGCTTCTGATTGTCAATCCGGCCGCCGGCAAGGCCAAAGCAAAGGAGTCGCTTCTCACCATCGTTGATACGCTGAACCGGGGCGGCTGGCAGGTGGAGGTCTATGTGACCGGGGCCAGGCTCGACGCGGCAGAGACAGCGGCGGCCCGCGGCGGCGAGGCGGATCTGCTGGTCTGCGTCGGCGGCGACGGGACGCTCAGCGAGACGATCTCCGGCATGATGCGGCTTGCCGGCCCGCCGCCCCTCGGGTATATCCCGGCCGGTTCCACCAATGATTTCGCGTCTAGCCTCGGCATTCCCAGAAACGCGGCGGACGCGGCGCGCAATGTGCTCACCGGCACGCCGGTCCCCATCGATATCGGCCGTTTCTGCGGCAGCCGGTATTTCGTCTATGTGGCAGCTTTCGGCATCTTTACGGAGGTGTCCTACACGACGCCCCAGGAGAACAAGAACCTGCTGGGCCATCAGGCCTATATGATTGAGAGCGTGAAAAGCCTGGCGAACATCAAGTCCTACCGCATGAAGGTAGAATCGGACGCATGTTCCATGGAGGAGGATTTTATCTACGGCATGGTGACCAATACGGTCAGCGTCGGCGGTTTCAAGGGGCTGGTATCCGGAAATGTATCCCTGGACGACGGTCTGTTCGAAGTGCTTCTGGTCCGCACCCCCACGACGCCCATGGATCTGACCAATATCCTGTCGTCCGTGATCACCAGGGATCAGGATAATGAATATGTCCACCGTTTCTCAGCATCGAAGCTGCGCATAACCTGCGCCGAACCCGTGGACTGGGTGCTGGACGGAGAATTCGGCGGCGCCGTGCGGGAGGCGGAGATTGAGAATCTGACAAAAAGGATTAAAATTCTGGCAGGAAATGGAAAAAAACGTTGAAAAATAAAATTTGATACTTTATAATGTTTCGTTGAAAAATAAGCGAAAGGATGTCATTTGTGGATAAAACGATTTTTCTAGAGAAACTTGGCAAACTGGTAGAGCAGGGAAAGGCGAAAAGCAATACCATCGGCA
>CAYYHX010000107.1:0-5844 GCA_964471835.1 uncultured Hungatella sp.
AAGCCGTTTAAGCTGATCTTTCCGGGTTTTACCGCGCCATAAACCGGTCGTAAGCCGCCTGATACACGGCAACATACTTCTCCACGCCAAAATCAATGAGCTTCTGGCGCAACTCATCGATGGATTCCATCGGTGCCTGCCCCAGAATGACTTTGAGGCAGTATTCGCTTACCGCGGTATTCAGGTCTGTCGCAATGCCCTCGATATCCGCTACCTCCTCTGTAGTCAGAGAAACATTCGGCATCCCTATGTTATCCATTTCTTCCTTTGCCCTTTGCTGTTCCAACTTGGTTCTTCCTGTCTTATCGTTGTAACTGGTGGTACCGTATTCGTCATGCGCACCGACAAAGTGATGGAACTTGTATTTCGAGTTACCGTAATTGCCTCCCATTTCCTGGATTTCCTCATCTGTATAGATCAGACTGTTTTCATGAAAATATGGCATGCCGTCGGCGTCAACCAGATGAACATCCCCGTATGCGCCGTAATTGTGGAGTTCCCAGCCTTTTTTGGAATAACCGAAGTCCAGAAAAGCCAGAGCTGCATCTACGTTGTCGCAATTCTGTGTGATACCAGCATAAGTTCCGATACTAGTTGGAGCAAACAGAACGGAAGGCCGGTCCCCTTTGTTCAAAACAGCATTCAATGCAGGAACATACTCATGTCCGTAATATGTCATAGTACCCCCATAAGTACAATCCACAGCGCATTCGTCACCGGAGAGCAGCGTAGCCGTGTAGGCGACATCGGCCGTTGTGCAGTCAGGGTCGATCAGGCCTTCGTCATACCACTGCTTCATCGTGGCCAGATAATCCTTAAGCCCGTCCTGCATCGGCCCAAACGAGACCACCCCGTCAATGACCTGAAGACCCGCTGATACCCCATAGGCTGTGGCCGGGAACCCGGCACCATTCGTTGCGAATCCATTAGGCAGACGAAATTCCAGCGGGATCCGGTACCCGGCTTCCTTACAGGCCGTCAGGAACTCATGCCATTCATCGATGGTTTCCGGAATCTCCGTCCATCCCGTCTTATCCAGGGCCTCCTGCCTGATCATGGGACCGCAGACCGGACCCATTGGTTCTATCACCTGCTCATAGAGACACAGCATCTGCCCGTCATCTGTAGAGGATTCCTTTTTTCTCTGCTCATTCGCTTCCAGCATTGCCATATAGTTTGGCAATTGATCTTCATATTGCGTTAAGTCAAGGATCAGCCCCTCATTCGCGGCGGCAGTCAGCCCGCCCGGGTAATAACTTCCAACCTGGAAGATGATATCCGGTATCTCATCCGGCTCCCCCAGCATCAGATTAAACTGGGATTGCACATCTGTAGCGGCCGGAGTGATAAAATGCACTTTAATGCCCGTCAGCTCCTGCATTTTTTTCACAACGGGATGCTCGTCCATCGTGCCCCAGATGATGGACTCGTCGTACAGATTGGGCATCCAGATATCAAGCGTCACATCTTCCGGATACGGATAGGCGGAATAATCGCTGCCTAGGCTATAAACATCAGACAGATAAGAATCGTCCAAGGTGGTGTTTGCCAGTTCGATCTCCTCGTCCGTAGGATTTTCATTTCCCCGCAGGGACTGGAGGGCTCCTTCCCCTGCGGCTTCCTGCGTGGTTTCCGGTTCGGACGCGGTCGTCTCCTCACCGGCGGCTGCCGACCCCCCCGTCTCTGCGGCCGCCGTGGTCGTTTCCGCGGTCGCCGCTGCGGTCGTCTCGGAATCGCTGCCGCCGGAACACCCGGCCAGGGCAGATGCCGCCAGTGCCGTTGCCATAGCTGCCGCCAATAGACGTTTGTTTCTCTCTCGTTTCATAATTTCCCTTTCCTTTCTTTTTGATCCATGGGTTACATTGTTTCCTACTGAGCATAAACGCAGCGAATCGATTTTTTGACTGTACCGACCTCCTTTCCGCGCACTTCCCGTTTCTGTTTCTGCGCCCCTACTCTTGATCCTCCAGCCAGATTGCCGGCCAGGATTCCTTATTTTTGGCCGAAACCGAATCTTCCATTCCATCCGTTATCGGCTGTGCGCCTTCCTCATCGACATTGCCAAGGGTAAAAAACAGTTTCAGGCTGTCCGCATTGCCCGACAGAACTCTGGGAACCGCCAGCTTGTAGAGGATCCCATGATCCGTATCCCCGCTGTCATTCACTGTTCCGTCTATGTAAACCTCGGCAGCAACGCCGGCCTGATGCGGTTCCATTTCCTTTGCCTCAGATGCGGCTGCATGCTCCCTGCGGGACAGTCCCGCGATGCCGTTATTGTCCAGTTCTATCTTATAGAAGCCATCCGCCCCGTCGTCCAGACAGAGTTCCATGGTATCGCCGTCCATAATGGAATCATCCAGACGTTCCGCCAGAAGATATACATTTTCTTCATCCCATGCCGCACGCAGGGATACCTGCGCCTGGGAATCGCTCCCTGCAAAAAGGGCGTCCGTATTCTCCGACCAGCCTGACGTATCCGGGCCGGGCTGCGGCTCCATCTTCCCGGCATGGATCGCGTGGTTCAGGTAGGCTGTCGCGATGCGGATCGTGTTTTTCGGCGTCCCTATGGCCGCGATCACGCTGTGAGAAGAAACCTTATTGATGCCTCCCCACATGCCTACCTCTTCCATGAGTTTATGCTCCTCATAAAAGGTATGCGCGGTGCTGTCCGCCATACGATAGTGCAAGGTCGCTGCGGGTCCGCCCCAGTGGTAAGTAAGAACCACTTCCCCTGAATCAAACTGCGCCAGATACGGTCCGGCTGCCGAAAAGATCCTGTCCTGCCTGTCCTGCGGGCCTGTACTGTCCATACCGACGTCCTCCGCGAAATGGTCGTCCGAATAACAGATGGAAAAAGTATAATGAGCGCCGTCATAGCACTCGGCCCCCAGGGCGATCGTGCCATTGTTCAGCTGGAGGGGGGCCGCCATCTGATCGTTGTATATAGCAATCCCGTTTTCCGTCCGCGTGTACTCGCGCATGGCGTACTGGGGGAGAAATGGCTTGCCCTTCACGTCCGGGATCCAGCTTTTCCCTCCGTCCGGGGAGCGGATCAGCCCGATCCCGCTGGAATGGTAATCCCAGTTCTCCTTCCCGATCTGGTAGAGGTAGACGCTTGGCCCAACGCAGGTCCAGAAAATATAAATTTCCCCGTTGTCCGCCTCCATCACAACCGGCTCCCAGCTCGTGCCGACATATACGTCCTGTTCTTCTCCCCAGGTTTTCCCGTTGTCTTCCGAAAATTTAATCGCCAGCCCGTTGTAAGCGTTGGCGCGGTAATAATTCTCTACCGCCCGGTATGCCGTCACACAGAGAATCCTCCCGTCGGAAAGCTGGCAGAAATCCGGCGTCATGTAAGCCTTAACATCCGTACTCGGGGATCCGTTCTCCACTTCTACTCTCGTCTGTTGAAACACATACGACGGTTTCGTCCAGGTCTCCCCATCTTCGCTGGCCATGCAGTACACCGATCCGCCATATAGGTAGCCATGGAAAATCAGGAGGTACGTGCCGTCCTGCAGTTTGCGGACGCGCGGATAATACCCGGCAATCTGGTTTAGGCTCTTTCCGCCCAGCGAGTAACTCTCTCGGAAATTGACTTCCAGGCTGCTGTACTGCTCCTGGCCCGCCATATAGTCTAGCGGATACTCCGTTCGGTTCAGTTCTGAGATCTTTGAGAGGGTAAGCCGCACAGGCTCGTACTCCTGCCCGGAGGAAACCTCGGAAGGGCTTTCCGCAGAGCCAGAGGCACTTTCATGGCTGCCAGTTACGCTTTCCTGCGTTATTTCATCGGGCAGGCTTTCCTTCTCCCCGTCTGCGGTGTTCTCAGAACTATCGTCCGTCCCGCTTTCCTGTGTTGTTACCTCGACGGACCGGCTTTCTATGCTTTGGGCCGTAGTCTCCTGCTGATCTTGCGTCCCGCCGCCTGACGCACAGCCAGCCAGCATTGCAAAGCAGACCGCGGCAACGAGTACAGGCGTCTTGCTTAACAGATTTCTCGTCATAGCCATACCAAATTTACTCCCCTTTCATTTAACTTAAACTTCTTCTGGATGTAATCTTCCTGTTCGGTTCGGATATCCGCGAATCCGGTTCCACGGCCCTGGCATCGATTATCCCTGTATTGCCGCAGACGGCCTGAAACACCGTGCAGGAAACCATGGCACAGGACGATACTTTATACCTCTTCATTTTTCTCCTGATTCTGAAATAGGAATATTCCCTTCTTACAAACGCTGACTTCCGCAAAATCCGGACTTATTATCCTTTTGTCCGGTCCGCCAGTTCACAGAGGTTTTTGATTATCTCGATCTCATGCGGATCGTAAGGCCGCAGGTTCGGGCGGTAGAGATCGTGGAACCAGACCGTGAAATCCAGATCGGGTTCCTTCCCCTGTTCGTACCGCTCCCAGATGCCCTCCCACGGTTCGTAGGTCTGGTACAGGCCCGCCACGAGGCCCCAGTTGTAGCAGCCGATCTTCTCTAAGAAGAACAGCGGGAACATCTCCTGCACCCGGTTGTGCATCATGCGCGCCAGCCACTCCGTATTGACGATCGGGCGACCCTGCTCTTTCAGCTTCCTGATGATCTTTACATTCTCCAGATACGTCCCGTAATTGTGGTAGCTGACCAGGTCCGACTCCTCCAGCACGAACTGCTCCACCTCCGCCAGTTTCTGATCCGGGTCGCCGTTCATCCGCCAGACGCAGGAAGTGACCGGCTGGATCGGGTCCACCTCGCGCGCGATCTCATAGAACCGTTTCAGATGCGGCAGGGTCAACTCGTTCCGGCGGCTGTTGCCCGGCTCATTGTACAGATCCCAGATCAGGATGCGGGGATCGCTGCGGTATTTCTGCATGATCTCTCCCACCCAGCGGTAGACGCCCTGCGCCTCCTGTTCATCATCGAGGAAACTGTATCCCGGCTCCGTATTCAACGTGCTGTGCTGGGACTGTTTGCGGCCCCCGTGGTAGCCCCAGTCAAATGTCTGCTCTCCCAGGTGCTGCCGGTCTACGCAGTAGGGGTTTCCCTTCGGCGTCAGGCAGTCATTCCCAAAGACGATCATCGGCCGTAGGCCGTGACGGTACGCGGTGTCCAGATAGCGCTCGAACCGTTCCATGAACCCGTCGTGATCTTCCCGCCACACCAGATACTCCGGGATCAGACGAACCGAATTGAATCCCGTATCGGCAGCCAGTTTCAGTTCCCGGTCGGCGGTTTCCAGCCTTTTCTCAAATCCCAGTTCCTGCCACTGGTCGATCCGGTTGGCGCAGTCGCTGCCCATGAAATTGCATCCGCGTATCCACAGCTCCCTGTCATACCAGTCCCAGATCCGTTCCTTTGTCCATTGTCCCTGCATGGCCGGCTCCTTTCTGTGCGGTTTTCTCTTTTTGCACTTCCCTTTTTGTTTTCACTTTCCGCCTTTGTTCTCTTTGTCTATATCTTCTTTGTCTTTGTTCTCTTTGTCTTTATTCTTCTCTCTTTACTTTCAGTGTTTCTCTTTTTGCTCTTTCATTTTTTACCTTCTGCTATTGTTCTCTTTTCCCTTTGTTTTCTTTCTCTGTTTCCTTTTCTCAGCTTTTCTTTCTCAGTGTTTCACTATTTGTTTTATTTTCTTCTCAGAGTTTTACTCTTTCTGTCTGTACTCCTTCTTTGCTTTGGCTGCAGGCAGTCAATTTGTATGAAAAGCCGCTTGGCCAATCGTGTTATTCTCACCTGTCCTATGTTTACATACCCCGATCCCGGCTCAATCCTATGAAAAGTCGCTTTTCTGTTTTCGATATTCACACAATTCCCAGCTTTTCCATAATGATAAGCAGCGGATTATCCGGGTCAATCTTCTTAA
>CAYYHX010000108.1:0-5836 GCA_964471835.1 uncultured Hungatella sp.
GCAAATCCCTCGCCTGATTCCTCCGGCCATACAGGCATGGTTCCCCGCGTAAATTTCCCGCGTAAATTTCCAATATCAAATAGTATTGACAAATTCCCCTCTCTCGTGTACAATCTCCTTGATAAAAGGGAACGGGGTCTGAAGCATGTCGTAGAGTGGGCTACTCTGCGACTTTTTCGATTCAAAAGTATAGATTAAGACACCCTCACATGAAAGGGATATTGAACACAGTCTGCATCCGCCGGCTGATGAAATGCCGCTTTCGATATCCGGCGGTCCATCATACAGAATCAATCAACTTCCACGCGAACGCCTGTTTTGTCAGGACCGCGGAAGTTTGTTTTTTGCAGCTTTCTCCACGGCTGATCGCTCTATTTTTCTTTTGTTCAAGGTAACTTTCTATATCGGGTCCAGTATGTCTTTCGCAAACTTTAACCAGCGGCGTACTGCGATCCTCTCCGCTTGCGGCCACGGCCCGCCCAAATATAAATTCGGTACAGCCATACTGTTTTGGGGACTCTGTTTCAATCATAAGCATATTTTTCCGGAAGAAATATACAATTTCCTATAAAATGAAATAAGACGTGTACCAACACCCACGCTGTGGGAGCCAGATACACGCCTATGTAATTCTTCGGAGAAATAAAAACGTCTACTGACTACTCCGCGTTGGGAGTGGATAGCAGACGCTTCATTATGCGGTATTCATTTTTGAGAGCTTTTTTAATCTCATGCAGTCATGAAAAGGGCCACTTTCTCTCCTTTGTGTCCACCACTTTATAAACCCATTAAAGGCGCAAAATGGCTTGTCCACCACTATTTTAACCCCTATAAACCCATATAAATCGCTTCAAATCACGTCAAATTTGGACAGTCATTTCAGAATTTTGGGCATAAGAAAAGCCCGGAAAATGGCGTATTTCCGAGCTTTTTTCGTGTTTTGTATCGGTTTGTTATCTCTTGGAAAACTGCGGCGCTCTTCTGGCGGCTTTGAGACCGTACTTCTTGCGCTCTTTCATTCTCGGATCACGGGTTAGGTACCCGGCCTGTTTGAGGATCGGACGATAATCGGCATCCGCCTGGAGCAGGGCGCGCGATATGCCGTGGCGAATCGCACCGGCCTGGCCGGTAAAGCCTCCGCCGCGGACGTTGACCATGACATCAAACTTATCGACGTTGTCAGTAGCAACCAACGGCTGACGGACAAGCACCTTCAAGGTTTCAAGACCCAGATAGTCATCGATATCCCTCTTGTTGATCGTGATCTTACCGGTACCCGGCATTAAATATACCCTTGCAACGGATTTCTTTCTTCTGCCTGTTCCGTAATATCTTGTAACGGCCATGCTATTCTCCTCCTTTCAGATCCTAAAACTTGAATTCAAGCACTTCCGGCCGCTGCGCCGCATGCTCGTGTTCCGGACCCGCGTATACATGCAGTTTCTCGTACATGTCATGTCCTAAGGAACCCTTCGGAAGCATGCCCTTGACCGCAAGCTCAACCACACGCTCCGGCTTCCTGGCCATCATCTCACGCAGAGTGGTCTCCCTCACGCCGCCAACATAGTCTGAATGATGAAAATAAATCTTCTGATCCAGCTTTTTGCCAGTAACCTTAATCTTCGCGGCATTGACGATAATCACATAATCGCCGCAGTCCATGAATGGGGTAAAAATAGGCTTGTTCTTGCCACGCAGCACTTTGGCAACTTCTGCTGCCAGGCGCCCTAATGTATATCCGGTTGCATCGACGACATACCACTTCCTCTCGATGGTCTCCGGACTAGCCATAAAACTCTTCATCAGTTGACCTCCTGAAAAAACCAATCATAGCTGGTTTCGCAAACATCTCTATACGCAAAATGCCTCATCCGGGGCTTTGACTAAAACATTCCTTTTAATGTCACATTTAAGCATTATATAACACGTTCCAGGGCGTGTCAACCCGTTTTTCGCAAACCAGAAAACAATGTATTCAATGTATTCAAACGAAATACGGCTGTCAGCTGACGAACCTGGCTACATTCAGGCGGATGCCGGGACCCATAGTGGTTGTCAGGGTGGCGCTCCGGATGAACTGTCCCTTAAGCGCGGCAGGCCTCGCCTTCAGGATAGCGTCTATCAGCGATTGGAAATTGTCCGCCAGCTGCTCTTCCGTAAAAGAAGCCTTCCCCACCGGCACATGGATAATGTTGGTCTTATCGAGACGGTACTCGACTTTACCTGCTTTAATATCACTAATCGCTTTGGCTACGTCCATGGTAACGGTTCCCGCTTTCGGATTCGGCATCAATCCCTTCGGGCCAAGGATACGGCCCAAGCGGCCAACCACGCCCATCATGTCAGGAGTCGCTACGACGACGTCGAAATCCAGCCAGCCTTCCTTCTGGATCTTCGGGATCAGTTCTTCACCGCCCACATAGTCTGCGCCGGCGGCCTGAGCCTCGTCGATCTTAGCCCCCTTGGCAAAGACGAGGATGCGTACGGTCTTTCCTGTTCCGTGCGGCAGCACGACAGCACCGCGTACCTGCTGGTCTGCGTGACGGCCGTCGCAGCCTGTTCTTAAATGAACCTCGACCGTCTCGTCAAATTTGGCGACAGCTGTCTTCTTCACCAGGGCGATCGCATCCGCAACTTCGTACTGCGTCATACGATCCACCAGTTTCGCGGCCTCAACGTATCTTTTTCCTCTTTTCATATCGATAAACCTCCTTGTGGTGTTGTCGGGAATTGCCCTCCCACTTAAACAGTTACTAGTCCGTCACCGTAATTCCCATGCTTCTCGCAGTTCCCGCTACCATGCTCATGGCGGACTCCACGCTGGCGGCGTTCAGATCCGGCATCTTCAGCTCAGCGATTTTTCGGATCTCATCCCTGGAGATAGATGCCACCTTGGTCTTGTTCGGCGTGCCGGAACCGGACTGGATGTTGCATGCTTTCTTCAGAAGTACGGCGGCAGGCGGAGTCTTGGTGATGAAACTGAAACTCCTGTCCGCATAAACCGTAATGACGACCGGAATAATGAGATCACCCTGGTCGGCGGTCCTGGCGTTAAACTCCTTCGTAAACTGCACAATATTCACGCCGTGCTGGCCAAGCGCGGGACCTACGGGCGGAGCCGGCGTCGCCTTGCCGGCGGGGATCTGCAGTTTGATATAACCGGTTACTTTCTTTGCCATAATCAGGCACCTCCTAAATCATGTGGTAATGTCGGGGATTGTCCCTCCCACTTGTTAAAGTTACATCTTCTTCAATTCCGTGAACGCCAGTTCAACCGGGGTCTCACGGCCGAACATCTCGACACTGATCGTCGCAGTCTTCTTATGTTCATTAATCGAGCGGATCGCGCCGACGGTGTCCCGCCAGATACCGGAGGTAACCACGACGGTATCCCCGACTTCGAAATCCACCAGAAGACCATTCGCCATGAAACCAAGATTTTCCATCTCGCCATCGGAAAGCGGAACCGGCTTGGAACCCGGCCCGACAAATCCGGTAACTCCGCGTGTGTTGCGTACCACATACCATGTATCTTCGTTCATGACCATGTGGACAAGCACATAACCGGGGAACATCTTCTTATCAACGGCCTTCTCCACGCCGTTCTTGATCTCCACGACAGACTGCAGGGGTACGGAAACTTCCAGAATCTGATCCTGAAGGCCGCGGTTCTCGATGGTCTTCTCAATATCGACCTTTACTTTGTTCTCATAGCCTGAATAGGTATGCACTACATACCAGTTCGCTTCCGCCATAGGATCCATCCTCGCCTGACTTATAAAATGAAACTGAGGCCGTACTTGATGGCCAGATCCAGAGCTGCGATAATCAGACCCAGGACAACGGAACAGACCAGTACGGCAGCCGTCTCTTTGCCGACTGTCTCACGGTCTGGCCAGACAATCTTGTCAAATTCTGACTTCACACCTTTGAAAAAGTTCTTTTTCGCCATAATCTCCACATCCTTTACCGCGAATGATTATCTTGTCTCCTTGTGCAAAGTATGTTTTCTGCAGAATCTGCAATACTTCATGATCTCCATCCGATCCGGATGCGTCTTCTTGTCCTTCGTCGTATTATAGTTACGCTGCTTGCATTCCGTACATGCCAGTGTGATCCTCGTGCGCACGGCTTCCACCTCCAATTTCTCTTGCCTCTATCCAGGAGCCCTTCTTTCGCGCCGATAGCAAAATAAGTGCAAAAAAAAAGATCCCCTCTCCTGTTCGCAAAGCAAATATAACATAAATCGACAAACTCGTCAATCATTTTTTTCAAAAATGGATGGATCTGTGTGCTGCAGCGGTTCATATTCATGAAAGAAAGAATGAGATATCGCCCTCAAAGAGCCGGAATAAAAAAGACTGAAGCGGAAAGCCGGGATCATGCTGAACCACGAGAATGACGGGATGCGCATCTACGAGAGCAATAATATCTGATTTCAAACGCTGAGCGCCGCCGCTTCCGCCTCGCCCTCCAGCAGGCGCTTCATAGCCCGGAGCGCCTTGCCGCGGTGGCTGACGGCGTTCTTCTCCTCAGCCGGAAGTTCCGCCGAAGTCATGCCGTACCGGGGGAGATAGAAAATGGGATCATAGCCGAAGCCGCCGTTCCCCGCGGGTTCGTAAGCAATCATCCCTTCTACGACGCCCTCCGTATGAAGCACGCGCCCGTCCGGCAGGACCGCCGCGATGGCGCAGACGAAGCGCGCCGTCCGCTCCTGCTCCTTTGCCCCGGCCAGCCGCTCGATAATGATCCGGTTTTTCACCTCATAGGAAGTATCTTTGCCCAGATAACGTGCGGAATAGATCCCCGGCTCCCCGCCCAGATAGTCCACTTCCAGGCCGGAATCATCCGCCAGCACGATACCGCCGGCCTGCCGCCAGACCGCCCTGGCCTTGATTTCTGCGTTCTCAGCAAATGTTTTCCCGTTTTCGACGATATCCGCAGACACGCCCGCATCCTTCATCGATACCACCTCAAGTCCCGGATCCGCCAGAATCATGCGGAACTCCCGCATCTTTCCCTCGTTTTCAGTGGCGACGATTATCCTCTGTCCCATGAATCATTTCCCTCCCTGTTCCTGCTGCGCACGGTACTCCGCCGTTTCCGCCGGCGGCTGTCCATAGCCAGGAGCGATGCTCTCTCCCCGTAATGCCGCCCGGTCATTCCAGGCGTACCCGCGCGATGACATCTCCGTTGAAGTCACAGACCGCAAACTCATCACCGTCCAGCATCGCGAAACCGGGAGGATTGCCTCCCTTCGGCAGCGACACCGAACCCGGATTCAGCAGATAATTCTCACCCATGATTCGCGCCGCCGGCAGATGGATATGCCCGAAGGCCAGCGCGTCCCCCGGCTGCAGCGGCGGCAGATGGTCTTCATTGTAAATGTGTCCGTGCGTCGCGTAGATCGTCTTCCCGTTCAGAACCAGTACCGCGTAATCCGCCATCATCGGGAACTGCAGCACCATCTGATCCACCTCGGAATCGCAATTGCCGCGAACCGCCCAGATCCGGTTCCGGTATTCATTCAGCATCGCCAGCACCTGCTTCGGGTCGTAATCGCGCGGCAGGTCGTTGCGCGGCCCGTGGTACAGCAGATCGCCCAGAAGAATCAGCCTCTCCGCGCCCGACGCACGGAACGCCTGAAGCATCTTCCGGCAATAATATGCGGATCCGTGAATATCGGACGCAAACATATATTTCATAATACACACCTCACAGAACGCGGCCGTCCATTCCGCTCACATAAGATTCGGCAGCCCCCGGCCGCCGCCCTACTGCACCGTCTCCTTGATCGTCCCCTCCCGGTAGGCGGCCATCAGCTCCTTCAGGTCGG
>CAYYHX010000109.1:0-5821 GCA_964471835.1 uncultured Hungatella sp.
GTTTCAGTGCCTGACCATCTCAACGGGCAGACAGGTTATCAAATAGTTGTGCCAGTGGCTCCATTCTCGATGGGAAGCCTATAGCAGTAGTAGGAAGGTTTTGTCAAATGGTTATGTGAGTGGTTCTCCCCATGTCTTGACCGGTAGCTTTACCGCGCGGCAAAAGAGACGCATCTGCGGCGCATCACTGGCACATCAGCGCCGCGTCACTGCATGGCTCAGCCGGGCATCCCGGGTATTTTGACCGCGTTGATGGCACGCTCCACCGCCTGTGCGCCGGTAAATTTGGCCATGCGCGCTTCGGCGGTCAGCACCAGCCGGTGGGGCAGGACGACTTTTGCCATGGTGATGACGTCTTCGGGAATCACAAAATCGCGGCCCTCGAGGTACGCTCTCGCCTGGGAGGCGCGGATCAGGACCAGCACGGCCCGGGGACTTGCCCCATAGCGTGTTTCGGGCTGGATGCGGGTCTGGCGGATCAGTTCGGCGATATAGCCGCGCAGCTCGTCATGGACTTCCACCCGCCGGACGTCGGATTTCATTTCCAGGATCTCTGCGGCGGTAAGCACGGGCCGGAGCGGTTCCGTGAGGGATCCGTCCAGAAAGCGGCTGGCCATCTGAAGCGTGTCCTCCCGGGAAGGGTAGCCCATGGACAGCTTCATCATGAAACGGTCCAGCTGCGCCTCGGGAAGGGGATAGGTGCCGACCGCGTCCATGGGATTTTCCGTGGCGATAACCATAAACGGTTCTTCAATCGGAACCGTCGTGCCGTCGATGGTGACGGCATGTTCTTCCATTGCTTCCAGAAGGCTGGACTGGGTCTTGGGCGAGGTGCGGTTGATCTCGTCGGCCAGCACGATCTGGTGGACGATGGCTCCGGGCATGAGCTCGAAGGAGCCGGTGGCCGGATGGTAGAGGTTCATGCCGGTTACGTCAGAAGGCAGGGTGTCCGGGGTGAACTGGATGCGGGCGAAACTCAGATCCAGCGAGTCGGCCAGCGCTTTGGCCAGAGTCGTCTTGCCTACGCCCGGCACGTCTTCCAGAAGGACATGGCCGCCGGCGAGCAGGGCGGTGATCAGATGGTCAATGACCGGATCTTTGCCGATAATGTGGCGGCGGATATTCATTTTCAGTTCCTGCAGTTTCTGATGGCTCATGGGGACACCTCCGGGTGCATGTTCTGTTCTCATTTTACTACAAAATAAACGAATGTGTAACCCACATTTTACCGATTGATTTTTTCCTGTTCCGGATGTAGACTATCAAGGGCGGAGAACTGCCGGATGGCGGGAAAATGCGCATCAGGGAACCGGCGTGTTCCGATATACGGAGGAAGCGATGCAATATACGAGCCAATACCGGTCTCCCGTCGGCGATATCCTGCTGGCTGCCGACGGGCTCGGGCTGACCGGGTTGTGGTTTGAAGGCCAGAAATATTTTGCCGTTCATCTTGACGAGCGGCATGAAGAAAGGGAAATCCCGGTACTTGCGCGGGCTAAGGAATGGCTTGATCTTTATTTTTCGGGTGAAAAGCCGCAGTTTCAGGTGCCGCTGCATTTGATTGGCACGGATTTTCAGAAAGAAGTGTGGGAAATTCTCTGCACGATTCCATACGGGCGGACTACGACCTACGGGGCGATTGCCGGGCGGCTGGCCGGGGAGTACGGGCAGGGATCCGTTTCGGCTCAGGCGGTCGGCGGCGCGGTCGGCCGCAATGCGATTTCCATTATCGTTCCCTGCCACCGTGTCGTCGGCATGGACGGAAGCCTGACAGGGTATGCGGGCGGCATAGACAGGAAGACCGCGCTTCTCAAGCTGGAAGGCGCGTGGAAGGAGAATTTCTATATTCCCGGCCACAGCACCGCTCCGTGACGGGGAAGCCGCGGCAGAGGGGTCTTGAAAACAGGCGGAAAAGCGCGTATAGTATCATTATCAAAGAGTGCTTCTTACGGATCGGAATGGATAGCCGGCGGAGAGGAGAGAAGAACGATGGCAGTGAACAGGTATGAGAAAGAACATTTCGCGCGGATGCGCAGGCTTGCGCCCGAATGCACCGTGCTTCTGAAGAAGAACGGCGATTTCCCTCTGAAGGCCGCGGGACCGGTGGCTCTCTACGGCAGCGGCGCGCGCCGCACCATCAAGGGTGGTACAGGTTCCGGCGACGTGAACTCACGGTTCTTTGCAACCGTGGAATGGGGGCTGGAAAAGGCCGGGTTTACGGTTACAAGCAAGAGCTGGCTGGACGCCTACGACATGATCCGGGAGAAAGCGCACGAGCAGTTCATCGCGGGTATCAAGAAGAAAGCGAAAGAGACGCATACGATGGCGATCATGCTGGGCATGGGCGCTGTGATGCCGGAGCCGGAGTACGAGCTGCCGCTTGACGCCGGGGGCGATACGGCGGTCTATGTCCTGGCCCGCAATTCGGGCGAGGGGAATGACCGCAGGCCGGAGGCGGGCGACATCCGGCTGTCGGAGACGGAGATCCGGGATATCCTGGCGTGCAGCAGGCGCTACGCACATTTCATGCTGGTGCTGAATGTCGGCGGCGTGGTTGATCTGTCGCCGGTGTCCGAGGTGGAGAATATCCTGCTCCTGTCCCAGCTTGGCGCGGTGACGGGCCGTGTGCTGGCGGATATCCTGCTCGGAAAGAGTGTGCCGTCCGGGAAACTGGCCGCCACATGGAGCGCGTGGGAGGATTACGCGGCGGTCGGCGAGTTCGGCGGCGCGGATGAGACGCGCTATAAGGAAGGTATCTATGTAGGTTACAGGTATTTTGACAGCGTGGGGAAAACGCCGATGTTTCCATTCGGTTACGGCATAAGTTATACGGAGTTTGAGCTTGGAAATGCGGTTGCGCAGATCGAGGGTACAGAGGTTACAGTGACCGTGCCGGTGATGAATACGGGCGCTTATCCCGGCAAGGAGGTTGTACAGGTCTATGTCTCCGTTCCGTGGGGGAAACTGGATCAGCCGTACCAGACGCTGGCCGGATTTGCGAAGACAGGGCTTCTGGCTCCGGGCGGGAGCGAGACGGTGACGGTGCGCTTCGGCATGGAGGAACTGGCCGGCTACGACGCGGAGACGGCGAGATATATTCTGGAGCGCGGGGACTATCCCGTGCGCGTGGGCGTGAGCAGCCGCGGCACGGCGGTCTGCGCGGTGGTGCGGCTGGAAGAACCCGTGACCGTGCGGCAGCTGACCAATGTGGGCGGCAGGCCGGATTTTGAGGACTGGAGGCCGGAGGGGCCGCTGGCGGGGCTGGCGGATACGGGAACTGCGGGAGCCGAAGCGGATGCTGTTGGAACTGAGACTGCAGCTGCGGTTGGTGCAGGCGCAGAAACGGCTGCGGGAGCCGATGCGGCCGAGCCGCCGGTTCTGTATATGGCGGCGGATGCATTTTCCTCTCTGACATGGCCGCAGCCGTGGCAGGCATCGGAGAAAGCCCGCGCGAAAGCCGCCTCTCTCACGGACGAAGATCTGCTCTGCCTGTGCATGGGAAGTTTCCAAAAGGGGATACAGGGAATCGCCGGCGTGGTCGGCAGCGCGTCCCGGAGCGTGGCCGGAGCGGCGGGCGAGACGACCGGCAGGATTCCCGGCGTTCCGGCCCTGGTCATGGCTGACGGGCCGGCCGGTCTGCGCCTGGCACGGCATTATGTCCGCGACGGGGAAGGCGCCCATGCGGTCGGCAGTCCGCTGCCGGCCGGTTTCGGAGATTACCTTGGCACGGCCGCCCGTACGGTGATAAAACGGATGAACCGGCCGCCCAAGGGCGAGGTGCAGGATCAGTATTGCACCGCGATCCCCATCGGCACGGCGCTGGCTCAGAGCTGGAATATGGAACTCTGCGAGTCCTGCGGCGATCTGGTGGGCGAGGAGATGGAGCGGTTTGGCATCGATTTGTGGCTGGCGCCCGCATTTAACATCCAGAGAAGCCCCTTATGCGGCCGGAATTTCGAGTATTGCTCGGAAGATCCGCTGATCAGCGGCCTCGTAGGCGCGGCTGTCACGAAGGGTGTGCAGAAGCATCCGGGCAAGGGCGTCACGGTTAAGCATTTCTGCTGCAACAACCAGGAGACGAACCGCTATGTTTCCAACAGCCAGGTCAGTGAACGCGCGCTGCGTGAGATTTATCTGCGCGGGTTCGGAATCTGCATCGCGAAGAGCAGGCCGGCGGCGCTGATGACCAGCTATAACCTATTAAACGGCGTCCACACTTCGGAGAGAAACGATCTGATGGAAACCGTCCTGCGCGGCGAGTGGGGCTATGGCGGCCTTATCATGACCGACTGGGTTGTTGGCATGATGAACGCGAAGGGCAGGTACCGCATGGCCAAATCGGCTCCGACACTGGCGGCGGGCAACGACCTGTTTATGCCGGGTTCCGAGAGCGACTATAAGCTGGCGCTTGCGGCTCTGAAAGGCACGGATAAGGAATTTACACTGACCCGCGGGGAGGCGGAATCCTGCGCGGCCCATGTGATCGACGCAGTATGGAGCATTAAGGGTTCATGATGGCGAAAGGGGAAAGGGCAGGAGCGGTCCCGGGAGGCATCCTTTCACAGAGGATTGACAAATTTTGCATATTTCCTTATAATAAGGCCATCGCGGTCGTAAAAGTTCATTTTAGAAGGGAAATCAGAAAGGCCAGGTGGTATGTCCATGGACGGGGACAGTTGGATATCCCTCATCCTGATTGTTGTGTTACTTTTTATGGGCGCCTATTTCGCGTCCAGTGAGATTGCTTTGAGTTCTGTCAATAAAATCCGCATCCGTCTGCTGGCGGACAAGGGGGACCGCGGGGCGAAGAATGTCCAGTATATCCTGGATCACTTCGATGCGGCTCTGTCCACCATCCTTATCGGCAATAATCTTTCCCATATTCTGTCATCCTCCATCGCCACTCTCTGGGCGACCAGGATGTGGGGAACCGATGCCGTGGCGGCTACAACTCTGGTGCTTACGGTTATCGTGTTCTTTTTCGCGGAACTGCTTCCCAAGAATATCGCCAAGAAATATTCCGAGCGTTTTTCGAAAATGATCGCCGGCTCGCTGATCCTGATCATGCGGATCTGCACGCCGTTCTCGTTCCTGCTGACGGCGATCGGAAATGTGGCCGCCAGGATGCTGGGCGGCGGCGACAGCACCGTGACGGAGGACGAGTTCCATGATATGGTGGAGAATATCGCGGAGGAGGGCGGCCTGGAGGCCGAGAAGGGGGAGCTTGTGCAGTCCGCCCTCAACTTCGGCGACCATACGGTAGACGACATCCTCACGGTTCGTGTGGATGTGCAGGCAATCGACGACACCGACGGCGTGGGGGAGATCTTGGAGCGGATCCGGTCGGTGCGCCATTCCCGGATGCCGGTTTACCATGAATCCATCGATAATGTGGTGGGCGTGCTGTCGTGCCGCAAATTCGTGAAGGCGTATCTGAAGGAAGGGGAGCAGACGGATGTCCGCCGGGTGATGGATCCGCCGTTCTTCGTCCACGGCAGCACGGAGATCGCCGATCTGCTGCCGGAAATGAACCGGCGGAAGGCAAGCATGGCCATTGTCACCGACGACTACGGCGGTATGGAGGGCGTGGTCACGATGGAAGATATGCTGGAGGAGCTGGTCGGGGATATCTGGGACGAGGACGACGAGGTGGTGGAGAGCTTCGTGCAGGTGGACGATCATACCTGGGACGTGGATGCCTCCATGAGCATCGACGACTGCTTTGACCGCATCGGCTACGAGGATTACGATGAGGACGAGGTAGCACATAAGAATCTGGTCAGCCTCGCCTACGCCGCGTTCGACACGATGCCGCAGCAGG
>CAYYHX010000110.1:0-2572 GCA_964471835.1 uncultured Hungatella sp.
CCATTTATCCGCCCAGCTTCTCCATCGCCCCGAGAATCACGCCGTGCGGCACAATCTCCGTGACAAGATGGAACAGCTTCATCGGGATCCCGTATACCGACACGCTCCGCCCCGCCATGCTGTCCAGAATCGCTTTCCGGACCACCTTCTTCGGCTCCGCCATCACAAGTTTCTTATAGGGCGGAAGTTCCTGCGCACCGCCGGCGAGTTCCAGAAATTCCGTCTTTACGGGGCCGGGGCATACCGCCGTCACGCAGATCCCCCGCTTCTTCAGCTCCGCTCCCAGCGCCCTGCTGTAACTTAGGACAAATGCTTTCGATGCCGCGTAGACCGCGAATCCCGGCTGCGGCAGGAACGCCGCCGCGGACGAAAACTGCAGGATCCGGCTGTTTTGTCCCATATAAGGCAGCACCATCCGCGTCACCGCGCACAGTGCTTCGCAGTTCAGACGCACCATCCCGCACGCAGCTTCCTCCGAGACCGCATCGACGCGGCCGGTCAGGCCGGCCCCCGCCGCATTTACCAGAATCTTCACATCCGGCCGTTCCTCCCGCAGCGCCGTGCCGATCCTGCTGCGTTCCTCCGGAACCGTAATATCCGCGGCAAAACAGCGCACGCGGGCCGGGGTCTGCCCGCACATTTCCCGCAGACGTTCCTCCCGGCGGGCGACTACCCAGATCTCATCGATCCCGGAGAACCGGTCCCCGATCTGGTACGCCGCCTCGCGCCCCATGCCTGACGACGCACCCGTCACAATCGCGATCTTCATAAGCGCACCTCTCCTTTTTCATCAAACAGATCCCGGAAATCCTCGATAAAATAATCGGTCAGCTCCATCATCTCCCCGCGCAGATGCCTGGCGCTCGCGTCGGCCACGCCGCAGACCGTCATCCCGGCACGTTTCCCGGCCAGCGCCCCCGCGGGTACATCCTCGAAGACAAGGCAGTCCTTCGGCTCCGCGCCGAGAAGCTCCGCCACCTTCAGATAAATGTCCGGGCTGGGCTTGCCTTCTTTCACCTCGCAGGCCGTCACCACCGCCTGGAAATAGGGCTTCATCCCCTGCGAGGTCATCACGGCTTCTACCATATCGGTGCCGTTGCTCGTGGCGATGCCGCAGCGGATCCCATGCTCCTTCGCATACGTCAGCAGCCGCAGCGCTCCGGGCTTTAAGGGAACCTCGTAACGGTATTTGTCGATCGACATCTCCGTCCAGATGCCCTTGATCTCATCCATGGTCAGCGGCAGCTGAAACCGCCTGATAAAATACGCCGCCGTCTCCGTGAAACTCATGCCCTCAATCGCCCGCTGCAGGTCATCCGGACACTCATACCCGTACCGTCCGAGGAATTCGTCGTCAATGGACTTCCACATCCACATGGAATCCACCAGCGTGCCGTCGAGGTCAAACAGAATTGCCCTGATGTTCTCTAATGTCATAAAATCTCCAATCTATCCGCCGCTCCGGATCCGGTTCCGCCCCGGTTCGCGCAGGTAAATGTAAATGCTTCCGTCAGCGGCCGGCTTTCAGCTCCGCCAGCTCTTCCTCTGTCAGCGGCCGGTATTCTCCCGGCTTCAGGCTCTCATCCAGCGTCAGACTCCCCATCGACAGCCGTTTCAGATACGTTACCCGGCAGCCCAATGCCTCAAACATCCGTTTCACCTGATGAAATTTCCCCTCGTGAATCGTCAGGATAACTGTCTGACCGCGTCCGCACAGTTCGATCTCCGCAGGCAGCGTCACCGTCCCGTCCTCTAAGACGATCCCTTCCGCAAATCTTCGTGCCGCATCCGACGGAAGTTTCCCTTCCACCACTGCCAGATACCGCTTGTCCACATGTTTCTTCGGCGACAGCAGACGGTGGGCCAGATCGCCGTCATTCGTAATCAGCAGAAGCCCCTCCGTGTCGATATCCAGCCGCCCTACCGGAAAGAGATCCGGACGCTTCCGCTGCGTGATCAGCCCCACGACCGTCCCGTGCAGATTGTCCTCCGTGGCGGACACGACGCCGCGGGGCTTGTTCAGCATATAATACTCGTACCGCGCATACGCCACTTCCCGGCCGTCGAGGCTCACCGTATCCTCCTCTGGGTCGATCCTGCGGTCTGCTTTTTTCTCCACGGTCCCGTTCACCCGGATGCGCCCGTTTTTCGCCGCCTCCCTGATCTGACTGCGCGTCCCCGCGCCCATTTCCCCCAGAAACCGATCCAGACGCATCTGTTACATCCACCTCCAGCCGGGATAGTACCGGTTCTTCAATGTCCGACCCGCCGCCTTCGCGAATCCAAGGCCATGCCCGTCCACACAGACCAGCTGCCATCCCCCGCGTTCCGCCTCATCGTCCCGCAGGAAGACCGTCTCCCCCTTCAGATAGCGGATCACGCGCTCGTCGTCATGTGCAAATGAAACGCTGTCCGTAAATGTATCGCTGTCCAGAACCATCGCCAGAGCCTGCGACGGTTCAAACCGCTCCTTTTTCACCGTTCCCACCAGAAGCCCGGTCCGCAGGAAGCGAATGCCGGACGCGGCCTGAAAATCTTCCGGCAGATAGTATACGGATTCCCCGCGGACGAG
>CAYYHX010000110.1:2672-3754 GCA_964471835.1 uncultured Hungatella sp.
TATTTCGCGCCGTACCGTCAACCTCTCCATCAGCCGGGAAACTGAGATTTGCTGCACGCATATTACCGTTTGCTGCTCTGCCATGCCCCATCCGTGTATCTGCGTGCGCCGCAGCCAGCGGCAGAACTGCCGTTGCCTTCCCCGCTCCCCCGGTTCCCGCTCCCCTCCGCATCAGCGCGAGGAAATGCCCTTCCCCCTCCACCTTATGCGGATACAGCCGCAGGCAGCCGTCAAGCCCGGCCCCGCCGCACGCGCCGTCAAACCTTTTGAGCGGAACCAGCTCCATCTCCGGATGCCTTTCAAGCAGCCCGGCTACATTTTCCTCATCCTCCAGGCGGGAAAATGTACAGGTGGAATACATCAGGAAGCCGCCCGGCCGCAGCATCCGCACGGCCTGTTCCAGAATCTCCCGCTGAACTGGCGCATAGTACGCGGGTCCGCGCTCCGTCCAGTCCTTCACCATGTCCGGATCCCGGCGGAACATCCCCTCCCCGGAACACGGCGCATCCACAAGGATGCTGTCAAAATACGCCGGATACCGCCGCGCCAGACATTCCGGCGACACGCTGCTCACACAGAAATTAGGAGTTCCAAATAATTCCAGATTCTTAAGCAGCGCTTTCGCCCTGGAAGCGCTGATATCGTTCGCCCACAGGAATCCCCGGCCGCCCAGCCTGACCCCGAGTTCCGTACTCTTGCCGCCCGGCGCCGCGCACAGATCCAGCACGCAGTCCCCCGGCCTTACCGGAAGGAGAGAGGCGGGCGCCATCGCGGTCGGCTCCTGCAGGTAGTAGAGTCCCGCATAATAATATGGATCTCTCGCGAGCCGCTCCCGCCCGTCATAGCAAAAGCCGTTCTCCGTCCACGGAACAGACCTCAGGGACACGCCGACCCGCTCTTTCAGTAGCCGGACCGCCTCGTCCGCGCTCCATTTCATCGTATTGACACGCAGACCGGAAACCGGCGGCGCCTCGAAACATTCCAGATATGCGCCGTATTCCCCGCCCAGAAGTTCCCGCATCTGTGCCAGAAACGGTTCCGGCAGTGATCCCGGCAGTTCCCGAATCATACGCTTTTCCCCA
>CAYYHX010000110.1:3854-5802 GCA_964471835.1 uncultured Hungatella sp.
TGACCGGGACTTTCCCATTAACCCGGACTTCCTCATTTATCAGGACTTCCTCACTGATTCGGATTTTCCCATCGACCCAAACTTTCCCATTGACACATGCATTTTCGTTCAGCCCGCGGCCGTCCCCTCACGAAAAATGCCGGACTCTCCATCCGGCACTCTCTCCCGCGGAAGCCGCTGCATACGGCTGCAGCGCGCCTTCTGCCATACCCCTTCAGCCATACCTTCTCACTGAACAGCCTGAATCTGACCCTCTCCGCCCTCCGGGGCAGCGCTCTCCTGCTGCTGGGGCGACACAAGCAGTTCGCTACGGTTGTTCGTCACCACGTCAAACGCATTCTTCATGGACTCCATATACGCCTCAAAACGGTTCTGGGCCGTATCCACGGTCTGGGCAATGATATTCTGCAGGTTGCGAAGCGCGTCGTCCGTATACTGGATCGCTCCCTGGCGGATGCTGTTGGCGTCGTTGACCGCGGCGTCTATGATCGCCTGCGCCTGCACGTTGGCGTCGTCGATGATCTGATTCGCCGCCTGATACGCCGCCTGCGTGACCTCATGTTCATTCACCATCTCATTCGTCTTATCCCTGGCCTCCTGAATCAAAGCATCCGCCTGGCTGTGCGCGTCGTTCATGATGGCTTCCTGATTGCTGATGACCCTCTGGTACTGCTTGATCTCATCCGGCACGCGGAGCCGCAGCTCGACCAGAAGCTCCTCAAGCTCCTCCCGGTTCACCATGATCTTATTATTCGAAAGCGGGGCCGGCTTGCACCCGTCGATATACTCTTCAATCTCTTCAATCAACTGCTCGATTCTGCTCATGACTCTGTACTCTCCCTCCTGAATGAATTCCCCGCGAATTTGGCCCGTATTCTTTCCGCTACGACCGGATGGACAAACGCGCTGATATCGCCGCCGTACATGGCGATCTCCTTCACGATGCTGGAACTCAAATATGAATATTTCAAATTCGTCGTCAAGAATATCGTATCCACCCCGGGCGCGATCACCCGGTTGGTCTGGGAAAGCTGCAATTCATATTCAAAATCCGTCACGGCGCGCAGTCCCCTGATGATTACATTCGCCCGGTTCGCCCGGACAAAATCCACCAGCAGCCCGTCAAAGGACCTTACTTCCACATTGGACAGATGCCCGGTAACATCTACTAACATATTAACACGTTCTTCCACAGAAAACAACGGCGATTTTGAAGAATTATTCAAAACGGCCACGACCAGCCGGTCCATGATGGCCGCGCTGCGCTCAATGATATCGAAATGTCCGTAAGTAACCGGGTCAAAGCTCCCGGGATAGACGGCGACTGCCATAACCCTAACGCTGCTCCTGTTCTGTCTGTTTTTTTAGGAAAATGTGCTTGTTGGTCTTATAGGTTTTCTCCCTGACAATCTCATAACCCAGCCCCGGCGCGAAGGAGAAATCCGTCTCCAGGGACGCCTCGGCGATAAGAAGCGTATCGCCGTCCGCCAGCCGCGAAGCACTCAGATACGCAAGCACCTGATTCTCCCACTGCTGTCGGTACGGAGGATCCATGAAAATGACGCCGAACGCCTCGCCCCGCCCCTCGATACGCCGCAAACCGCTTAAGATATCACAGGTCATGACGAGTCCGCGCTCTTCCAGATGCGTCGTCTTCAGGTTCTCGCGAATACAGGCGGCAGCCTTCGGATTCTTCTCGATAAAAACGGCGTCCGACGCGCCGCGGCTTAAGGCCTCGATGCCGATCGCGCCGCTTCCGGCAAAACAGTCCAGGAACCGCCGCCCGGCTACGTCCTGCCGGATGATATTGAACAGCGTTTCCTTGATCCGGTCGGTCGTCGGCCTGGTGTCCGGACCTTCAGGCGCTTTCAGCAGCAGTCTTCTGGCGGTTCCGGCTATCACTCGCATGAGAAGCGCTCCTTTCTTTTATCCGCGGGATGATCCGGCA
>CAYYHX010000111.1:0-5772 GCA_964471835.1 uncultured Hungatella sp.
CGGGTGAACAGGGTCACTTCCGCCCGGTTTGAAAGCAGTTCCCTGATCAGTCCGGTTTTATCGACGTAGTAATAACCGTTCCTGCGGAGCTTCTCAAAATCGTCCGTTCCGATCGGAAGCATCTTCTTTTTCTGTTCCATGTACCGCACCCCCTTTCCTTCCTGCGGCGACTTAAGTAACGGGCATCGGATGATAAATGTCCCGACGTTATTATAATCTTCATTATAATCTATCCTGTGCTGCGGTTTCAACTGATTTTCAAGATTTTTCTGCTCCATTGGCGGCGGTAACAGTTCAGACGGCGCATCTTCTTGTGCGGCCGGTGGCCGCGCAAGAAGCATCGGATGTTTATCCGATGTGAGAACCGGCGCCAAAATATGCTTATAAGCAAGTTTAACGCCTGTTTTGGCACCGGTTCTCCCGCCGTCTGAACTGTTACGGCGGTGAAAGCTTCGCAGGTACGGCTCCGCGTTCGGCGCGGCCCGCCTGTCTTTCCCTTCCCATGCAGGCAGGAAACATAAAAAAGCACAATATGTTAATACAAAAGCACAATACGTCATTTAAGCGATCTCGCAGAAGTGATACACTGTATTGCATCAGCCCAAGGGCGTCCGGGCGGGTCGATATGGAGACGGATGATCTTCCTGTGATGCAGAGATCGTTATAAAGCAATCCGTGTACGAATCAAAAATACGAATCAAAAAGGAGGAAAAACACATGAAAAAAGGTCGAAACAGCAAATGGCTGTCAATATCCATGGGCATCGTGCTCCTGGCGTCGGCGGCTCTGGGGGGGTGCGGCGGAGGCAGCACCGACAGCAGCACGGCAGCTGAAACAACGACGGCTGCGGCCACCACGCAGGCCACGGAAACCGCTGCGCCCGAGACAGAGGGTACGACGGCCGCCGCCGGAGAATCGCAGGTAGCGGGGCAGACGCAGGCGGGAGAAACGGCGTCGGATCTTGCCGCGCAGGTCCGCGGCAATACGAACCCGTCCCCGGAACTGATCGAACAGGTGAATTCGACGCTGGACGATTCCTATCTGGCGTTCCCTTATGGACTGGTTAATGATTACTCCGCTTATGACGGGCGTTTTGACGGTGTCACTCTGGATATCTGGATGCCAAACTGGTATTGCGCCTCCGAGATCTATCCGGATCTCAGTGAGCATCCTTCTTTCAAGCAAGTTTCACAGCTTACCGGAATCAAACTCAATTTTATTACGCCAACGATTGGGGAGGAGAGCTCGGAATTTAACATGATGCTCGCCAGCGGCGATCTGCCGGATATCATCCTGAGTACCGGGTTATATTATCCGGGAGGTCCGGCAGGCGCCGTAAGGGACGGGCTTGCTGTCGATCTGGCTTCCTATGAGGATAAGCTGCCCAATTATATAGGATATATCAAGAACGGGGAAGACAGCGAATCGGTAAACAGGGATACGGTTACGGACGACGGTTTGCGGCCGGCTGTCTATTTGATATGGCCGAATCAGTTAGGTTCGAACAACGGGCCGAACTTCCTGAAAAAAGCGATGGAGGATACCGGATGGACCGAGGTTCCGGTGACGGTTGACGAGTATCATTCTTACCTGACGGACTGCAAAAATGCCGGCTATGACGTACCGTTCCTGTTTAACTCCGCGAGTGGATTTACCGGCAATGACGCTGTTGCCAGCGCATACGGCGTTTATGACAACCTGTTTCTGGATGACGAAGGAAAAGTAGCGTACGGCCCGACGCAGGACGGCATGGAGGATTACCTGCAGACCATGAGTCAGTGGTATCAGGAGGGTCTGATTGCCAAGGATTTTGTGTCAAATGACAGTGCCTATTATGATTCTGTGGTCACTACAAATGAAACCGGATTAGTGATCAATGCACCGGAATCGATGGCAATTTTACTCCAGGACGACGTGGATAATGTCGTGGTAACTGCTCCTTTCCCGGTTTTGAATCAGGGCGACCAGCCGACATATCCGATGCATTCAAGCTATCTTCCCGAGGCCAGATTGGTGGAAAATGTTTTCAACATGGTCGTTACAACACAGTGCGAGAATATAGACGCGGCCTTGGCATTCATGGATTTCGGCTTTACGGCAAAAGGCATTGAAATATATGGCGATGGAACCTACGGTGATGTCCACCTGATCGATGAGAATGGAATGCCCTATTACCATGACAATGGCCTGATGAAAACCGATGAAGATGTTTTATATCACGGGGCAAAATACACCTGGTCCAAATTCAGGCTGCAATGCTTCCCCGGCATTTTCTCGGATATCGACAGCGGGCCAGGATATTCCCCGGAAGGGAAGGAGGCCAGATATGTATATAGCTTCGACAACAATACGAAGCAGGTAGGTCTTCCCGGATCCCTGACATTAACTGCCGAAGAAACCGCGTCGATTGCGGATATAACGACCAATCTGAATACATTGAGAGATGAGTATTATTGTAAGATCATAACCGGGCAGCTTCCGCTGTCGGCAGCGGAGGAATACCGCGAGAAAGTGAAAGAGGCCGGGGTTGATACCTATGTGGCAACGTATCAGGCCGCGTATGACAGGTACATGGCAAGATAAAAGATCCGTTTTTAGCGGTCGGCTGCCGCGGGAAATTCTGCGCTGGCACGGTTTCCTGCGGCGGCCGGGAATGGAGATGGCATGAAAAACAAAAACGAACAGACGGATAGCCCCGTTGCGCGGCAATCGTTTTCGGTGCGGCTCAGGAGGGAGATGAGAAAGCACTGGTTCGCTTATTTTATATTCATTCCGGTGCTTTTGTGGTTTATCGTGTTTTGTTATTTCCCCATGTACGGGGTTCTGATCGCCTTTAAGGATTACAAGCCGTTCCTCGGATTTTCAGGCAGCAAGTGGATCGGACTGAAGAATTTCAGGGATTTCTTCGGCAGCCCTTATCTGGTCCGGACGGTTAAGAATACTCTGATGCAGAATTTATGGAGTTTGGCGATCGGTTTTCCCGCCCCGATCATCCTCGCGCTTCTGTTGAACGAAGTCCGGAGTATGAGGTTTAAGCGTGTGGTGCAGACGATTACCTATATGCCTCATTTCATTTCCCTGGTCGTGGCATGCGGCATTGTGCAGATGCTGGTTTCTTCCGACGGCATCATCACGCAGTTCGTGAATCTGGTCACCGGGACAGAGCATACCTCGCTTCTGCAATACGCGAATCTGTACCGGCCGATCTATACGCTGTCCGGTGTCTGGCAGGGCATCGGCTGGGGTTCCATCATTTACCTTTCCGCCATGGCATCGGTTGATCCGGGACTGTATGATGCGGCCGAGATCGACGGGGCCGGGCGGTTTGCCAGGATGTGGCACATCACAATCCCGTGCATCCTGCCTACGATCATGATCCTGCTGATCCGGGAACTGGGAGGCCTGATGGGATCCGGCTATGAGAAGACGATCCTTTTGTATAATCCGATGACCTATGAGACGGCGGATACGCTCGGGTCTTATGTCTACCGGCGGGGCCTTGTAGAAGGAAGTTTCGGGTATTCTACGGCGGTAGGGCTGGTCAGCACAGCGGTTAATTTTGTCCTGCTTCTGATCGCCAACCAGGCGTCTAAGAAACTTACCGAGACGAGCCTGTTCTAATCCGGGAGGGATGATGGATGAAAGGACAAAAAGGAAGAAAGGTGGGGAGATGGTCCCCCGCGAACGTGGCGTTCAATGTGTTTAATTACGGGATTCTGATCTTCCTGTCGATTCTGTGCCTGTATCCGGTGCTGTATGTGCTGTTCGCTTCCGTGAGCGACCCTCAGCAGCTGGTCCGTTACAGGGGACTGCTGTACAGGCCGCTGGGTTTTACGCTAAGCGGATATAAGTTAACGCTGCAGGACGGCTCGATCCTGACGGGATATAAGAATACGATCCTGTATGTGCTTCTGGGTACGGCCGTGAATATGGTCATGATGACGATGGGCGCGTTTACGCTGTCCAGGACGGATCTGATGTTTAAGAAACCGATCATGGTGATTATCACAATCACGATGTTTTTCAGCGGAGGCCTGATCCCGTGGTACCTGCTAATGAAGCAGATCGGCCTCTACAATAATATCTGGGCGATGATCCTGCCGGGAGCGATCGGGACGTGGGACATGATCATCCTGCGGACAGGGTTTGAGTCGGTCCCGCGGGAACTGGAGGAGGCGGCGATCATTGACGGCGCTTCGGAGTTCAGGATCCTGAAGGATGTGATCATCCCGCTGTCGAAGCCGGTGCTGGCAGTTATCCTGCTCTATTGTGTGGTAGGCCACTGGAATGAATGGTTTAACGCGATGGTGCTGCTGGATGACCGCTCAAAGTATCCGCTGCAGCTGATTCTGCGGGAGATACTTATGAAGAACAATGCCGAGAGGTTAGTCGCGAATGTGGTGGATCTCCAGCAGGGAGACTCCTTCAGCGAGCTGGTGAAGTATTGTTCCATCGTGGTTTCGACGGTGCCGATCCTGTGTATCTATCCGTTTGTGCAGAAATACTTTGTAAAAGGTGTTTTTGTAGGGTCGCTTAAAGGATAAGAGGGCAGCAAAATGGGCAGAAAACAAGCAAATTTAACCGGAACGGCCGTTATTTTGACCGCATTCCTTCTGTACGGGTGCGGGGAAGGAAGCTCCGGAGGTCCGACGGCATCTGAAGCAGGAAACGTGACGATACAGACGGAATCAGCAGCCGCCGCGGAGACGGAAAATCTTTCCGGAGAAGGGCAGGGCAAAGCGGAAGAACCGGTAGACACAGACGAGTCGGTAGGCACAGGCAGGGAGTTAGGGGTGTCTGCCCCGGAAGAACCGGATACAGAGGAGGAAGCCATGCAGGAAGGATATTTTTCCAACGAGCAGTTCAAAGACTTAATCATCGCGGACCCGTTTGTGCTGAAGGCCTCGGACGGTATGTATTATCTCTATGGCACCACAGGCGGCAAAGGATTTGCCTGCAGGAAATCGGAAGATCTGCTTAACTGGAGCGACAAAAGTTCCTGTTTTATGGCATTCGGCAGCGACTGGTGCGGGTCCGGTGCAAATTTCTGGGCTCCGGAAGTGGTAGAGCAGGAGGGAAAATACTATTTGTTTTACTCGGCCATGAACAGCGAGGGCAGTATGCGTATCGGCGTGGCCGTCTGCGATACGCCCGAAGGATTTTTCCAGAACCTGAAAAATGAACCGCTGTTTGACCTTGGCTATGCGGCGATCGACCCGAACGTGCTGATCGACGACGATGGCGCGAAATATCTTTACTATTCGCGGGATTGTTCGGAGAACATCGTGGACGGGAAGAAAACCAGTCAGATTTACGGCGTGCAGCTGGAAGATGACTTCTCCGGCATCGCGGGGGAGCCGGTGCTGCTGCTTACGCCGGAACAGCCGTGGGAACTGGCGTCAGGCAATCCGCTGTGGAATGAAGGGCCGGAGATGATCAAGCATGACGGGAAGTATTATCTGAGTTATTCCGCCAATTTTTATCAGACTTCGGCATATAGTGTCGGATACGCGGTATCCGATTCCCCGCTGGGGCCGTTTGTGAAAGCGGAGGAGAACCCGATCCTGACTTCTGTCACGGGAAAATACGGGAAAAGCCGCGAGGACGTATCCGGTACGGGGCATCACTCTTTTACCGTATCGCCCGACGGGACGGAACTTTGGGCGGCGTATCACTCCCATGTTGACCCCTCCGACCACAGTAAGGGACGACGCTTTAATCTGGACCGCGCCGGGTTCACGGAGGATGGGAAACTGTATATAGACGGACCGA
>CAYYHX010000112.1:0-5759 GCA_964471835.1 uncultured Hungatella sp.
TGTACATCGGTCCCGTAGCGGATGATAATGTGTACCAGTCTATCAGGCTTTTTGAAACCGGGGTTTTTGACGCCGAATATACGGTAAGAAAATTAAAGACCGAAATTCTGCATGACCAGTGGATGTTCCACACAACAAAATCCCTTGCGTATCTAACATTCACCGAATCTCATGAGATCCGATAGGGGGGAGCCTCTATGGAACAGGAACAATTTACAGCCATTATGCCTATCATCTGTTCTGATTTGATTGCCATGCTCGTTTCAAAGCTGGGCATCTCCGAGGAAGACGCTATCAGGAAGCTCTATTCCTCAAAATTATATGCAGCGCTTGAACAGGAAAATACGAAAGTGTGGCAATACAGCACAGACATGCTGTTTGCATTATTAGAGCAGGAAGATGAGACGGGTTCCCTTCATTTTCCGGATGTTTAAGGAGGCAGACACGATATGAGCAAGGAAGGGCAGTTCACAGTATTCTGCATGGAAAGTTACAAACAGCACCGCCAGTTAAGCGGCGCCGCCGTGCTTGACATTTTTGACCGGTATGGCGTGTTCGATTATATCCGCGAGTTTTTCGATATTCTGCACACGACCGGCGAAAACTACATCAATCATGATATTGATATTTATTTAAGGGCGCGAGGCGTCCCAATTCCATAAAAGGAAATCAGACAAGGAAAAAAACTTTTACCCTTCTGTTTGAAGAAAATGAATTACTGTGTGATTCGTGACAGTTGAACCTCTTATTCCCCTTTATGAACAGTATCGTTGGAAAAGGGATTGTCATTATCGTTCTGATGGCAATTAAGATCAAGATAAAAAATAGAATATACCGGCCGCCTGAATATCATCCCCGATCGCGAACCGGGGGATCTGCCTGTATCCCAATTTGCTCCACGTGAAAGATTCCGGCAACGGATAGATTGCCTCCAAGAGTCTTCTGAAAAAAGCCAAAAAAGAACGGAAACGGATCCTTGATTCGGGGAAAAGAGAGCCGGATCCGGACGCTTACCGGAGCACGGGACGGAACGGGTACAGGATACAGGAAGCAAAACGCTGCAGAACTGTAGACAAACTGAAAACGGCACCGTTTTACAGACAAAAAGGAGTCTCAATCCACGGACAATCCACAGGTGAACCACAGGTGATCTCCGGACAATCAAAAAAACAACCGCATATATCTTCCGTCCTCCTCCAGCGCATAACCTGCCCCGCAGGGCAGCCTGAAATCATAGTATTCTCCGCGCGGCCGCGCAAAAGCCTCCATGATGGCCATGATCACGCCGCCGTGGACGATGAGCGCGCAGTCCCCCGCCGGCAGCGCCCTGTATGCCTGGACGCATCTGGCCGCGAATGCGAAGCGGCTCTCCCCGCCCGGAAAGGGCAGCGTGCCATAAGAATCGATCCAGCACTGATAGTCGGCGCGGCCATTGAGTTCCGCAAAGGACCGTCCCTCAAAGGCGCCGAAATCACATTCCCGAAAATCCCCGACGATCTCCGGTTCCATGCCGGGATAGAGTATGGCGGCGGTTTCCAGGCAGCGGCGCATGGGGCTGGAGAAAATGTGCGGGACCGGCGGGAACCGTTTCGTCCGAAGGTCGTCGATCCCTTCCGGGCAGAGCACCTCGTCGGAACGGCAGCCGATGTAGCGCCCTTCCAGGTTGCCGGCAGTCAGGCCGTGCCGTATGAGCAGCCTGGTCATTTGATGCGCACCCCGATCCCGCAGACCACCCGCGTCACCTGTTCAGATTCCCGCGCCAGGATGCAGAGGGCGCGCCCCACGGCCTCCCGCCACGCGCGGTCCTTCTCCTCTATGGGCACGATGCCGGCGCCGATCTCATTGGACACGACCACACAATCCGGCCGCTCGCGAAGAAGGCGCTCCGCCACGGCGGCCCCGTCTTCGCCGCGCGAAAGCGCCTTCCGGATCACCTCATGGAAATCCGTGATGATCTGCGCATCGGGATTCTCCCTGCGGGCCAGTTCCTCCTGCCCTTGAAAGGCCCCGCCAAGATACAGCTTCATAATTTCCCTCCGATCACGACCGCGGCCGGCATACTCAATTTTCCTCCGATCACGACCGCGGACAGCATACTCAATTTTCCTCCGATCACAACTGCGGCTAACATACTCAATTCACTCACCTGGATCAGCCATCCGGCGAGATCCCCAGTCACCCCGCCGAACGCGCGGCGCGCCATCCGCCGGTAGACGAGCACGCAGATCCCCAGCGCCAGTAGCGGCAGCGCACCCTTCCATTTCAACAGAAACATCCACAAAACGGCGCAGGCGGCCAGCACCGAAGCGCAGACAACGACCGCCGTCCTCTTACGGGCGGTGTGTGTAAAATGATCCAACATCCCGCCCGGTCTGGCCGTCTTCCATGTGACCGACGTCCAGACGCCCGCGGCTCGAGAAGCCACAAAACACAGGGCAAGCGCCGGGGCCTCTCCGTCACTTGCCTCCCCCAGAACTCCCGCGGACAGCAGAAGATACAGACAGCAGGCCGTCACCGCGCCCGCTCCCACATGGCTGTCCTTCATGATCTCCAGCCGCTTTGCCGGCGGCTGCCACGAGGCCAGCGCATCAGACGCGTCCAGAAAGCCGTCCATGTGGATGCCGCCGGTGAACAGCACCGGCAGCGCCGCCGCCACGGTCCCTTGAAGCAGGGACGAAAATTCCAGCATTTTGCACAGAAAAAGCCAGAACCACACCACGCCGCCCGCCGCCGCACCCACCAGCGGCAGGAAATACAACGCGCAGCCGCGATTTTCCTCCGACCAGTCCACCGGCGGCATGGGGATACGGGAGTAGGTGGAAAATGCGGTTACAAGCCCGCGGATCAGACGCATGGCAGAACTCCTTTCAGCGGCACGGGGATGCCGTACACGATCTCGGCAGCGCAGTCCGCCATCGCTGCCGCCGCACGATTAATCTCCGCAAGGACGCGCATATATTCCTGGGTGGACTCCCCGTATTCCTCCCCGTCGGAGAATACGTCGTTGGTGACAATGACAAGATGCGCGCACTTCGCCGCCAACGCCCGCAGGTCGGGGAGAATCCGCCGCCAGTCGCCGCCGGACATTTCGTTCGCCGGCAGATCCGGCAGGTCTCCATGCGCATTTGGCTCCTTGCGGTTTCTTCTGCCCCCGCAGACTATTTCATTCACTCGCATATTCGACAGATCTCCATGCACATCCCTCTCACTGCGGCTCCCTCCGTCCCGACCAGACGTCTCGTTCGCCAACGGATTCGACAGGTCTCCATGCACATTTGGCTCCCTGCTCCCTCCGTCACCGCAGACTCTTTCGTTCGCTGGCAGATTCGGCAGGTCTCCATGCACATCCCTCTCCCTACAGTTCCCTCCGTCTCCACCGAACATCTCGTTCGCCGGCAAATTCGGCGGGTTGCCATGCACATTTGGCTCCTTGCGTCTCACTCCGTCTTCGCAGACTCTTTCGTTCGCCGGCAGATCTGGCAGGTCTCCATGCGCATCCCTCTCCCTACGGCTTTCTTCATCTCCGTAGAACATCTCATTTGCTGGCAATTCCGGCAGATCACCATGCACATTCCGCTCCTTGCGGCTCTCTCCATCCTCGCTAAACATCTCATTCGCCAGCAGATTCGGCAGATCCTCCAGCAGCACGATACCGCCTGCGGGGACAGGGGCCTCGCCGAGCGATCGGGGCTGCTCCAGCGTGCGAAACCCCAGTCCCTCCCGCCGCGCGATGTGCCTGGCCACCCGCTGCCGCGATTCGTCGTCGCACACCTGCATCGTAGCGATATAAATGCGGTTCTCGCGGGGCATGGCAGCGATGAGCCGCTCCGCGAAGGCGGATTTTCCGCAGCCGCTTCCCCCTGTGAGCAAGATCGTCATGGCAGATCCTCCTGTCTTTGATAGGGAGCCATGCCCAGATGCGAAAAGGTATGGACACCCCCGTAGACCGCCGCCGCCGCATCCAGGAGCGGGAACAGCAGCACGGCCCCGGCGCCTTCTCCCAAGGCCAGACCGGCCTCCAGGATCGGTTTCATTTCCATCGCCTCAAAAAGAAAACGGGCCGCCGGCTCACGGCTCATGTGAGAAGGGAGCAGGAAATCCCGGACTTCCTTGCACATCCGTACCGCGGTCAGCGCGGCTACGGCGGAAACCGCGCCGTCAATAACCATTGGCACCCTGTAAAGCATCCCGCCAAGAAAGGCTCCGGCCATACCCGCGATCTCAAAGCCGCCCACCCGGGCAAGCACATCAAGCGGATCGCCGGGATCAGGGCGGTTGACGGCCAAGGCCCGGCGCACCGCTTCGATCTTACGCCGCAGACCCGCATCGGAAAGCCCCGCTCCCCGCCCCACGGCATCCTGCGGCAGCAGGCCCAGCAGCGCACAGGTCATGGCCGCGCAGGCGGTGGTGTTGCCGATGCCCATTTCGCCTACGGCAATCATCCGGTATCCCTTCTCCCTCATCTCGCCGACCAGATCCAAGCCGGCGCGGATTGCCTGTTCCGCCTGGAGCCGACTCATGGCCGGCCCCAGAGCCATATCCGCCGTGCCGCAGGCGACCTTCCGTAACATGGCGCCCGGCACATTTTCCGTCATACCCATGTCCACCGCAAATGCGTCCGCCCCGGCGGAACGGGCCATGATACTGACGTTGGACGTGCCATCTACGATGGAACGCGCCACCAGCGCCGTAACCCTGCTGTCCGACTGGGCGACCCCCTCGGCCGTCACGCCGTGATCCGCACAAAAGACCAGCGCGCACCGCGGGGCAAGAGAAACCTCCGCTGTTCCCTGAATACCGGCGATCTGAACGATCAGATCCTCGAAGGTGCCCAGCGAATGAAGCGGCTTCGCAATCCGGTCCCATCGGGCCAGCGCCTCCGCACGGGCCGCGCCGTCAAGCGAGCGGGGAATTATCTTCATCGGTTTGCTCCCTCCTGTCCATTCTGGAATCTATAGTTATATCATTGCTCCTGTCCGCTTTGGCGGCACAGTCGTGTTCTTTTCTCTGCCCGGCCCGGCGAACACAGTTATACCCTTCCATACTATCCATCTTAGTGGTCACAATTATGCCTTTCCCTCTGTCCGTTCCGGCGGTCACGGTCATATTCTTCCTCTTTATCCATCCAGACGGTCATACTCATTCCTTCCCTGTTATCTATCCAGATGGTCACACTCATTTCTTCCCTGTCCACCATGGCGGGCACAAACATACACTTCCCCCTGTCTGCCCGGACAGTCACAGTCATGTTCCTCCTCACCATTCATGCCGGCAGTCAATGCTTTTCCGTCACTCCCATCCACCCTGGCGATCACGGCCATGATGTCGCGGCAGCGGGAAAGCACCCGGTCATAGTTCTCCGGTCGGTGCGGAAATGTGCAGTCCGCGCAGCTTTTGTACCCCTTCGCATTGAAGCACCAGTCGCCGCCGCAGCCACGGCCCAGCATATACAGCGGGCAATAGCAGAACAGGCAGTTGAAGTCTTTCTCCTCGATCCCCCGATGGCACGGGAAATACGGGCAGGCCCGGTTCTGAAAGAAACGTTCGCTGGCTTCCATAATCATCCTCCTCCCAAAAGCAAGGTGATGGTGATCAAAAGCGCGAGAACCAGCCCCGCCGTCCCGTACATCAGTTTCACGCTGCGCCGGATATCCTCCCTCTCTGGGGAACGATCCGCATCCCCGATGAACGGTTTCTCTACCGACTTGCCGAAATATTCGTGGGCGCCGCCAAGCCGGATGTGGAGCGCCCCCGCGGCG
>CAYYHX010000113.1:0-1894 GCA_964471835.1 uncultured Hungatella sp.
TCCATCACCAGCGGCTGCGAATGCGCGAAGAAGATGATCCCGTCCGTGGGCGCCGCTATGCTGCTCAGGATCTCCCCCTCGCAGGGATCGATAATCTCCGCCAGGATCTCGCCCATGTGGACTTCCTCCCCCGGCTCCGCTTTCCGCCGGAAGATGCCGGCCTCGTTGCTGCGCACGTTCATCAGTTCTTCCTCGTGGATCGTGGTAGCGATAAACCCCGCATGGCTGTTGTAGCGGATCACGCCCATGCGGGTCAGGAAACGCAGCACCGCCGCCACCGCCTGCCGGGCCGACGCCTCGTCGATCTGGTCCGTGGCATTGGTATAGACGGAAAATGCGTTCGTGTTCCAGATCTGCCAGTTGTAGTTGAGCGTCAGCGTGTCCACCGGACGGGGCTTGCGCAGCACCACATAGGGCAGGCCAAAGAGATTGGCCAGGCTCGCATTTTCGTATCCCGTCTCCATCATCCGCACATGGGGGACGAAATTGCCGCGCATATAGAAGCTGGCGAAATGAATCCCGTAATTGTAATGCTGCACCACCTCGAACAGCCCCGCGGCGATCCGCTGGGTCGTCTCGCCCTGGTCATAGCCGGGAAACATCCGGTTGATATCCGTGTTGTCCACCGGCCAGAAGCGCTTGCCGATGTTCATGGCCGAATGGTTCACCGACGGAATCACCAGGATTTCATTGTTCGCGACCAGGCTGCCGTGCTTCTCCAGGTCCCGCAACGCCCGCACCAGCTGGCTGCAGATATACATCTGCTGAACCTCATTTCCCCGCAACCCGCCCACGATGCAGGTCGATTTCTCCCCGATGCCGAAATGGTAGCCGTAGACATTCAGCGCGTCCCGGTAGGGATTCTCCATGCGGAAAATCAGTTCTTTTCTCATCCGAAATCACCTCCCAGCACGCGGGCGATCAGGGAGCCGCTGTTGACGACCGGATATTCCCGCAGCGTGAAGACCATGCCGTCAAAGGGCGCCAGAAGCGTTTCCTCCACCTTGCCTTCCAGCGGATTTAAGATCTCGCCGATGGTTTCGCCTTTCCGGATATGCCGCCAGTGCTCGACCTTAGGGATAAAAATGCCGGGACGGTCGGCATTGATAAAGCCCACCTGTCCGTCCGAGGAAATGATCGGCTCCTTGGGCGTGATCACCGGTCCGTCCCAGATTCCGAGATCGTTCATCAGGCAGAAGATGCCGTCAATCAGCTGATTGCCGTAATCCAGGGTGATGCGCATCCCCACACCCATCTCCACAACCAGCGTCGGGACGCCGGCCTTATTCATCGTGTGGGCCAGCGTCGATTCCAGAACCGTGGCCGCCGCGTGAATCCAGACATAATCCACATTCAGCCGCCTCGCGTACGGCAGCAGCTTCTCCGCCGTCTCCTCACTGACCCGCACCTGGGGAATTTCCCGCAGGAAGATATTGCTGGCATGGATGTCAATGCAGAGATCCGCGCCGGCCAGATCCTTCACGATCCGGTTCGCGATCTGTTCCTGCACCTGCCCGTCCTCGCTGCCGGGGAAGATCCGGTTCATGTCCAGATCAAAAGCCGGGATTCCGCGCGTGATCGAGTCGATGCCCAGCGGGTTCAGCGCCGGATAGACGTCCACGATCCCTTTCAGATATTCCGGATGGCTGTTCAGCCGGTGAAGCAGCTCATAGCAAACGTATTGCCCTTCCAGCTCGTCGCCGTGGGTGCCGGTAACGATGCAGATACGCTTCTCATCACCGGCCAGATTCGCGGGGGCAATCGTAGATTTGCGGATCTGGAGTCGCTCGTCTACCGGAAGCCCCACCGAAACGATTGTCTTTATCATGATGTACTTTCTCTCCATTCTGTTGTTTGCGCGGAAATGCATGGTTTTCTATTCTGCAGTTTGCGC
>CAYYHX010000113.1:1994-5737 GCA_964471835.1 uncultured Hungatella sp.
TCTCCATTCTGTTGTTTGCGCGGAAATGCATGGTTTTCTATTCTGCAGTTTGCGCGGAAATACATGGTTTTCCATTCTACCATTTACATGGAAGCGCTTGGTCTTCCATTTTGCTGTTTTTACGCAGAAGCACTTGATTCTCCATTCTTCCATTTACGCGGAAGAACCCGGTTCCCGTTCTTCTTCTACCTTCACATATACGGTCTGCTCCTGCCCGGCCCCGCCGAAGAAGCATCCCCTGTCAACGGAACAGTCGGCAAAATCCCTTCCATGGGATAATTTGATATAGCGGTCGTCCACAGGGCAGTCATGGGTCGGATCGTATGCCGTCCATTTCCCGTTCCGCCATACCTCTGCCCATGCGTGGGTCGCCCCCTCGCCGACGGCCATCCCTGTCACATAACGGGCCGGAAAACCCGCCAGACGGCACAGGGCCACATAGATATGGGCGTAATCCTGGCATACACCTTTCCCTAGGGTGAACGCCTCAGCCGCCGTGGTGCCAACATGGGTGCATCCCTGTTCATAGGAAAACCGCCGGTACAGCTCATGCATCAGAAATTCCGGGAACCCGGGCGCCTGCGTCTGAGTATGTGTCTGCGTCTGTGTCCGGGTATGCTTCATCCGCGCGCTTTCCTGAAACGCCCGCATCGCCGCATCCGGCATGGTCAGAGCCGACGGATAGCGGTACACGACACAAGGAACCTGCCCGTCCGGCTCCAGCGCTGCCTGCACCCCTTCACACCTATCTGCCTCCCACGCCGTCCGCGCTTCTCCGCCCGCCTCCCGCGCCACCCGCACCTTCGCACGCATCCGAACACGGAGGTTGCCATGCGGCGTGAGCGCCTCCCCGTAGCAGATCCGGTTGCCGAAGCCGTCCACCCTCTCGTACAGCGTCCCCGCCGGCTCCACCGTGACTTCCAGAGCCTCCACGGTCTGGCCGTCCCCGTCCATCGGCAGGCACCGGAACTGGAAATAATGATCCGTCACCGGCGCGGCAAACGCGAGCCGCATCTCATACGCAACCTTCAGAATCTTCAAAAACTCACCTCAGAATAAATTCCATACCGCGGCCACGGCCTCATCCCTGCGCTCCTTCACATTCCCTGACCGGACGATTGCATCCAGCTTCTCGCGGCAGGCCGCGCTGTACTGCAGATGCACCTTATCCAATCGATTGGTAAATTTGCTGTAGCACCGCCGGATATACCTATCCGGATAGCCCAGCCGGATATACAGATCAAGCCGCTCCAGATATTTGCCGCATTTCATGATATTGCGCGCTTCCTCGTCGTCCACACGGTCGTCCACACAGCCCCAGAACGCGTGCAGGTAATCAATCACCTGCTGCAAATCGTAATGGGGCGCCGCCGAACCGGAAGCAGCCTGCAGCTGGTCCAACGCCAGCTGGATATAAGCCAGCGTGTAACTGCTGATCTCATCCCGGATCACGATCGCATTGTCATAAGCCCGCTCCAGGTTCGCGTAGACCGAATTCGGATCGCTCCCGTCAAACAGGTAGCGCCTGCTGAACGTCTCCCTGTCCCCGTAGATATCCGGAATCGCCACCATTTCACAATACTTCCTGTACGCGTCCAGATCCACGTCGATCATCTGGTCATAGTAATCAAAAAATGTCACCAGCGTGGTAAACACCCGCTCCGTGTACCGGCCGATCCAGAACAGGTGATCCGCCCTCTCTAGCGAGATAATACCCATGTGTCCTTAAAACCTCCCCCCTGCGAAGAATTTACTACAAATGAATCCGGATTCCGGGAAAATCTGGTCAGCCCGCTCGGCCAGACCCGTGTCTCCCCTCCGGCAAGGACAAACGCCCGCAGATCCGCCTTTCTGGGAACCTGTTCCCCGCCTTCCACGATCGGCAGATCTACGAAATCAATCACTTCCTGAGCAATGAACCGCCGCGGTTCCGCCTGAATCGCGTCCGCCAGGTTTCGAAGTTCCCCGCTGCTCAAGCTGCTCCCGAATACTACACCGTAACCGCCGGCCTCCGACACATCCTTCACCACCAGCCGGTTCAGATGCTCCAGAATAAAACTCCGGTCCTTCTCGTAGAAAGCCAGATAGGTCGGCGCATTCTTAAGGATCGCTTCCTCGCCCAGATAGTAGCGGATCATGTGCGGCACGAAATAATAGATGCCCTTGTCGTCCGCCACGCCGTTGCCCGGCGCGTTAAGGATCGCCACATTGCCGCTGGCGTACACATTCATCAGCCCGGGAACGCCGATCAGCGACTCCGGCAGGAAGCACATCGGGTCCAGATATTCATCGGAGATCCGCCGGTAGACCGCGCCAACCTGCTGTTTGCGCCCCTCATAGCTGCGATAATAAAGCCGGTTGTCCTCCACCGACAGATCCTGCGGCATACAGAGAATCGCGCCGGAGCGCTCCGCCAGGTAAGAATGTTCGAAGAACGCCGCGTTATAGCGTCCCGGCGTCAGCACCACGTTAAGACCCCCGGTGTTCACATAGTCCATCGTTTCCCGCAGCATGGACGCATAATTGCGGTTGTCCAGTACGGCATGGCGGGCAAATGCCTCCGGAACCGCCTGTCTCGTCAGATCCCTGGCAATCATCGGATAGGACGCTCCGGAGGGAATCCGCAGATTGTCCTCCAAGATGTACCAGTCGCCGTCCTTTCCCTGCACCAGATCGATACCCGAGATATGACTGTAAATCTTCTTCGGCGGCACGATGCCCTCGCACTGAGGGAGATAGCCCTTCGAGGAATAGATGAAATCCGCCGGGATCACGCCGTCTTTCACGATCCTTCGCTCTGAGTACACATCCGCCAGGAAACAGTTTAAGGCCCGCACCCGCTGGCAGAGGCCGCGGTTCAAGAATTCAAACTCCTTCCGGCTGATAACACGCGGAATCGGATCGAAGGGAAATAACTGCTCATGAAATACATTGTTCTTGTAAATGCCGAACTTGACGCCGTAGCGCGCCAGCAGGCGGTTGATCGAATCCTTGTGATCCACCAGATCCAGTAACATACTTCCAACATCCTTTCCTACGCGGACCGTACAATCGAATCTCACAAGAGCATTTCCGGAAACGCAATAAATAAAGAATTTCTATATTCCCATAAAACTTCCGGAAACGCAAAAATTAACGCAATAACCGGAATTTCCTAACAAAGCAAGAAAGACGCCCCGCATGGAGCGCCCTTTCACTGCCGTCTTTTACTATACACCCATGCCACTGCGCTGTCAATCGCATTTTGACATTTCTTCCAGCCTTTTCGGGCTGATCCCGGCCTTTTGAGGCAAAGAAAAACCCCGGAAGATCATCTCCTCCGGGGCCTTCTGCGCTGGGCTACAAGGATTCGAACCTTGAAAATGACGGAGTCAGAGTCCGTTGCCTTACCATTTGGCGATAGCCCACCACAATTGAATCACACGTGAATATCTCTCACAGCGACAATATGAATTATACATCAGGAATCCGGATGCGTCAAGCGGTTTTTTGAAAATACCCGACAGTTCCGCACCGGCTTTGAAAGCGGTCTTAAAGCGGTTCTGAAAACGCAGCCATTCAGACGCCAGCTCATTACCGTTATATGACCTGCGCTATCGGCATTATCAAATCCGTTGTCGGGTCTTACCGGGACTCGGGAGATTCCGCGCAGAACGTATTCTCAACCGTCATCACGCAATGGCACTTAGGATCGGCGCCGCGCACCCCTTCCGAAACCTGTGACCGGATCGTGTCCCGCATTT
>CAYYHX010000114.1:0-5706 GCA_964471835.1 uncultured Hungatella sp.
CCTGCGGCTTGCTGTCCACATAAACCTGGACCACCGCGGCGCCGTCCCGGCTGCTTAGGTTGGTGACCCGGATGCTCCCGCGCAGAAGCGGGATCCCGGGGGCGGACACGGCCGCTGCTTCTGTCTCGGGCGATGTTCCGGTCTCTGACATCTTTTCCGCCCCGGCCGCTGACCTGCACACCGCTTCCGTCACAGCCTTTGCCGCCGCTTCTGCTGCAGCCGGCGTCCCAACCCCTGTTGTCACTTCCGTCCCGGCCGATATCCCTGCCGTGGACGCCGTTTCAGTCATGGACAGCATCCCAGCCTCTGCCACCACTTCCATTGCAGACGACGTACCGACCCCCGTTGTCACTTCCGTCACGGCCGATATCCCTGCCGCGGACGCCGTTTCTGTCCCGGACAGCATCCCGGCCTCTGAAGCCGCTTCTGCTGCAGCCGACGTCCCAACATCTGCCGCCGCTTCCGTCCCAGCCGACGTCACGGCCGCCTCCCTTGCCGTTTCCATCCGCAAATCATCAAAACGGAAACGGCTGTAACTGAGGCCGTACCCGAACGGGTAGAGCGGCTCCCCTTCCAGATAGCGGTAGGTCCGGCCCTTCATACGGTAATCCCGGAAATCGGGCAGCGTCCCGTCATGGTAAAATGTCACCGGCAGCTTCCCCGACGGGTTCACCTCGCCAAAGAGGATTTCCGCCAGCGCCCTTCCGCCCTGGGCGCCGCTGTACCAGCAGTCCAGGATGGCGGAACAATGTTCTTCTATGCCGCTTAGGTCAATCGCGCTCCCCGCGTTCAGCACCAGGACGACCGGCGTCCCCACCGCGCATACGGCTTCCATCAGGCGCCGCTGGCTTTCCGGCAGCAGGAGATCGGTCTTGTCCCTGCCCTCCCCTTCTCCTTCCAGCGAAGCGTCCAGACCCACGCAGAGGATCACCACGTCGCTGTGCCGCGCCACCGTCACCGCTTCACTGATCCGGTCGCCGGGTCGGGCATGACTGTCCATCCGGTCCTTCCACAGATGGCATCCCTCCGAATACAGGACGCGGATGCCGTCCTGTCCCGCTCCCCTGTCTCCCGCCGCTTCGCGGATCCCTTCCAGGTTTGTCACATATTCTGACGCGGTTCCGTGGTAATTCCCCGCCAGCACCGTCCGCAGGTCCGCCGTCGGCCCGATCACGCCGACCGTGCGCAGCTTCGACCGCTCAAGCGGCAGCAGACCGTCATTTTTCAGGAGCACCACGGACCGTCTGGCCGCCTCCAGGGATAGCAGGCGATGAGCCGGGCTGTCATTCTCCTCGTAGGGGATGCGGTTGAACTCGCACTCCGGGTCAAAAAGCCCCAGTTTCATCCGCGTCGTGAACAGGCGCACGGCCGCCCGGCGGATCTCCTCCTCCGAGACCAGCCCCTCCTCCAGCGCCTCCGGCAGGCTGCGGTAGGTCGAGCCGATATTCAGGTCGCAGCCATTGCGGAGCGCCAGGGCCGCCGATTCCGCGGCGGTGGCCGTCACCCCATGATGTTCATGGATATCACGGAGCGCCCCGGCGTCGGAGACCACATGACCCGTGAATCCCCATTTCTCCCGCAGGGTCTTCTGCAGGAGCGTCTCACTGGCGCAGCAGGGCTCGCCGTTGGTCCGGTTATACGCGCCCATGACCTCCTCCACACCGCCTTCCTGCACGGCAGCCCGGAATGCCGGCAGATAGGTCTCTTCCATATCCTTTGCCGTCGCCTGCGCGTCAAACGTATGGCGCTCCTTCTCCGGCCCCGAATGGACCGCGAAATGCTTGGCGCAGGCGGACGCTTTCAGGTATTTGCCGTCCCCCTGCAGACCCCGGATAAAGGCCACGCCCAGCCGCGAGGTCAGATACGGGTCCTCCCCGTATGTCTCATGCCCCCTGCCCCAGCGGGGATCGCGGAAAATGTTGATGTTCGGCGAACAGAACGTCAGCCCTTTGAAAATGTCCGTGTCGCCCTCGGCGGACTGGGCGTTGTATTTGGCCCGGGCTTCCGTGGCGATCGTTTCGCCGATCCGCCCCAAAAGCTCCTCGTCGAACATCGCCGCCAGCGCGATCGCCTGGGGAAAGACGGTCGCCGTCCCGGCATTGGCCACCCCGTGCAGGGCCTCGTTCCACCAGTTGTAGCCCGGGATGCCCAGCCGCGGGATCGGGGGCGCGTCGTGGCAGAGCTGGGAAATCATCTCCTCCACCGTCATCTGATCCACCAGTTCCTCCGCCTGACGGCGGAAATCCTGTTTTGTTTCCATCATGCTTCCTCCTGAATTGTTGTTTTATCCAATCTTCCTCTCCTGCTGTCCCGCTGCAGAATCGCCGTTTTATCCAAATTTCCTGTCCGGTTGTCTCCCCGCGAAATTGCCGCTTTCTTCAATCTTCCTGTCCTGCAATCCCGCTGCGAAATTGCCGCTTTCTCCAATCTTCCCGCCCTGCAATCCCGCCGCACAATCACCGCTTTACCCAATCTTCTATACCCAATCTTCCCGCCCTGCAATCCCGCCGCAGCCGCAGAATTTCCGCCGCCTGAACTGTCCCGTCATTTTCGGCCAGCGATAGAGCGGCAGTTCAGATCCTTACATTCTGCCGCTCTAACCGATAATAAATCCTGACAGGAACAGCCTGCACTTTTTGGGGCTGCCCGAAGGGATATGTTTCCCAGTAAATATTTCTTTGGAAATCAAGCTGAAAAGCCCACTCCCTTGAGTGCTTCGCTGATCAGCACATAGGCATAGGAAGCGAAGCCATGATCCAAACTTCCCCTGGGTTCACGGTGCTCCCACAAGGTCTGCGTAAGCCCGCTCATCCCCCCGAAGAAATGTTCGGCCTCCTTCAGCAGCAGCCGGTATTCCTTCATCCGGAGCAGGGTTTCCATGCGGAGATAGACGCCGGGGAAAGCGTTCACATCCACGATCTCCGGCATTTTCCCTTCTCTGTCCGGTCCGAACACATGCAGGATCAGATCCTTAAGGTACGCATAGCGGTTCTCATTTATATCGATCCCGCCAAAGAGCACCGCGTAATACTGGCACGCTTCGGAAGCGTCCTCAAGAACTTTCAGTCCGCCCTCTCCGTCCCTTACGGCATGGTCGAGGAAATAGCGCCCGTTAAAGGACTGGCGCACGGCGGCTCTGCGCACCTCGCCGGCGCGTCTTTGGCATTCCGCGTCGCCGTACAGGTTCCCGACGGTCTCAAGCACCTGCGCGTAGAGGAAATTCGTCGGATAGTTCACGTTCTTTGTCCATTCGTTCGCCTTGCTCCACTCCACGAAGTTCCACGAAGGAAGATCCTCCAGCAGTCCGTCCGCATTTTCGTAAAGCCGGCAGAAACCCAGCAATCCGTACACGCTGTCCCTGAAAGCGTCCGCCAGATCCCCGTGTCCCCGCTCAAGGACATACTCCCCGGTCTGCAGGATGTACCACATCGTCCACTGCGGTATGAAACTGTTCTCAATCGGCGGCTTGTCGGACGGATAGCACATCGGCAGCATCCCCTCCGGATACTCGCCGTGATTCACAAACAGCCGGTAGTTCTCCAGAAATGCATCCTCGACCGCCGTGTTTCCTGTCATCGCGTACCCCGCTTTGGCCGTAAAATAAGAATCGCAGAGCCATCCCGCCCGTTCTCTGGACGGACAGTCGGCATACAGATCCACGGCATTGTGCGCGAAGGAACGAACCGCGGCCTTCAGGATCCCTTCCTGTGTCTCATTCTCACATTCCGGGATCGGAACGCCGCTCACATCATGCATGTAGGACATCATCCCGAATGAGCGGATCGTCACCGGCCCTTTCTTCGCCATCACGATAACATACCGGAAACTGTAAGGCTCGAAGCTCATGAACTTCTTCTCACCCTCGCCCGGCAGGTATTCCAGGACATTCTGCGCGCCTATCCTTGAGAACCGGAATTCTTCGCCCTCATAGAATTCACTGAAGCCGATGACCACATCGCTCTCTGCACTTCCCGTGACTTCCGCCTCAAGAAACCCGGCCTCGATCCTTCCGAAGTCAAAGACGGCGTACTCTCCCTCCTCAAGCCGCAGCGCAAGTTTCCTTCCCCGCTCCTTTACCGTCTGGCGCTGGCGCTGGATCCACGGGAACGGACGGTAAGGGATCTCCCCGTCCTCATACCTTCCCCAGCATTCCGGGATCTCTTTCCAGGAATACCGGTGGTTGTTGTAACTCCGGCCGGCATCAAAGGAGAACCCGCCGAACACGGATGCCTCGTCAAGCCTCCTTCTCTCATAGTCCGGATACGGCGCACGACGCTCAAGGACTTTCGGCGGCATGCCTCCCGCTGCGTCTTTCAGGGAGACCGCCTCCGATTTATAGTTCTCGCCCAGGATCGACCGGCAGCCGCGGAAGTCCCACACTTCCGAGAAATACCGCTGCACCGAATACCGGTCCGCCTTCTGCACCCGCACGCCCGGCAGGAACCCTTCGAAGTCCCTGCCGGTATACGCGAGGGCCTCCCCCGCGGCGGCGATCTCCGCCATGAGGAAAGAAGGCTGCCTCACGGTGTCTAAACTCCCGCAGTAATATCCCGCCGCCTCGATAACGATGCGGCTCTGCCCCTCCCTGAGCGGCAGCACGTCCTCCCGCACATATCCTTCGGCAGCCCGGGCAGGCCCGAAAGCCAGAAACTCGCCGTTCACGCTGACCCGGTAATACGCCGTCCCCGCGATGTGAAGGCTCGCGCCCCCCGGGATCTCTGCCTCCGTCTTAAAGACCGCATAGACGTTCATTTCCCTTTCTTTATCCCCGATCCATATCGGTTCTGCCTTGAGAAACATTGTTTTCCTCCTCGCATGATTGGTATAGATAAAAATGGCTGCCGGCTACCCGTTGCAAAATGATCCTATTTCAGCAAACTCCGGTCCAGATCGGCGGCCCAGATCGTCCCGCCGTTCCTTCCTTTGATATAGAAGGACACGTAGAAATCGTCCCCGACGTGGAACAGGCCCTCGGTCTCCATATACTTGTCGGGGATAAAGTAGGCGCCCGCATACTCCCCGTCCCAGTTGTAGCAGACAATGCAGTTGTTTCCGGAGTGGAGGTAGTAGATGTAATCCTCATCGCTGTCGATCCCCTGTCTTGTAAAACCGGTATCGACCCCGTGGAGTATCTCCAGCGTCTTAAAATCCGCATCCATGACCGCAAGATCATTTGTGCCGGTGATCCCGGCCACATAACAGTCGCGGGACTCGTTGTAAGCCAGACCGTCGATCTTATGGTCGATATCAACGGTATCCGTCACCGTCAGGGTCTCCGGATCCACCATCGTGATCCGGCGTGGATTGTCAAATACATTTGCCACCATCAGCATCCCGGTCTTGCTGTTATAGGTAATATCGTTGCCGTGGTCGAGAGGAAGCGATTCGCTCTGGGCGACGATCTCCCATTTTTCCATATCGATCTTAACGATCATGCACTCCGAGCGGTAAGCGCCGGATGCATCGGTATATGCCGCCGAGTTCAGCAGGATCACGTAGGCGTATTCGCCGTCCGTACACGCGCCCTCGGGGACCCCGTAATTGCCTACCGGTTTTACCCTGAAACTATACCGGCTGTCATCCGTCAGACTGGATATCTTAGCTTCGGGCGCCTGGCGGATACCGCTCTTTGACTCGAAAATGGATGGGTCCTTGTAATCGTAGGTTGGCTTTTCAGCCCCCGTTTCCGACACTGTTGTTTCCGCC
>CAYYHX010000115.1:0-5700 GCA_964471835.1 uncultured Hungatella sp.
CGTCAGCAGGTCCGCCGCGCTGATCTCATGTTTCCACTCATGGCGATAGTCCATGGCCACTCCCTCCTTCCTGTTCCGCGGCGAGAAGCGACTCCTGTATAATCTCACGAATGGTCTGCATCGACAAGCTGATGCTCCAGCGTCGCCCAGAAGTCCGTGGCGATTGTGCGGATCTGGATCTCCGCCGGAGTTTCCTCCGGGAGAAGGTGCAGCAGGATATGATAGCTGCGGTAGCCGTTGGGCTTTGGAAACGCGTAATAATCTTTTTCCTGTGCGACGCGGATCTCCGGCCGCGCTTTCAGCCATCCGGCCAATCGGTACACATCCGCCGAGAATGCGACCACGATACGGATGCCCACGAGATCAAACAGGTTCTCAAGCGCGGCCTGAGCCGTCTGGCCGATTCCCCGGAGGCTGCATTTGCGCAAAACGCTCTCCGGCGATTTGATCCGTGAGCAGCAGTATACGATGGACCGGATCTGCCCCTTCGGATCCGCCGCTTCGGCGTAACACCGCACCGCATCCAGAAGCCTTTCTTCCGTCCGCTTCAAATCCGCCAGCACCGCACCGTAGAATTCCTCATTTGTCAAGCGGGTCTCACCTCATTTCCAAAGGAGCTGCTCCGGGGAAGCATTTGTTCCTTTATTCCTTTGTTCCTTTACTCAGCCTTTACCCCATTGCCTATCTGCTTCTGACTTCCCATTATTATAGGAATGGAAACTTAATTGTGCTTAAAAGCGGGGGTGAATATTGGAACTATCGAAAAAACATTTACATTCTCGGAGGATATTAGCGATGAAGTGACTGGATTTACAATCACAGACTTGGACGGGGATGAAGAAAATGAAATTGTACTCCGTATTTCAACAGGTGCTATTGATGAGGGTTTCGAAGTTCTTCACTATCAGGATGGTATCGTTTATGGATATCATTTTGGGTATAGAGCGCTTGAGAACCTCAAGGAAGATGGAACATTTACAGGCTCTGGCGTCGCTTCTTCTTCCTCGATTAACAAAATTGTTTTTTAGAAAAAGGATATGTTGTTAATACACTGTATGAGAGCAAAGCTCACTATGGGGCAGATGGGGTTAATGAAATACAATATTATGAGAATAGTGAGGTCTGTTCCGAAAAAGAATTCAATGATGCTTTGAACCGTCAATTCGAAAAGGCAGGTGTCACATGGTACAAATTAACAACTGAGAATGTTACCCTTGCATTTGAGAACGGGTTTCATGAATAGTGGTGAAAGTGTAAATTTCAATCTGAACCGTGTGACGCAGTCCGTGTTCCGTTTGATATGGGAGGAGAGGAACGACGTGGTGCCGGAGCCGGCCCGCCCTCAGTCCTGCCGGTCCGTCCCGCTCAAAAACCTTCCGCACAGTTCGTCTTCATAATCATAAAAACATATATAATTTCCGACCTGCGCCGTATAGAAGGACTCGCAGACGTCCAGGATCGTCTTTCTCTCCTCATCAGATAGTTTCTTCAGCACTTCCCCGTCTTTGCAGATGTAGAAATCTCTCATGGAGCGGAGCAGATTTTCATCGTACCATACGACACAGACCTCATAGACGTCATCTGTCACACTGAGAATCTGATAGCTGACATATTCTCCCGCCGGATATCCATTTTCATCGATATCGACAACGTGCCGCCCGTCTAAGTCGTACAGATGGCACACTCCGTCCTTATGGAACGCACATCCGTAAATGTCCAGAGGGCCGTACAGAAACTGCATCACGTCATCGGAATCGCCGTACAGGGCGACAATATCCGGGTACGCTTTGGCATAATCCTCCTTTGACCAGTAAAGAGAGAGAGCCTCGCCTTTCTCCCTGGCGGCGTCTCCTTCCAGGATCACGTTTCCTGCGCGGTCCGCATAGTAAAACTGATCCGTAGTATTTCCGAGGCTGTCCGACCCCAACCGGACCGTGATATAGAAGCCGTCCTTCTGCGTGGAAATAAATCCCGGCTGCGGCTGAAATACCCACCCGTCCTTCTCAATGGAATAAAGGCCGCTCAAATGCGGGGCGTTCTCATCCTGTTCCGCCGTGTAATCGAGCAGACTGACCGCGTTCCGAACATCACATTCCAGAATTTTATCCCCGTCGCTCAGCATCAATTTCGGATAAAAATGCAGCAGATTCAAACTTCCATCGTAGACAGCGGTTCCGAACTCGCCGGTCAGGTACCCTCCGTCGGCGACGATCACATGATTCTCCGGCAGCGGAATCGTACCCGCCGGCGTTTCCTCCCCCTCCATCAGGATGGCTGGCAGCTCTTTCTCCGCATCGCTGATGCCAACATAACCCAGACCATTGATCAGGGCCTGCCCGTCGTCGGAAGTCAGCCACTCGAACAGCCGGTATTCCGGAGAATCCTCCGGCGCGTCTTTGCGCACGGCGGCATAGAAATCACTGACATACGGGTAACTGCCGTCACGGATTGTTTCGCTGTCAGGCATAACACCGTCCACCGCCATGAAGCGGAGGTTCGGTTTCTCGTACATATTTCTGGCATAATAATACACGGAATACCCCAGCGCATTCCCCGAATTGTCATAGGAGGATACCGCTTCGAGCAGTCCGCTCATTTCCTCAATCTCATAAGCCGGCGGGGCATCCGCCATCGGAGTGCCTTTCATAACCAGTTTGTCCATCAGGCTCTGGCTTCCGGAACCGGCCGGGCGCTGAAACGCCTCAATCTTCATGTCGCTGCCCCCTGCCTCCGACCAGTTGACCATCTCCCCCGTATAGATGCTCACGATCTGTTCTCCGGTCAGGGACTGGACCGGATTCGAGGCATTGACCATAAATACCAGCGCGTCGCGGCCGACCGGCTTGATCCTGAGCGGATCTCCCTGTTCCTGAAGGAGCCGGCGCACTTCTTCGCCCGGTTCGTAGGCAATCACCAGATCGGCGGACCGGTATTCCTGATCATAGGCCGAATCGGCAAGATTCAGGTAAGACTGGGACGTCTTATTGTGCTGGATGGCCGCCTCCGCCTCCTTACGGGAAGCGCCCGTCGCCAGCTGATAGAGCGCATAAGAGATCGGCAGGGTAGCCGTGGAACCGTCGAGCATCGGGAAATCCTCCGCCCCGATGTCCGGGAAGGAAAATGTTTCCGCGGCACCGGCGCCGTTTGCGCCCTGTCCGGTGCCGCTCTCTCCCGCGGTTCCTGTCATTCCTTGCTTCGCTTCGGTTTCGCCCGCGGTACCATTCACGCTCTGCCCCGCTTCTGTTCCATCCGCCGAACCGGCACCTCCATTTCCGCAGGCGGAACAGACCAGCATGGATACTATCAATATAACAGATATTATATTTCCCCTTTTCATATACCACCCACTCCCTTCACGCAGCCGGCTGCCGCATCCGCCGGAAATCCCGGCTATGCAGGAACCAAGATTACCATTATTATATAAAAGCAGGCATAGAATAGCAAGACAATTCATAATCAAAATCATTGATATAAATAACATTCCGCCTCGATTTCCTCCCCGTCCGCAGTCACCGTCACGGCCCCGCCGTCCATCGTAAGAAACACCTCGATCCCGCATTCCTCCAACCGTTCCATCGTCTCCTTTCCCGGATGGCCGTACCGGTTCTTCCGGGCGCAGGAGATGACAGCCCAGGCCGGGTTGACCGATTCCAGGAATTCCCTGCTGCTGGAATAATTGGACCCGTGGTGGGCCGCTTTCAGCAGCTGAACCGGCCCGGAGAGTCCGCGGGAAACATCATTTCCCTCTGCGCCGCGTACACCGGTACCGCCTTCCGCGCCGTCCTTTTCACCGGAAACAGGCTCTTCTGCCCCATTCTTCCCGGCAATTCGCAGCCCTTCCAGCCACCGCCGCTCTCCCTCCGCGCCCATATCCCCGGTCAGCAGCAGACCGGCGCTGCCGTATCTCACTTCCAGGAGCAGCGAATGGTCGTTGGCCTCCTCCCGGTACGCGGGTTCGCCCGCGTAAAGGCACCGCACAAGCAGACCGTCCGCCGATTCCCTGTTCCCCTTCCCGCCGATCCGGTCGCCGGGCTTCATCCAAGCCACTTCCGTCCCTGCCCGCCGTGCCAATTTCTCCAGCTCCCCATAGCGCTCATCTCCCTTAGCCAGCATCGGCAGAACCAGCGTGCCGACCGCGATCCCGCGATCCGCCTCCAGCAGATAGCGGAGCCCGGAAATGTGATCCTCGTCGCAATGGCTTACCACCGCAAAATCAATCCGGCTGATCCCACGGTATTTCAGATACGGTTCCAGCACCTGGTTTCCCAGATCCTTCCGGGACGTGCTGCCGCCGTCCACCAGCACCGTCATTTCCCCGCTCTCCAGGCAGATGCCGTCCCCCTGTCCCACGTCCAGAAAGGTAACGCGAAGCCCCGGTACCGGCCGCGGCTGCAGCAGCAAATACCCCGTACAGGCACAGATTGCCAGAACCGCCATCCGGCAGCCGGACGAGATCCCGCCGCCTTTTTCTCCCTCTTTACAATCTTTCTCCTTCTCCGAGACCCGCGCCGCCATCAGAAGCGCCGCACACCACAGCGCGGCATACACGCCCAGCTGCCACATCCGCGGCCGCCCCACGATCTGCACCGCGCCCGGCAGCCGCTCAAATGCATGGCACAGAGATTCATAGAACGCCAGCACAAAATGCCCCGTCCCAACCGCGAACCGTCCGGCAGGCAGCCATACGGCACCGCAGGCAACTCCCGCAAGCCCCGACACCAGCACATATCCCATGAGCGGGATCACGAGCAGGTTCAGCACGGTTCCATAGACCGGATACTCATAGAAATGAAACAGCGTCACAGGCAGCGTCACCACCTGGATCACGACGCCTAACAGCACGGTCTTCCAGACCTGCCGCCGCACCTTTGTCCATGACTCCAGTACCGGATACGCCGCCCCGACCGCCAGAACCGCCCCAAAGGAGAGCTGGAACCCAGCCTGGAACAGCAGCGACGGCGAATCCAGCAGGATCAGGATTGCGGCAAGCGCCATCGCCGAGAGCATATCGTAGGTTCTCCCCAGCTTATCCGCCAGAATCTGCAGGCACACCATAAGCACGGCCCGCACCACGCTGGCGGAACCTCCGGTCAGGATCCCGTAACTGACCGTCACGGCCGCCGCCAGAGTGCCGGCCCAACCGGGCGGCAGCCCGATCCGGCGCCGGAGCAGCCGGTAGAAGCCCATGCCGATCAGCGAAATATGCAGACCGCTGACGGCCAGCAAGTGGGCGATCCCGTTTCTCTGATAAAGTTCCCGCACATCCTCAGTCAGCGCCGTCTTGTCCCCCAGCACAACCGCCGTAAACAGGCCCGCGTCGCCGCCCGCGCTGCACAGCCGCACGAAAAGTTCCCGCGCCCACTGTTTCAAGCGGAAGATCCCGTCAAGATAAGGAGAATACCTCTCCTCTGCGATCTGCAGATCCTCCCCGAACATCCGTCCCCCGATTCCCAGAGCATGATAATACCGTCCGAAATCGAATTCTCCCGGATTCGTCGCCTGCCCCATGGGTTCCAGCTCCCCCCGTACGGAAACCCGCATACCGATCCGCAAGCCGTTCCGGCCCGGTTCTCCGCCGTCTTCCAGTTTTTCTCTGTCTTCCGAGACACTCGAAGCTAATTTCGCCGCCATTTTCGCCGTCCCAGCATCCACATCCGGCGGCTCATTTGCCGCCACGGCAACTTTCCCAGAATCCATTTT
>CAYYHX010000116.1:0-2543 GCA_964471835.1 uncultured Hungatella sp.
CGAATACGGCTGCAGAAAAATGGACACGCAGACCGAGAAAGGCACATTCCCTCCCCGACTGTCGTGTCCTGATTCCTTCTTATCCGGATAGCCCGGCTCCTGTCCCTGTCAGGCAAAATTTCTTGTACGGCCAACGGCTGCGCAAGAAGTTTACCATCCGAACCGTTACGAGGATCACAGCTGCTCCATCGCCTCCTGGATCTGCGTCTCGCAGGCGCGCATGGCCAGGATCGTCTTCTCCATCAGCTCCTCCAGCGTCCATCCCAAGCGCTCGGCTCCGGTTCGGATTACGTCGCGGGAACAGCCCGCGGCAAACCGCTTGTCCTTAAACTTCTTCTTCAGGCTGGATACCTCCAGATCCGACACGCTCTTCGACGGCCGCATCTTCACGGTGGCTCCGATCAGGCCGGTCAGCTCATCCGCCGCGAACAGCACCTTCTCCATCTCATGTACCGGTTCGACATCACAGCAGATCCCGTATCCGTGGCTTACGACCGCATGGATCATATCTTCTCCCACACCGCCGTCCCGCAGAAGCTCCGGGGCCTTGATACAGTGCTGTTCCGGATACATTTCAAAATCGATATCGTGGAGAAGCCCAACCTGTCCCCAGAATTCTTCCTCCTCGCCATACCCCAGATCGTGCGCGAACCAGCGCATGACGGCCTCCACCGTCAGGGCGTGCTGGATATGGAACGGTTCTTGATTATATTTGCGCAGCAGCGCATAAGCCTGCTCACGCATGAGACTGCTCCGCATAGCCATATTGCCTCTCCTTCCGTCCGGAATCTTGATTCATGCGGCGTTACCGCAGCTTCGAATAGCCATAGCTGTTCACCAGCGCGTCAAGCGGGATCCCATTCTTGCAATAGGGACACTCCATCGCCGGATATGCCTTATAATCGGGGATATCCCTTTCCGTGAATACCGCGTTCACCGGGAATTCCTTGATCTGATCCACGACGCTGAACAGGGCGCAGACGCCGCGCACGATGCCGCCGTAATACTGGATCGCCTCCACACAGCGGGCCGTAGTCCGTCCCGTCGTCACATCCGCCAGAAGGACGATGACGTTCTTGCCGCTGATCATCGGGCGGATGTTGTCGCGGAAGAGCAGCTGGCCGTTGTTGTCGTATTCCGGTTCCACCACGTAGATCGTCTTATGGGCATTCATGGACATAACGCCCGACGCGGACAGCTGCTGCGCCAGAAATGCCCCGATCACATCCGTCCCTTCGATGCACACGACCGTATCCACAACCGTATCGTAGATGTACCGTGCAGCCAGCGCTTTCGCCGCCTGCTCCGCCTCGCTCTGCCGCGCCTTCAGCGCCGTCGTGTCCACATAGAAGTTAATGTGGGAATGATTCGTCGAGAAATGTCCGGGCATAATGCGGATCGGCACTCCCGTCTCCGACTCCAGTTTCATGATTTGGTTCTCCATAAATGCCTCCTTTCCCCGCCGGCCTTTTGCCGGACGGTGCAGATTTCTCTGATACAAATGGTATTCCGGTGCCGCAGTTCATGCCGGCATAAAACACATCGCCGCACCCGCCTGCAGCCGTATCCATTATACTACATCGCAGTCCGGCGAGGCAAGCAAAAACTGGACAAATCATAACCGCGCGGTATCCGCAGCATCATCTCATGCCGTCTGAACGGTTACATCGAGTTCGATCCCGCTCTCCGTCTCCCGCAGCGGATAGAACACCGGCCGCTCAAGCGGCGTCCGGTTCGGAGAATGCAAAGCCAGCCAGAGTTTTCCTTCCTTATCCGCAAAGATCATCCCATGCCCGCCGTTTGCGCCAAAAAGCGGCGCTTCCATCTGGATCCACGGCCCCTCAATCCCGCCGCTCCCGCTTTTGGCGGCGCCAACCGCGTAGCCGTCTTTCCCGAAGCTTGACCAGATCATCAGCAGGACACCGTTTCCCAGCCGGTGCAGGAACGGTCCGTCCGTCACAAGGGCTTCCCGGAACCGGTGTCCGGATGTCTGATGAGGCGTGACCCAAGGTGCCTCGGACGCGTGAAAAAGGACCCGCGGATCGCCGGCCGGCTGCCGCAGATCATCCGTCAGCGGCAAAGCACAGACAGCCCCGTCCCCGATCTGAACCCATTCGTGGCAGAAAACCAGCCACGGTTCCCCGTCCGGCGAAATATACAGCGTCCCGTCCAGGCATTCCCAGTCGGCAGGTGTCACCGGTTCCTTGCTGTGAACGTGAAACGGGCCGAGGGGATGCTCCGCCCGCAGGATCTGCGTTCCCCGGCACCGGTCCGCGCTTTTGAAGGACGCGAACAGGTAATAGCTTCCCCGGTAGAAATGACACTCCGGCGCCCAGTAATTGCGGTCCGCCCAGAATCCCGCGGGCCTGTGGAATACTTCTGCGGGGCCGCTCCATTCCGCAAGGCCGCCGCCGAGATAGCAGTCCAGGCCGTCGTCCTCTCCCCAGCAGCGTTTCGCACGGGTTCCATACATATAATAAGTGCCGTCCGCAAGAAGTACAAAAGGATCCCTGATATTGATCTCGTCCAGCCTCATCTTGTCA
>CAYYHX010000116.1:2643-5698 GCA_964471835.1 uncultured Hungatella sp.
CCCGTACGCCAATCCCGGAATCTTCTGACTATTCCTCCCCGGAAGCTTTCTGCGCGCTCTCCCGCACCGCGTCCGCGATCATCGCCGCGCAGGACTCCGCCACAGCCTCGTCGCCTGCTTCCAGTCCCGGAAGCGGAGCCCTGACGCCGCCCACGTCCGGCCCGCCCTGGAGCCGGAGCACCTCCTTGATCACAGCGTACATATTGCCCTTTGCAGAACACATCCGGGCGATGACCGCGCAGATCCGGTCCTGAATCTTCTGAGCCGCTTTCCATTCTCCTGCGAGAAACAGCCTGTATGCCCGCAAAAACAGCTCCGGCATGGCCGCGTAAGTGCCGCCGATCCCGCCGGACGCCCCGGCCGCCAGGCCTGATACAAACTGTTCATCCGGCCCGTTGAATACGAAAACGCCCTCGCTGCGGAACATCTGGATATCCTGCACCGGCAGCGAAGAATTTTTTACGCCGACCACCCGCGGGTTTTTCTTCATTTCCCGAAGAAGCGGCAGGGTAAGCGAGACGCCGGTCAGCTGCGGGATATTATAAAGGATAAAATCGGTATCCGGCGCGGCCGCGGAGATGTCATTCCAATAGGCAGCGATGGCGCTCTCGGGAAGGTGGAAATAGATCGGCGGGATCGCGGCAACCGCATCCACGCCAAGGCTCTGCGCGTGCGCCGCCAGTTCACAGCTGTCCTTCGTATTATTGCAGGCTACATGGGCGATGACCGTTACCTTGCCTGCGGCCTCCTCCATCACATTCTCAAGCGTCCGTTTCCGTTCCTCCACGCTCTGATAGATGCACTCGCCGGAGGAACCGCCCACATAGAGACCGTCAACGCCCTTGCCGATCAGATAACGGGCCAGCTCCCGCACCGCCCGCGGGCTGACTTCGCCGTCACGGCCATAGCACGCATAAAACGCGGGGAATATGCCCTGATATTTTTTCTGAACCATCCCGAGTACCCCCTCCTTTCCGATAGTCTTTCGGAATCTCTAATCATTATTTTATGAGACTGTTGAGATCCCCTTTTTATAAATCTTCCCAATTTTTCAAAAAGGTTGACAAACTGCCCAAAATATGCGGTGCTTCGCGCCCTTGATCAAAGACATACCGTTCCAGCACAGCCGGTACATACTTTTTGATCGGAAGAGCCTCTATCAGGATTCCGAGAGCCTATTCCGTTCCGTTTGCACTTCTCGCAAAAGTCCAACATTTTCCGGATGACATCCGCGCTTATCTGTACTATAATTCAATTATACACGAAACCGGACGCTTTTCAAGAAAGGATTCTAAAATGAGAACACCCCTCACAGAACTGCTGGCCGCCGTGAAGGGCAGCATGATCGTATCCTGCCAGGCTCTCCCCGGAGAGCCGCTGTATGAGGAAGGGCGCTCCCTGATGCCCTACATGGCCCTGGCCGCCCGGGAGGCCGGCTGCCGCTGCATCCGCACCAGCAGCGTCCGGGACGTCGTCGCGATCCGCGAAGCGACCGGGCTGCCCTGCATCGGACTGATCAAGCGGTCCTATGAAGGCTACTGCAGCTATATCACGCCGACAATGCGGGAGGTGGACGAACTTGCCGCCGCCGGAGCCGACGTCATCGCTCTCGACTGCACGCAGCGCGCCCGCGGGGACGGCAGCACCGTGAAGGATTTTCTCCGGGACATACGCCGGAAATATCCGGACATCCCGCTGATGGCCGATATCTCGACACTGGAGGAAGGAGTCCTCGCGTGGGAGTACGGAGCCGATCTGGTGGGGACGACGTTAAGCGGCTATACGCCCTGCTCGCCGCAGATGGATGAACCGGATTACGAGCTTGTGGAAGCCCTTGTGAAAGCAGTGCGGATTCCCGTGCTTGCCGAAGGCAGGATCCACTATCCGGAGCAGGCAGTGAAGATGCTGCGGCTCGGCGCATATGCCGTCGTGGTCGGCGGGGCGATCACGCGCCCGCTGGAAATCGCGCGGCGGTTTTACGCGGCAATCCAAAACGCATAAGGATATGCCGGCCTTTCCCCGTGCGCCGGCACACAGCACCAGGAGGATACGGCAAGATGAAAATCCTTGTTTTTGACATCGGCGGAACCGCCATCAAATACGGAGTCTGCACAGACGGCCGGCTCTCCGACGCTGCCGAGGTTCCGACCCGGGCGTGGCTCGGCGGAAGGCAGCTTCTGGAAACCGTCACACGTCTCATCGAAGAAAAGATAGACGACGCGGACGGGCTGCCGGGCGGCGGATTTGACGCCATCGGCGTCAGCACAACCGGCCAGGTGGACACTTCGGAAGGCTCCATCCTTTTCGGCAACGAGAATATCCCGGACTATACCGGACTGCCGGTACGCAGTGAACTGGAAGCCCGTTTTCATCTGCCGGCGGCTGTTGAGAATGACGTCAACTGCGCCGCAATCGGCGAAGCCGTCTACGGCAGCGCGAAGGAGATCCCGGACTTCCTGTGCCTGACTTACGGCACGGGTATCGGCGGCGCCATCATCGAGAACCACCGGATCTATCATGGCTCCAACTATTCCGCGGCCGAATTCGGCATGATCGTGACCCATGCCGACGCTAAGATCGCCGGGGGCGGGCTTATGGACGGCTGCTACGAGCATTATGCGTCGGTGACCGCCCTCGTGGAAGAAGCCAAGCGTTATGACTGCCGGCTGACCGACGGGAGGAAGATCTTCGGCGCCCTCTCCGATCCGCATGTCATGGCCATCCTCGATCACTGGATCGACGAAGTCCTGTGCGGACTCTCCTCGGTCATCCACGCTTTCAACCCCTCCTGCGTGGTCCTGGGCGGAGGAATCATGAACCAGCCCCTGATCTTCGAAAAGATTGCCGAACAGCGGGGGCATTTTCTAAGACCCGGCTTCGAAGGCGTCCGCATCTGTCCTGCGCGCCTTGGCAGCAATGCCGGACTGTTCGGGATCTATCACATCGCTTCCGACATCTCCGCGCACATCAGCAGGAATGCCCCGACGCCGTGAAGGTCGTTGACCGACACCGGCCGCGCGCAGTAATGGGCGTAATCCCCCACGCCGGTTCCGAT
>CAYYHX010000117.1:0-5595 GCA_964471835.1 uncultured Hungatella sp.
GGAATGTCAAAAAGGAAGATCGCGGAAAAGATCGGATGCTCCCTCGGCCACGTCCGGGATGTCATCTATGGAAGGAAGTGGAGATAGGGTACCGTACATGTATGCGAATCAATTGCCATACACCCGGTCCCAAACGCGACCCGGACCGGAACCGTCGTAAAGGCGGGGCAAACAACAATGGTGCTGCCATGCCGTTTTTTAAACGCCGGAAGCCATTACCTGTTAAGGGAACATAAAATGGCGGCTGTCCGGCGGTGCGGATCATCGGTGTATTTACGATGGCTATAATGTCAGGGATTTTCCTGCGCTCTCTGCCGGAGCCTTGACGGCTTCAATCATACAAATAACCACCGGGTGGCCATCAGAATCTAACGAATCATACGGCATATGCAAGTGGAATTTAGTGTCTGGCATTCAACGGAAAATGCAGCCTGCCGCCCATGATGAAGCCCTGACCCAGATGCTCGCCTTGCCGCAGGCCTTTTTGACATGCAGGGCCACATCGCAGCTATCCGGTAAAGCAGTTTCCATCTCCCATTTCGATCAGGGCAGAGGAAATATTCTGCCAAGGACATTCTACCATAGTCCAGAAACGGATACCCGCCGTCTGTTACATCCCGCACGCGCGGTACAGAGTCCGCTGCAGCATCAGTTCATGCTCATGGGAATACGGGGATTTCTTCGCCCCTGTTACGACAAGATAAAAATCTTTCATCATCCTGTCATAACGGCAGCCTGCACCTGCATTGACCACTTCTATCTCCCGGGGCCTTCCGGAATCCTTATCCGCGAGGCTCACCGTCATTTTTGCGCTGGTTTCCAGCGGCCTGATCTCCGCCGTCCCCCTGCTTCCCATAATGGAAACATGCCGCATATCCCATCCGTTCACCTCCACAGAAAGCGTTGTGATCTTTGCCACGGCCTTTTCATATTCGAGAACGGCAAAGCAGTTGTCCTGTGCGCAGACACCCTCAGCGTGTGTGCTCTTCAAAAACGGTACAACATTCTTCGGCTCTCCCAGTATGTCAACCGCCAGATCGATTAGATGGCAACCGAAAATGTACATGAGCCCTCCCGGAAAATGTTCCAGCGATTTCCGGTACTGCGCCGGGTAGGGACTCAGTTCTGCATCGATCTGGTAGATTTCCCCCAAGGCACCGTTTTTAGCCAATTCCCTGCATTTATTCATCGCATCGTTGTATCGGTAATAATACCCCAAGTGTATGGTCAGATTCTTTTCCCTTGCCGCATTTAACAATGCCGCATATTCTTCCAGCGTGCCGCCGGCAGGCTTATCCATATGAATGTGCTTTCCGGCTCGGATACACTTTGCCGCCGTTTTCGTCAGATCCCCTATCTCCGTTTCCACCAGCAGCGCATCACACCTTTCGATCAGTTCATCCGCTGTCATTCTCGGCAAATCCTGAAAACAGGGCAGCCCTCCGTGCTTTTCCATCCATTCCCCGTTCTCCTCTGCATAGCCAGCCACTTCAAAAAGCTCCGGAAACTTCCTGACCGAGAGCATAATTCCCTCCGCATGGTTGTGTCCGATCCCGATCTGTCCGATTTTTATTCTTTTCATAATCTCCTCCTGCCGACGAGTAATCATATTGCAAAAAGAAAACTTGCCCGCCGTTTCCAACAGATACCGGCGGGCACTCTTCTTCGCGTCCTCAATGAAAGATGAATAGATGATAAAATCCACCTGCTTTGGCATATTACAAAGCGTCCCGGCCATGGCCATGAGCGTGGAGAACACCCCCTGTAATGAATCAGTTCTCAGCAGGTGTAAGTATCGTCGATCATCTTCAGAAATGATTCCTTATCCGGGAAATCCGGCTGATAGGCCAACGGAACCTCCCGCACGCGGGGCCGTCCTTCAGCCGCATCACCGCGCATCCGGCCCGCACGATGGCCGGCAACACGACCATCTTCTACGGTACGATAAGAGCAATATTATCAATCTCAATCCGGGCGCCGATCGCGAGCGCGGCGCCGGTCACGGCACGATTCTGCTTGTCGTTCGTCAGACGCAGCATTTCCGCATCCGGCGCCCGGACACACGCTTTCATCACCGCCTGCTTTACAGCTTTCCTCTTAATTCCTTCTGTTCAGCCATGGGAATACCCAGAGCTTCCATCGCCTGCTCCGCCGTCCACTTCGTATTCTTCATCAGATTGGCAATCGCAGACAGAAGGGCATTTTCACGTCCCATAAGTTTTCCCTGCTTCATACCTTGTTTCATACCCTGCTGCATACCTTGCTGCATGCCTTGCTGCATACCCTGTTGTATTCCCTGCTGCAGCCCTTGCTGCATACCCTGCTGTATCCCTTGCTGCATGCCCTGTTGTATCCCCTGCTGCAGCCCCTTCTGCTCCCCTCTGGCCTCGATCCTGTCCAGTACCTCACACACCGTCCTCGTACCTCCTTCTCTCCTCACTTCATTCGCCGTCTCCTCAAACCGCGGGTCGCCGGTCATTACCGTAAACAGTTTGAACAATTCATCAAAATGAATCGTCGTACCCCCGCTCCCCGGCGCAACCGCCTCGGACGGCCCCCGGTAATCCCGCGTCCTTCTCATCTGCACGCAGTAATCCGCCAAGTATCTAAAATCGCTCTGAAACAGCTTCAACTGCTCATCCGTAAGCCAGGCAATCTCAAACAGGTTGATACGGTAATCATTGACATACGGCTTCAGTTCCTCCGGAACCCGGAAACAGTCATACAGCGTCAGCGGCTCATCCCACCGTTTCTCATAGCCAAGATACAGGACCAGCGTCACGACCGGATAGCACTTTGGCGCCTCCTCCGGCTCTTTCCCCGATTCTTTCCCCGCGGCGGCAGACGTACCGCCCTTTTTCCTGCCCCCTAAAAGCTGGCTCCGGTACGCGGCCCCGTCGTAACCGATCACCCGCACGGGCATATACCCTTCCGGGCGCGTCTGGTTCTCGATCCCGAAGAAAGCGATCCGCACGCCGCATTCCTTCCAGCGCTTCGCGATATCCCGCTCCTGCTCGTGGAGGCCGCCGTCCGCCTTATACACGGAGCGGGGCGTCACGTCCTCCAGCTCCTCCTCCCTCACAAGTCTCCTGCCATTGAACAGGAGCACATTCACGATATCGGCGAAAACATCATTGTATGCTTCCAGCGTTTTCTCCGACATATCCTTTCCCGCCACCGGCCTCACCTCCCCTTCCCTATTCCCTTTATTTCAAGTATACTGAAAAATGATGCCGGATGCAAGACTTTTCCTGCATGGCTGCACGCTTAATCTTCTTCTGCACGGACGTTCGCCTAATGCCAATCAACCGCCGCCGTCTTCCCCTCATAGCGGATCGGTTCCTTGCGGGTGCAGGTTTCGTCAATCGTCTTCAGCAGCGATTCCTTATCCGGGAAATCCGGATGACAGTCCGCCAGGACCTCCCGCGCGCGGGCCGCCCCGTCCTTCAGCAGCGTCACCGCGCATCCAACCTGCACCATGGCCGGCAGCACGACCGCCTTCTGCGGGTCGGCCACCTGATAGTCCGCGCCGGTTATACCCCCGCATCCATACACCTGCAGGATCGGCATGACCTGGGACAGATTTCCCATATCCGAAGTACCCGCGTCAAACCGGTTCGAAATCTTTACGCAGTCCTCCCCAAGCAGGGCGCGGCCCACCTCCGCCATCACGGAAGCCAGCTTCGGGTTCATCTTCTGCGGCAGGATCAGATCAACGTCGTCGATCTCGATCCGGGCGCCGATCGAAAGCGCGGCGCCGGTCAGGGCGCGGTTCAGCTTGTCGTTCGTCTGGAGCAGCACTTCCGCATCCAGCGCACGGACGCCCGCTTCCATCGTCGCCCGCGCCGGAATGTTATTCGCCATGATCCCGCCTTCCGTGATGATCGGATGAACCCGGACAAGCTGACTGTCACGGAAGGTTTCCCTCAGGGAATTGATCGCGGCAAGGCCGAGCATCGCCGCGTTCAGGGCATTGACCCCGTCCCACGGCCTGCTGCCGGCGTGTGCGGCTTTGCCGATATAATGCACGGTTTTGGCCAGGATTCCGTCGGAACCGCCAAATATGTCCAGACAGGGCTTTTTGTTCCCGACGCCCGCGTGGATCAAAAGAGCCATGTCCACATCATCGAGATAGCCCCGGGACAGGAACTCCGTCTTCCCGTTCAGATAGCGGATCAATCCCTGCTCGCGCATCTTGACGCGGTCGCCAAATTCCAGAAATTCTTCCGCGGGAACCGCCATGATCCGGACTCTGCCCGACATCCGGTCCAACAGCCTGCGATCCCGCAGGGCGCCGGCAATGCCGATGAGCGATGACGTCTGGCAGTTATGGCCGCACGCATGGACCGCCCTGGTCTGCAGATCGCATTCCGGATGCTGCGCGTTCAGCACGGCGTCCAACTCGCCCATGATACAGACCGTCGGACCTTCACGCCCCGTATCGATATCAAAATAAAATCCGGGAATATTGCCCGCCTCCGTCAGCATGAAACCCATTTTCTGAAAAATATCTTTCAAGTAATTGCTGGCTTTCCACTCCTTAAAACCTGTCTGCGGGTTCTTCCAGATATAACGCTCTGCCTCCAACATCGCGTCGCAGTACTTGAGGACGCTTTCCCGCACGGTTTCAATCAGTTCCCGTTCCATGATACCCGCTCTTCTTCCCGGCACAACTGCGCCGCTTTTCTACACATTTTCTAAATTCCATCCGATCTTCACCCACACATAACCGCCGGAACCTTCTGCGGCACCTCGTTCCATAGCGGCTTTACAGACCGTTTCTCCCACTCCGGCTCCGGGATCAGAAGCGTCACGGGTTCACCCGTGACGCCGGTAAGTTCGTCTCGCAGCACGGCCCCGCATATCTCGCTCTTCCCGCCGTTCTCCGGATGCCCCTTGGCAAAATACAGGTACAGCGTCCCGTCGTCCTCCGGCACGTTGGCATCGATCACCGTGGTGGCATAGAGATAATAGTCACCTTTCGGTGTCTTCAGCATAAATGGGTCCGCCGCCGGAATATCCCGAAGTTCTTCATTCGAAAAATATCCTTCCTTTGAAAAACACCCTTCCTCCATAATATGTCCTCCGTTTCATGCCAAGCAATTGCCGCCGTCTTCCTCTCGTAATGATCCGTTCCTGCCGCTCCCGCTTCAACAGCCCCAGCCGGAGCCGGAGCGTGAGATCAGCAGAACGAACCTTGCAACCACTACCCCTCCGCCAGCGCGGCCCTGCACCGCTTTTTGTAGCAGGCGATGCCGTACTTCAGCACCTTCTCCACGCCGTCGTCCAGCAGCGCCTCGGCATAGCGCCTCGCCTCGATCTGATCCAGCGCCTGCCGAACCCCCTTCTCCAGATCGCCGTCCTCGGCATATTTCACCTCGATCACGATCCCGAGGCTGCCGTCCACAGCTTCTACCAGAATGTCCCCGTAGCCGTCCCCTGTCTCACGGTTGCTGGTCACGATCCAGTCCGCCTTGTACGCCAGGATCCCCATCAGGATACCGTGGTAGAAATTCTCCTTGCGCGTCTTCCGCACCGATGTGTCGCGGATGCTGATCGCCCGCCGCAGGTAACTGCCGAACGCCTTCTCCACTC
>CAYYHX010000118.1:0-5542 GCA_964471835.1 uncultured Hungatella sp.
GAGGAGCTGCTGATGGGGGAGGAAGGGCTGCAGGACACGCCGAACAGCCTGATCCATATCGGGAAGCCGATTGAGTTCGATAAGGAGGAACTGGAACGCGACCTCGCGCGGCTGTATGAGGCGGCGAACCGGGACGAAGACGAGCGGGTACGGGAGATGGTAAAAGGAATGGTGCCGACGTATCACCAGTCCCGTTTAGCGTGAGGGCAGGAAGATATGGGTTCAGCATTAAAAAGGATAAGATGGATGAACATGCGGGCAAAAAAGGAACAGGAAAAGGGAAACCTGCTTACGACAGGATCTATAACCGATATATAAAACGGGTACTCGACATAGTCATATCCGGCACCGCGCTGCTCTTCCTATGGCCGCTCCTTCTGGTCATTTCCGTCGCGGTCGCTGCCGAGACAGGTTTCCCGGTCTTTTATCGTGCCCCGAGGGGCGGGTACAGAGGGAGGACGTTTCAGATATGCAAGTTCCGTACCATGGTAAAGGACGCCGACCGGATCGGGGGCGGGACGACAGCCCTGCATGACAGCAGGATCACCCATATAGGCGGTTTCCTCCGGAAGACTAAGATGGATGAACTCCCTCAGCTCGTGCAGGTATTTACGGGCAGGATGAGCCTGATCGGCCCCAGGCCGGAACTCCTGCAGTATGTGGAAGAGTATACGGGCGATGAGAGATGTATCCTGGAGGTCCGGCCCGGTATTACGGATTACGCGTCAGTAGCGCTGATCGATCTGGATGAGATCGTAGGGGAGGAGGATGCGGACCGGGTCTATGAAGAACGGGTCCTGAAAAAAAAGAACGCGCTCCGTATGGAGTATGCGCAAGATGTCTCCTTCCGGACAGATGCCGTGATCCTGATCCGGACAGTATGCGCGGTGTTCCGAAAGATGTATGCCTATCTCATCTTGAAGAAGCATCGCTGAGTTCCCTGAAAGTTTTCGGAAAGAGAAGGCGGAAAGATGGAATACCTGACGCTGAAAAACTCAGACCTGCGCGTATCGCGCCTCTGTATGGGCGGATGTCCGATGGGAGGTTACGGATGGGGAGCCGTTCAGGAGCAGGAACTGGTCGATGCCGTCCATACGGCGCTTGAACAGGGGATCAATTTCTTTGATACGGCAGACACTTACGGGTTGGGGCATTCGGAAACCGTACTGGGAAAGGCGCTAAGGAACCGGAGGAGTGAGGCCGTCATCGCGACCAAGTTCGGGGTGCGTGTGGAGAACGGGATGACCCGTTATGACAACAGTCCGGAGTGGATCCGGGAAGCTGCAGAGAACAGTCTGAGGCGGCTTGGCACGGATCACATCGATCTTTACCAGATCCATTATAGGGACGGAAAGACACCGATCGGGGAGGTCGTTGAGGCATTGGAAGGTCTGAAAAGGCAGGGTTATATCCGCTTTTACGGCCTTTCCAATATTTACTGTAAGGATATACCGGAGCTGCAGCCGTTCACGGGGAAGTTTGTCAGCTTCCAGGATGAGTACAGCCTGGTCTGCAGAAAAAATGAGGCGGATATCAAAGAACTTTCCACAAAACTGCGGATGACGCCGCTCACATGGGGGAGTCTGGGCCAGGGGATCCTGACAGGAAAGTATGATCAGAACAGCATATTTGGAACGGATGACCGCAGAAGCCGGGAGATCTATGAAAATTTTCATGGAGAAAAATTGAGAGAGAATCTGAGGATCGTAGAAAGGATGAGAGTTCTGGCGGCAGAACATGATGTGGGTCTGGCTGCGTGCGCGATCCGTTTCATACTTGATACGATCCCGGGTTCTGTCGCTTTGGCAGGGGCCAAGCGGCCGTCCCAGATACTCTCCAATGTGGAAACATTTAACCTGAAACTTGAGGAAACGGAGATAAGGATGTTGGAGATGATATCGGAGCCCGGAAAAGCGGGGGGGGTAAAACTACAGACTAGATATCTTGTCTGGCTGATCTCCATTGCGCCGCATCTTGCGGAGCGAAGGGAGGCGGCCTGAACGTGGAACTGGACCTGAGAGGGAAGAATGTCCTGATCGTAGGGGCGAGCAAGGGGATCGGAAGGGCGATCGCGAGGGCGTTCGCCGGGGAAGGGTGCCGGATCATCGCCGTCGCTAGGTCAGGAGGACTCTTGGAGGAACTGAGAGGAGAAGCCATCTCCCTGGGAGCGGAGTCTTTTGATCATGAAGTCTGCGACATCATGGGATGCGATACCAGGGGATACGCAGGAGAGCTGATCAGCCGGCACGGTGTGCCGGATATCGTGGTACATAACGTCGGCGGCTCCCTTGTCAGCCGGGACCATCTGGGAGGGGCGGAAGAGTGGGGATACGCGCTGCGGTTCAACGCGCTGGCCGCGATCGACATGAACAGCGTCCTGCTCCCGGCCATGATAGAGAGGGGGAGCGGTGCCGTGATCCATATCTCCTCCATCTCCGCGGTCATGCTGCGCGGGAATCCCCTGTACGCGTCGGCAAAGGCGTTCCTGAACGCCTATGTGACGACGGCGGGGCGCCAGCTGGCGCCGACCGGGGTGCGGCTGTGTTCCGTCATGCCGGGGGCGGTCGCCTTTCCCGGCAGTTACTGGGACCGGTTCATCAGGGAGGAGGATCCGCGGGTGGAGGACTTTCTGAGGCACCATCAGGCGGCCGGCCGGTTCGGCACACCGGAGGAGATCGCGGATGCGGTTCTTTTCCTCGCGAGCGGGCGGGCATCCTTTATGCAGGCGGTCAATGTTCCGGTTGACGGCGCGAACATGTGAGGCGGGGATATGGCAAAGAGGATCTTTGATCTTACGGCGTCCCTGATCGGGCTGGTTCTGCTGTCACCGGTCTTTCTGGTAATCTCCGCCATCATCATGCTCGATTCGCGCGGCGGGGTGTTCTTCCGCGGGGTCCGGGTCGGACAGTATGGACGGGACTTTAAGATCTTTAAGTTCAGGAGCATGGTGCCGGACTGTGAAGGGAAAGGGAAGTGGAACATAGGCGATGGGGATGCCCGGATCACCCGCACGGGACATTTCCTCAGAAGATCGAAACTGGATGAGCTCCCCCAGCTGATCAATGTGGTCAGGGGTGAGATGTCCCTGGTCGGCCCCAGGCCGGAACTGCGGTATTATGTGGATATGTACACGGAGGAGGAGAAGAGGATCCTCGATCTGAAGCCGGGGATCACGGACTGGGCCTCCATGGTGAACTTCGAGCAGTTCAAGGGATTCACCGCGTCAGACGATCCGGATCGGTTCTATCTGGAGGAGATCCGGCCGTTGAAATTAAGGCTGCAGCTTTATTACAGGGAGCATCACGGCTTTCTCTCGGATATACGGTGCATCTTATGGACGATATACAAAGTCATGACACGTTCGTCCAGACTGCCGTCGGAGATACAGGAGATCGTTGACACATATGAGAAGGAAAGAGTTCCGGCGGCCGGGCGGCGGTGATACGGGGTCAAGGAGAGATAAGAGATAAGATGAGCATGACGAGCGAGCAGCTGGCATGGAAGATCAGGCGCCACGGGGTGGAGATGACGCATCGGTCAGGCGGAGGGCATATCGCCTCGGTCCTGTCCGTGGCGGACATCATCGCCGTACTGTATGCGGATGTCCTGCGGTACCGGCCGGAGGAGCCGGACTGGCCGGAGCGGGACCGTTTCATCTTGAGCAAGGGCCACGCGGGGGCCGCCGTCTACGCGGCACTTGCGGAATCAGGATTTTTTGACACGGAGGAATTAAAGACGCACTACGCGGACGGGAGCAGGCTGTCCGGTCATGTTTCGCACAGTGTGCCGGGAGTTGAATTTTCGACCGGTTCTCTGGGACACGGGCTTTCCGTGGCCGCCGGAATGGCCTATGCCGCAAAGAAAGACGGAAAAAGGCACCGGGTCTTCGCGGTTCTCGGGGACGGGGAATGCGATGAAGGGAACGTCTGGGAAGCGGCGCTCTTTGCCGCCCATTTCCGTTTGGACAACCTTGTCGCGGTCGTGGACCATAACCATATGCAGAGTCTTGATTTCTGCGATAATACGCTGGAACTCGCGGATCTCGGGGAAAAATGGCACGCGTTCGGCTGGAATGTGGTCAGGACCGACGGGAACGACTGCCGGCAGCTGAGAGAGGCCTTTGAGGAAGCGGAACGGTACCGGTCACGGACAGAGCACAGGCCGACAGCTATCATTGCGAGTACGGTGAAAGGATATGGCATATCGTTCATGGAAGATGACATCTTATGGCATTACCGGTTCCCGCATGACGGGTGGGAATATGACTGCGCCGTGAATGAGCTGTATGAGCAGAAGCCGGACGGAGTGGAGGACCCCTACACGCCGGAAGGCATAGCGGAACCTGCGCTCCCGAAAGCCGGAGATGATATCGGGAACGATCATACATTTTCAAGAACGTGGGATACAACGTATCCGGAAAAGATGCGCAGAGTGGAAAAAGAGCCCGGGACGGGAGCCAGAAGGTATCATCGGTCAGAAAGGTAGGATGGGAGTGAACATATGCGGGATGCCTTTGTAAATACCCTGATCGCTCTGGCGAAACGGGACAGGAACATAGAGCTGCTCACGGGGGATCTTGGCTTCGGTGTCCTGAGACCGTTCTGGGAACAGCTGCCGGATCAGTTCACGAACGTGGGGATCGCGGAGCAGAACATGACGGCGATGGCGGCCGGCATGGCGATGGAAGGAAAGACCGTTTTTACATACTCGATCGGAAACTTTCCGACCATGCGCTGTCTGGAACAGATACGGAACGACTGTGCCTATCATAAGGCGAATGTGAAGATCGTCTGTATCGGGGGCGGCTTTGCGTACGGTTCGCTCGGCATGAGCCACCAGGCGACGGAGGACCTGGCGGTCATGCGCGCGCTGCCGGATGTGGTCGTGATGGCGCCGGGGGACGCGCCGGAGGCGGAGGCGGCAGTAAGGGCGGTCACTGGATATCAGGGGACCTGCTATCTGCGTCTGGGACGGGGCGGGGAGAAGCGGATCCACGACCGGATCGGACATTTCCGGATCGGAGAGGCGCTGAAAGTAAAGGACGGAGATAAGATTGCTCTGTTTTCTACGGGAGCGATCTATGAGGAAGTACAGAGCGCGCACGATCTTTTAGTCGAGCAGGGGTATCATCCCGCGGTCTACACGTTCCCGACGGTCAAGCCGATCGATGCGGAGACCATTCAAGAATGCGCCGGAAGGTTCGATCTGATCGTGACCTGTGAGGAGCATAACATCATCGGAGGGTTCGGGAGCGCGGTCGCGGAGGTCATGGCGGAGATGGGACGCAAAAAAGCGTCTTTGCTCAGGATCGGACTGAAGGATGTGTACTGCACGGAAGTTGGGAGCCAGGGGTATTTGAGAGAACGGTATGGGCTGGACGGAAAGAGTATTGCTGAAAAGATCTGTCAAAGGTTTTAAGGCATGGCAAGGGAAAAGAACATGGCATTCGATCCAAATAAGTATAAGATCAATGAACAGCTGACGCTGCGGGAATATCAGTTAAAAAATCTGGAGATATTCAGATATTTTGATGATTTCTGCA
>CAYYHX010000119.1:0-5538 GCA_964471835.1 uncultured Hungatella sp.
GCCTTTTCATCGCTTATCGCAGCACGCGGCGCACTTACCGGCCCGTGCAGGATATTGTGGGTGAACTGGAAAATGAGAGCGGAGTCCCGTATGATAAAAATGAGGATTCGGAGTTCGAATTTATCTCCCGGAGGTTCAGCGAGGAACGGAGCGAGAACAACAAGCTCGCCGAAAACGTCAGAAAGGGAAAGGAGGATCGCCGCGAGCGTTTCCTGCTTTCCCTGCTGTATGGGACTGTCTCCCCGGACGCGGAAGATACGGGGGGCGCAGCGGCGTTCCGTTTGTCTCCGACCGCTTCTGTGTCTGCGCGATGGAAGTCCGGGCTAAACCGGATCTGGAAACGGACATGCGGCACTTTATCCTGCGGAATGTATTCGAAGAACTCAGCGGACAGACCGGGCGGGGCTGGCTCGTTCAGACGTCCGAAGTTTCCTGCGCCCTTCTCTGCAGTCTGCAGGAAGGTGTTTCCGAGGAGGATCTGCTGCCGGTTCTGGCCCGCGGACAGGAATTTGTAAAGGAACATTTTGATATCGAGGCGACCATGGGCGTCAGCGAGGTCCATCAGGGCGCCGAAAGGATCGCTTCCGCTTACAGGCAGGCCAGGGAAGCGCTGAATTACTGGTACCTGATGGGACGGGGCAGCCTGATCCGCTACGGACAGATCAAGGACCGGACGTTTCGCTTCGAGGAATCGTCCGACTCCCGCGTCTACCGGATCCTGTCCGGCTATCTGCAGGACGCGGACCGCGCCCCGTCCGGCACATTTGTCGCGGAACTGCTAGAACATTTCCGGATCGATGAAAGCGTTTCGATGGAAACCATGGAGAGTTTCCGTTTCGAGGTGATGAACGCGCTGAACACGCTGCTGATTCTGGGACACTGTGATATCCAGACCCAGAGAGAACAGCTGTCCCTGCTCCTCCGTTCCGACACACTGGAGGAATTTAAGCGGGATCTGGCCATGATCATGGAGGATCTGATCCGCAGGGAAGAAGCCGATCCCGTTCTGGATATCTGCGAGCGCGCGAAACAGATGGTGGCGGCGGACTATTCCGACCCGCAGCTCTGTGTGGCTGTCCTGGCGGAACGGCTGAACATTACGCCCAATTATCTGTCCCGGCTTTTTAAGAAGAAGTACGGCGTCGAGCTGTCCGCTCATATTTCCATGATCCGCGTGGAGAAGGCCAGGGAATTGCTGGCTCATACAGAGATGAGCATTAAGGACATCGCCGCCCGGACCGGATTCTACAGCAGCAACGTCTTCATCAAAACCTTCAAAAAGTGGGAAGGAGTCACGCCGGGAACCTACAAAAAGATGATCAATTCCCCTCCGGAAACACAAACGGACCATCCGGCAGGAAAAAGCGACGGAAAAGTTTCCATTTGAACGATGATCATAGAATTAGCTGATTTACCCGCCGGTTCAGGCTGTACTATCATGAGCTGTATCACTAACCACCATCATTATTCCGAGTCCGGATCTGAATTTGATTTTCCGATTTGACACCGGACGAAACGGACGAAAGGTGGACGAAAGAAAGGAGAATATCATGCGTAGAAAAAACTTACGGAATTTGACCTGCATCGCCCTGTCGGCGGTTATGGTCGCGGGTCTTACCGCCTGCGGCGGGGGAGACACGGCAACGGAAACGACGACGGCCGCCCCTGCGGCGACCACAGCGGCGGAGACGACGGCGGCAGGAACCGCGGCCCCGGCGGAAACCACGGCGGCGGGAACCGAGGCCTCGGCAGAAACTACGGCGGCGGGAACCGCGGAGAAGACGGAAGGCGACGGCATTCATTTCACTTCTGCCGGAGGGATCACTTATCCGCTTGAGAACACGACCTCGCTGAGCCTCTACGACGTCAACAACGAGATGGCTCCTCCCTCCGTATATGCCGATTACACGGAATCCCCGTTCCATACCGGTCTTGCGGAGCGGACCGGGGTCAATATCGAATGGCAGTTCCTACCGGCCGGCGGCAACGCGACAGAGGCCTATAATCTGCTGATGACCGAAGATGTCCTGCCCGATATGATCTACAAAAAATCATGGAAAATTTCCGATGGGGTGGCACTCATGGACGACGGCGTGATCTGGGATCTGACCGATTATCTGCCGGTCTATGCGCCCGATTACTGGGAACTGATCCACAGGCCTGAGAACCGTGTTGTTCTGCAGACTACGATGACCGACGACAATCGGTTGTTCAGTGTAAGCTCGATTCTCGAAGGCCCGTACAACACACTTTTCGTCGGCCCGATTATCCGTCAGGACTGGCTGGATGAGTGCGGTCTGGAGACCCCTGTCACCATGCAGGACTGGGAAAATGTTCTGGTTGCATTTAAGGAAAAATATAACGTTGCCCCCATGTCCTTCTCGCTGGGCCGCATCAACAGCGGCGGCTTTGCATCCGGCACCGGCGCCTACGCAACTTTTTCGGGCAACTGGTACGCGGACGATAACGGTCAGGTGCAGCTGGCACAGCTCCAGCCGGAATGGAAGGAATATATGGAATGGCTGCACAAATGGTACGACATGGGGCTGATCGACAAGGACGTTGTAAGTAATGACGATGCGACCTTGCACACCAAAGCGTTAAACGGACAACTTGGCGTTACCGTGGATGACATGGGTGTGATTAACGATTGGAACAAGGACGCGGAGGACGAGGGAAGCGGAGCCAAGTGGGTAGGCGTCGGTTATCCCCGTGTGGCCCCGGGGCAGCCGGCCAACTGGACCCATACCCGTTCCACATGTATAGGCCACGGCGCAGTGGTTACCAAATCCTGTTCTGAGGAAGAACTGATCGAGGCTTTGAAATGGCTGAATTATGGGTACACGGATGAGGGCATAACGTACTGGAACTTTGGCACCGAGGGCGTTTCCTACGAACTGGATGAAGAAGGAGAGCCTGTATGGACGGATTTGATAAAGAACGATCCGGACGGTATGACCACCGCGATGATGAAATACGCTCGCGCTAATTACAATATGCTCTCCGTCCAGACCGAGAGATTCTGGAGGTACATGTACGGCGACGAGAGCGATCAGGCCCTCACGGTCTGGCTCGATGGTTCAGAGGCGCAGAAACATTACGTTCGGACAAGGTTTACTGATGACGAGCTGAAGGATTATAACGACCTCTGGGCGCCGATCTCCACCCATATCTCTGAGGTGGCCGTGCAGTATATGACCGGCGATATCTCGCTGGACAGTTATGATGATTTCGTAAAGGAACTTTCCGCTATGGGAGTTGAGGAAGCCCGGAATATCATGCAGGCCGGTTATGACCGTTATATGGCAAAATAGTGATGAAACACGAAAAATGATATCGCTGGAGGAGGATGTGCCATGAGGCAAAAGATCGCCAGGGATTTCCGGAGGAACAAATACCGCTATCTTCTGGTCCTTCCGGTAGTCCTGTACTTTTTGATATTTCATTATAAGCCCATGTACGGGATCATTATCGCGTTCAAAGATTACCGTGTCACAGCGGGCATCGGCGGCAGTCCGTGGGTAGGGCTGAAGAATTTCCAGAGATTTTTTAATGACTTTTATTTCTGGAGAGTTCTGCGCAATACCTTTACCATCAGTATGCTGTCGCTCGTATTTGCATTTCCGGCTCCCATCCTTCTGGCGCTGCTCCTCAACGAGGTTCGCTCCAGCTGGATCAAGCGGACCGTGCAGACGATCACCTATATGCCCCATTTTATCGCCCTGGTGATTGTCTGCAGCATCCTCACCTCGTTCTGCCAGACGAACGGGGCCATCAACGACATCATCGCTTTCTTCGGGGGCGAACGGCAGAACCTTCTCTCCCAAAAAGAGCTGTTTTATCCTATCTATATCCTGTCCGGCGTCTGGCAGAGCGTCGGCTGGGACTCCATCATCTATCTGGCCGCCCTCTCCGGGATCGACCAGGAGTTATATGAGGCCGCAAAGGTGGACGGCGCGGGACGGATCCGGCAGATGATCAGCATTACCCTGCCCGGCATCATGCCGACCATCTCCATGCTGCTGATCCTGAAACTGGGTCATGTACTCAGCGTAGGCTACGAGAAGATCCTGTTGCTTTATAACCCGATGACCTACGAAGTTGCGGACGTCATCTCCACTTATGTCTACCGCAAGGGCCTGCTCGAAGCCGATTACAGCTACGCCACGGCGATCGGATTGTTCAACTCCGTCATCAATGTCATCATTCTGCTCGTGGCCAATAAGGTCAGCAAAAAGATGGGTCAGAGCGGACTGTTCTGATCGCCCGAGGAGGAAAGGAAATGAAAAGTAGAATGAAACGGAGCTGGCAGGATGTGTTGATGGACGGTGTTATCTACCTGATTCTGGCGGTGCTGGTGCTGGTCACGGTCTATCCGATCTGGCACGTCATAGTCGCCTCGTTCAGCGACAGCATCGATATTGTGAAACACCCAGGGCTGATGCTGTGGCCGGAACATTTCACGGCGGGCGCCTATCGGAAAGTATTTGAGCATCCGCTGCTGATGAAGGCTCTCGGCAATTCGATCAAGATCCTGCTCCTGTCGCTGCCGTACAATATCATCATGACGCTGCTGTGCGGGTATTTTATGTCTTGCAGCGGGATGTACTGGAAACGCCTCATCGTGGGGATGATCATGTTCACCATGTTCTTTGGCGGCGGGCTGATCCCCAATTTTCTGAACATCCGGTCGCTGGGGCTCTACAATTCGATCTGGGCCCTGATCCTGCCCGGCGCCCTGAGCGTTCACAACGCGCTGATCTGTAAGACGGCCATCGAGGCGATCCCGGACAGCCTGAAGGAGTCCGCGTTCATCGACGGAGCCAACGATTTCCAGATGCTCATACGGGTCATCGTGCCGCTCATCAAACCGACGCTGGCGGTACTGCTTCTGTACTATGGGGTAGGCCACTGGAATTCCTGGTTCCCGGCGTCCATCTACCTCCGGGACAATGCGAAAATGCCGATCCAGAACATTCTTCGCGCGATCTTGCTGGAGAATAACCAGATGCTGAACCAGGTGTCAGAGGGCGGGACAGCCAGTCAGTATACGGAGGCGATTAAATACGCGGCCGTCGTCGTCTGCACGCTGCCGATCATGTGTATCTATCCGTTCCTGCAGAAATATTTCACCAAGGGCGCGATGATCGGGGCGGTAAAGGGATAAGGATCAACGCCGGTCTGCGTTTACGCAGTCCGGCGTTTTGCCGGCTGGAAGGGAACGCCATGACGGAAGTTCCCTTCCGGTACCGGATGTGATGGAAATAATGGAGAAAGCGCCGTAAGAGGGCTGCGCGGGTGAAAAACGCCGGAAAGTCGGAGGAGAGAATATGAACAAAAAACGTAACGGTATTTTTGATAAAAGGGTGACAGGTCTTTGCTGCCTGACTGTTTTTCTGGCGGCGGCACTGGCCGGGTGCGCGCAGGGCGGGAACTCCGCGGAGACAGAAACAGCGTCCGTGCCAGAAACGACGGCTTTGGCCGCTGAAACGACGGCGCCTGCGGAGGAGACAACGGTTTCAGCCGCCGGGACAGAGG
>CAYYHX010000120.1:0-5531 GCA_964471835.1 uncultured Hungatella sp.
TCAGCCATCTGAACCTGGAAGGGATGAAACTGGTTCTCCCGCGGTTTGAGGAGCACATCGCTGAGATCTGTTCGGAAGAATAAAACAGCATATTGCAGGATGCAGCTTTGAGCGGCGGGCATCGTATCCGGACTATGGGAGAGAAATGCCTGGCGATTCAACAATTCAGGAGGAAACATGATGGAAACAAAACAGGATTTCCGCCGTCAGGCGGAGGAACTGGTGGATCAGATGACGGTGGAGGAGATGATTTCCCAGCTCTGCCACGACGCGCCCCCGATCCCGCGGCTGGGCATCCCGGGCTACAACTGGTGGAACGAGGCCCTGCACGGGGTGGCCAATGCCGGGACGGCGACCGTCTTTCCCCAGGCGATCGCGCTGGCGGCGATGTTCGACGAGGAGCTTTTGGGGCGGATCGGCGAAACGATCGCCACGGAAGCCCGGGCCAAATACAACGCCCAGTCCGCCGAGGGCGACACGGACATTTTCAAAGGGCTGACGTTCTGTTCGCCGAACATCAACATTTTCCGCGATCCCCGCTGGGGCAGGGGGCATGAGACATACGGGGAGGACCCGTATCTGACCTCGCGGCTGGGCGTGGCCTTTATCCGGGGTCTGCAGGGGGACGGCAAATACCTGAAAGCGTCCGCCTGCGCCAAGCATTTCGCGGTCCATTCGGGGCCGGAGAAGGAGCGCCATACGTTTGACGCGCAGGCGACGGCAAAGGATATGGAAGAGACCTATCTGCCGGCATTCCGGGCTGCCGTGCAGGAAGGCGGTGTGGAGGAGGTCATGGGCGCGTATAACCGGACCAACGGCGAGCCCTGCTGCGCCAGTGAGACGCTCCTGCAGAAGACCCTGCGGGAGAAATGGGGATTCACGGGTCATGTGGTCTCCGACGCCGGGGCGCTCCGTGATATCCATGAACATCATGGGGTGACGGCCACCGCCGCGGAATCGGCGGCCCTGGCGCTCCGCAATGGCTGCGACCTGAATATCGGCTCGACCTACCGCAGCCTGCCGGAGGCGCTGGAGGAGGGGCTGGTCTCGGAGGAGGAGATCCGCCGGGCGGCCGTGCGCCTGTTCACGACGCGGATGAAACTGGGGCTTTTTGACCCGGAGTGCGAGTTCAACCGCATCCCCTACGAGGAGAATGACAGCCCGGCTCATCGCCTGCTATCCCTGGAGGCGGCCAGACGGTCCGTGGTGCTCCTGAAAAATGACGGTCTGCTGCCGCTTGAGCGGTCGAAGCTGCGCACGGTCGGCGTGATCGGGCCGACGGCGGACCTGCGGACGGTGCTGGCGGGGAATTACCACGGAACCGCGTCAGAATATGTGACAAACCTGGAAGGGATCCGCGAAGCGGCGGGAGACAGGGGAGCGGGACAGGACGGCATCCGCGTCCTGTATTCGGAGGGATGCCATCTGTGGAAGGACCGGATGGACAGTCATGCCCGACCCGGCGACCGGATCAGTGAAGCGGTGACGGTGGCGCGGCACAGCGACGTGGTGATCCTCTGCGTGGGTCTGGACGCTTCGCTGGAAGGAGAAGGGGAGGGCAGGGACAAGACCGATCTCCTGCTGCCGGAAAGCCAGCGGCGCCTGATGGAAGCCGTATGCGCGGTGGGGACGCCGGTCGTCCTGGTGCTGAACGCGGGGAGCGCGATTGACCTAAGCGGCATAGAAGAACATTGTTCCGCCATCCTGGACTGCTGGTACAGCGGCGCCCAGGGCGGAAGGGCGCTGGCGGAAATCCTCTTTGGCGAGGTGAACCCGTCGGGGAAGCTGCCGGTGACATTTTACCATGACGGGACGCTGCCCGATTTCCGGGATTACCGTATGAAGGGCCGGACCTACCGCTATCTGGAAGGGGAGCCGCTCTACCCGTTCGGGTACGGCCTCAGTTACAGCCGTTTCCGTTTCGATGACCTGCGGCTGGAAACGGCAAGGGAGGCGGCCGGGGCGGAAAAGATGTCAGAGACCGGAACATCGCCCGAGACGGAAGCAGCAGTCGTGTCCGCCCCCGAGACCCCGCTTCTGCGCGGCAGCATCCGGGTCACCAACCTAAGCAGCAGGGACGGCGCCGCGGTGATTCAGGTTTATGTGGACAGCCAGCCGCTGGAAAAGGCGTCTAACGGGAAGAATCAGGCATATATGGACCGGTTCGACAGCGCAAACCAGCCGCATCACAGCCTGCGGTGGTTTGCAAGGGTACAGATTGCAGCCGGTCAGACCGTTCCGGTTCCTTTCGAACTGCCCCGCGAAGCGTTTGAAACCGTGCTGGAAGACGGGAGCCGGGTCTTGCTTGCCGGCCGCTATACGGTCTGCGCAGGCGGCAGCCAGCCGGACGCAAGGAGCCGGGAACTGCTGGGCGGCGAAGACTGGCTCAGCGGTGAAGTTGAGGTGGAATAATTCCGGACAGGAGACAGAATCCTCCGGCAACTGTTCTGTAACATTGTTCTGTAGCAGTTCAGACAGCATATTTTCCTGCGCGGCCGCTGGCAACGCAGGAAGCATCGGATGGCCATCCGATGGAAGAACAGGAACCAAAACATGCGTTCAGTTTATTTATAGGCATGTTTTGGTTCCTGTTTTCCAACCGTCTGAACTGTTGCGATGGTCCGCACTGCCAGCTGTCTGTACCGCCGTCTGTACTGCCGACCGAAAAACAGATCTGATTGACTGGTTGAAAAAGGCCTTGTAACCAGCTGGTCGGCCAACATCCTGATCTGTGCCTTGCTGTACCTGGCGCAGACCTACCATGAGTATATCGGGCAACGGGAGTTGAACCCGTACGGGAGCAGGGAGGTGGAACTGCCCCGCCCGGAACCGTAACCTGTAAGACTGTATCTCCTGTAAGACTGTATCTGGATAAAGTAGAGAAAGCCGAAGCGCCTCAGGGTTTCGAACCCAGCAGTTCCTGTTTCATCTTCCAGAGCGGCATCGACAGATCCACATGGATCCGGTGCGGGAACTCCAGACGCAGGGATTCTTCCCAGAGCGTGGAGATCTCCTTCGCGCAGTAGTCGCGGATCTCCATGACCTTCGGGGACTGGTAGACGCACTGGCCTTCCAGGAACACGGGAACCATCAGCTCGCGGAACGTATAAGTGCCGCCGTCCAGGTTCGTGCGTTTCCAGGTATCGACCGGATCAAAGAGCAGCAGCGGATCCTTTTCATCGTAAACCTCGTCGGCCAGACAGATCAGGTCAGCGATGATCTTGCCGTTTTTCCGGTCATAGACGCGGCGGATGACCTTGTTGCCGGGATTGGTGATCTTCTCGGCATTCTCTGAAATCTTGATCTTCGGGATAAATGTACCGGTGGCCGCGTCGCGGATGGCGGACAGTTTGTAGACGCCGCCGAAAGACGGGCAGTCCCCGGAGGTGATCAGATTTGTCCCCACGCCCCACGAGTGGATCTCGGCTCCCTGCAGCTTCAGGCTCGTGATCAGGGTTTCGTCGAGGTCGTTGGAGGCGGAGATGACCGCGTCGGTAAATCCGGCCGCGTCCAGCATCTTGCGGGCTTCCTTGGAGAGATAGGCCAGATCGCCGCTGTCCAGGCGGATGCCGTAGAAGGTCAGCGGGACGCCGCTCTCACGCATCTCGGTGAATACCTTGATCGCGTTGGGGACGCCGGATTTCAGCGTGTCATAGGTGTCAACCAGCAGGATGCAGGCGGAAGGAAAGAGATTGGCGTAGGTGCGGAAAGCGGTCAGCTCGTCCGGGAAACTCATGACCCAGCTGTGGGCGTGCGTTCCGCGCACCGGCACGTCAAACATCTGCCCGGCCAGCACATTGGAGGTAGCGACGCAGCCGGCGATCATCGCGGCCCTCGCGCCGTAGATGCCCGCGTCCGGCCCCTGCGCGCGCCGCAGCCCGAACTCCATGACGCCGTCGCCCTGGGCCGCGTGGACCACGCGGGAGGCTTTGGTAGCGATCAGGCTCTGGTGGTTGATGATGTTCAGAAGCGCCGTCTCCACGAACTGGGCCTCCATGATGGGAGCGATGACCTTCACGAGCGGCTCTTTGGGAAATACAACGGTGCCTTCCGGGATCGCGTAGATATCGCCGCTGAAATGGAAGCCGCGCAGGTATTTGAGAAAATCTTCCTCGAAAAGCCCGGTGGAGCGCAGATAGTCGATGTCTTCGGAGTTGAAATGGATGTTCTTCACATAGTCGATGGCCTGCTCCAGCCCGGCGCAGATGGCGTAGCTGCCGCCGCCGGGATTATTGCGGTAGAAAGCGTCGAAAATGACGGTCACGTTCTGTTCCTGTTCTTTGAAATAGCCCTGCATCATCGTCAGCTCATAGAGATCCGTCAGCAGGGTGAGGTTGCGGTCTGCCATAAAATGTTCCTCCTTCGTAGGCACGTCCGGCGAAACGGACGTCTGTAACGCGGCAGTATGCGGGGAAAAGCCGAAAAGCCGTTGGCGTCGTTTCCCCGCACCGCGTTACGGACAGTATAGCACAGTTTACTGGAGATGGGTAGATAAAATCGGACAGTTTCCCTCGCATCCCGCGCCGTCCCCATTTTACCTCAAAGATTTACCTCATGCAGATAGCTGCCCGGGTTAAAGCCCGTGCAAATCTTGAACCGCCGGCTGAAGCAGGATTCCGACTGAAAGCATTCACAGTTCATTTCAGACTATTCGTTAATTTTCCAATGTCCATATCTGTTGCCGCCTTCACGCACGATACGTTTCTTATCACGCAGCTTCTTTATTTCCCGTTCGATTGTTCTTTTCGGGATTTGTAATACTTCTGCCATCTCCAGCACAGTCACAGAGGCATCGGAACGGATCAACGCAAGTATCTTTTCTGCTAATCCGCCATCTAATCCGCCATCTAATCCGCCATCTAATCCGCCATTTTGGCCGCTTGAACTTTGTAACTGGTCGATTTGTGCGCCCTTAAAAGCCTTGAAATGCACACGCAAGCTATGCCCGATCAATTCGTACACGGGAGGTTCGGCACCTAATTCTCTGCAAGCCTCGCAAATTTTCTGAATTCCTCTTCCCCAATGCTCAATAAACCCGGCACGATAAAATACATTCGCCATATCGGGATTATAGGGTACGGAATTGTGCGGCTTCATAAAAGTATCCACTGTCCAGCCTTCCGGCAGGATACAGCAGTTGCTGATGATCATCTCCTCGTCCTCAATCCGAATCTGTATGGGGCTTCCATACATATAGCAGTTATGAATGATGGCGTTATAGACTGCCTCACGTACCGCTTCTCTGGCAAACGGATAAATTTCAATCCGCCTGTCGTGTTCGAAAGTAATCTTCGCCTTCAGATATTTCAGGAAAATCAGATCTACCACTTTATCGGCGGTTGTGATCAGAGATCCTTCCAGCATATCCTGATACAGTATGTCTGCGCCTTCCCCGAATCTTCCTATTTGGACATGGCTGCCGTTTTGCACAACAGCAGGATCGTGATAAAACAAAAGGACAGCGGATCGCTTCAGCTTGCCATTCGACATCAAATGCAGCTTCTCTAAAAGTTCCTTGTTGGAAATATTTA